>JADMJR010000200.1 GCA_018780365.1 Acidovorax sp. | reverse complement strand
GACTTCCACAACCCCACCCACATCGCCTTCGGCCAGGGCCGCATTGCCGACCTGGCCAAGCTGGTGCCCGCTGCGGCCAAGGTGCTGATCCTGGTGGGCGGCGCCAGCGCCGAAAAGACCGGCACGCTGGCCGAGGTGCGCGCGGCGCTGGGTGAGCGCCCGCACGCCACCTTCAGCGGCATCGAGCCCAACCCGAGCTATGAAACCTCGATGAAGGCCGTGGCGCAGATCCGCGAAGGCGGGTTTGACTTTCTGCTGGCCGTCGGTGGTGGCTCGGTGATCGATGCCGTCAAGTTCATTGCTGCGGCCGTGCGCTTCGAGGGCGATGACCCCTGGGCGATCCTCGAAAAACATGGCCGCAACGTGAAGGGCGCCCTGCCGTTTGGCGCCGTGCTCACGCTGCCCGCCACGGGGTCTGAAATGAACAACGGTGGCGTCATCACCCACCGCGCCAAGGGCGCCAAGCTGGCCTTTGGCAGCGTGCACACCTACCCGGTGTTTTCGGTGCTCGACCCCACCAAGACCTACACCCTGCCGCCGCAGCAGCTGGCCAACGGTGTGGTCGATGCGTTTGTGCACACGGTGGAGCAGTACCTCACCTACCCGGTCAACGCGCCCGTGCAGGACCGTTTTGCCGAAGGCATTTTGCAGACGCTGATCGAGATCGGCCCGCGCCTGCTGACTGCCCCCGAGCCCGTGTACGACGACCGCGCCAACCTCATGTGGGCCGCCACCATGGCGCTCAACGGCCTGATCGGCGCGGGCGTGCCGCAGGACTGGGCCACCCACATGATCGGCCACGAGCTCACCGCGCTGCACGGCATCGACCATGCACGCACGCTGGCCATCGTGCTGCCCGCGCTGCTGCACGAGCGCCGGGGCGCCAAACGCGCCAAGCTGCTGCAGTACGGCGAGCGTGTATGGGGCATCACCACCGGCACCGACGACGAGCGCATCACCGCCGCCATCGAGCGCACGCGCGCCTTCTTCGAGGCCATGGGCATCGCCACGCGCCTGTCCGGCTATGGCCTGGGCGCCGACACCGTGAGCGCCGTGGTGGCGCAGCTCGAAGCGCATGGCATGGTGACGCTGGGCGAGCAGCGCGAGATCACGCCCGCCGTGAGCCGCCGCATCCTCGAAGCCGCGCTGTAATACCGGGATGCGTTCAAAAAATACAAGTCCGTTCACGCTGAGCCTGTCGAAGCGCCGCGCGAGGCTTCGGCAGGTTCAGCCCGAACGGTTCTTGTGTATTGAACGCAAACGGGCATAACGCGGCGCGCCGGGTGGGGGCGGGCGGGGCGTGCCTGTCGTCCCTTCTGCGGCGCATCTCGCGCCGCGCAGCGGCGTTTCGTCGCAGGGCGCTGGAGTCCATTGCGGGCGTTGCCTACAGTGCCGTCAAGCCGTCCCCCGGGCGGCATTTGGCGAAAGGCGCACCGTGACCCTCATCCTCTTCCTGGCCCTCCGTGCCACATGGCGCTTGGCCCGTGCCCCGCTGCTGGCTGCTTTTGTAGCGATGCTGGCCTGGGCCACCCCGGCATCGGCGCAATATGCCGGGCTGCGCACCCTGGTGGTCCCGGGCGCCGAGCCCGTGACCGTGGCCTTGTACTACCCCACCCCCGCCGTGGCGCGCACCCTGCCCATGGGCCCGTGGCGGCCGGTGGTCACGCCGGGTGCGCCGGTGGCCGCCGCGCCCCTCAAGGGCCTGATCCTCATCTCGCACGGCACGGGCGGCCATGAACTGGGCCACCACAACCTGGCCACGCGCCTGGCGGCCGACGGCTATCTGGTGGCAGCGCTGCGCCATCCGGGCGACAACTGGGAAGACCGGTCGATGATCACCTCGGGCCGCTATTTCAGCGAACGCCCGCGCCAGGTGAGCCGCGTGCTCGATGCCCTGCTGGCCCACCCCGAATGGGGCCCCCGCATTCCCGCCGGGCGCATCGGCGCCGTGGGGCACTCGGCAGGTGGCTACACCGTGCTGGCACTGGCCGGTGCACAGGCCGAGCCCACCCGCGCCGCCCAGCATTGCCGCCGCGTGGCGGACGACCCGGGCTTTTGCAGCCTGGGCAAGCTTTCCCCGGCCCAGGGTGCCAGCAGTCCCGTGGCACCGGCAGCTTCTGCGGTCGGCGCGCAGGATGGCCCGCTGGTCTCGGTGGCCGACCCCCGCATCCGCGCCGTGGTGGCCCTCGCGCCCATGGCCGTGGTCTTGACCCCCCAGAGCCTGGCCGCCATCACCGTGCCGGTGAAGGTGGTCATGGCCGAGCGCGACGTGGTGCTGCAGGGCAAGTACCACGGCCAGCATGTGGCGGCCCACCTGCCCGGGGTGGACGCGAGCACCGTGCCGGGCGCCGGGCACTTTGCCTTCATGGCCCAATCCGCCTGGCCCCTGCCATCGGACGCAGGCGACGCTGCCGCCAACCCCGAGGGCTTCGACCGGGTGGCCTACCACGCCACGCTGGAGAACCAGGTGGCGGAGTTTCTGGGGCGGCAGTGGCGGTGAGTGCGGCGGATTTTTAAGAAAAAATGGCCGTTTGCGCGCAATAGATATGCCTTTTAAGCTATAAAAATAGTAGCAATATGAGGGCTGCTATAGCCGCTCAGGCAGGGAGCGCCGCCTCGGTGGGGCGGGCCTCCACCTGCACCAGGCAGTCGTAAAAAGTGGGCGCGCGCCCCAGGTCCGTCAGCGCCTGGCTGGTCACCTCGTTCACATTGGTGCCTTCCAGGCCCATCTTGCGCCACCAGATGCCCAGGCCGTTGACCACGCCAGGCCGTGCGCGGCGCGACACCGTGGCGTGGCACAGGTAGCTGCCCCGGTCGTTGAACACGCGCACCACGCCGTCGTTGGCGATGCCGCGCGCCTCGGCGTCGTCGGGGTGGATCTCCAGCACCGGGCGGCCTTCGATGTTGCGCAGGCTCTGCACGTTCACGAAGGTGGAGTTCAGGAAGTTGCGCGCCGGCGGCGAGATCATGGCCAGCGGGTAACGTGCATCCGTGCCTTGCAGCTCGTAGTTGGGCAGGTGGTCGGGCAGGCCGTCCAGGCCCTGTGCGGCCAGGCGGGCGCTGTAGAACTCGCACTTGCCGGAGGGCGATGGAAAGTGGCCCTCGGCAAACGGGGCATCGGGGATGGCGAGCGTGGCAAAACCTTGGGTTTCGAGCAGCGCGTAGTCCACCGCGTCGCCAAAGGCCTGGCGGCACAGAGCCTCGTCGCTGTCGGCAAAGCCGGGCTCGGTGAAGCCCATGCGCGCGGCCAGGTCGCGGAAGATCTGGGCGTTGCTGCGGGCCTGGCCCTGCGGTGCGATCGCGGGGCGGTTGAGCAGCACGTCGGTGTGGCCGTAGCTCAGGTGCACGTCCCAGTGCTCCAGTTGCGTGGTGGCGGGCAGGATGTAGTCGGCGTAGTCGGCCGTGTCGGTGTGGAAATGCTCCAGCACCACGGTGAACAGATCCTCGCGCGCAAAGCCGCGCACCACCTTGCCGGAGTCGGGCGCCACGGCCACGGGGTTGCTGTTGTAGACCACGATGGCTTCCACCTTCGGGCCGAAGGCGGGCGATGCCGCGCGCAGCAGGTCGTCGCCGATGGTGGACATGTTGATGGTGCGCGGTGTCTTCGCGGGCATCAGTTCGGGCATCTGCAGCACGCCGCGCTGCGCCGGGAACTGGCCTGAGCTGGACAGCAACATGCCGCCCGCACGGTGACGCCACGCGCCGGTGAGCGCGGGCAGGCAGGCCACGGCGCGCACCGCGTTGCCGCCGCCGCGCACGCGCTGCATGCCGTAGTTCAGGCGGATGGCGGTGGGCCGGGTGGTGCCATAGTCCTTGGCGAGCTGGCGGATCTGCTCCACAGGGATGCCGCAGACCTCGGCCGCGCGCTCGGGCGGCCATTGCAGGGCGCGCTCGCGCAGCTGCTCCCAGCCCAGCGTGTGGCGCGCGATGTAGTCGTGGTCCAGCCAGTCGTGGGCGATCAGCTCGTGCATCAGCGCCAGGGCCAGCGCGGCGTCGGTGCCAGGGCGCAGCTGGATGTGCTCGTGGCACTTGTCGGCCGTCTCGCTCTTGCGGGGGTCGATGCACACCAGCTTGGCGCCGCTCCTCTTGGCCTGCTGTGCGTAGCGCCAGAAGTGCAGGTTGCTGCCGATGGAGTTGCTGCCCCAGATGAGGATGAGCTGCGATTCGGCAAAAAACTCCACCTTCATGCCCACCTTGCCGCCCAGGGTCTGGATCAGCGCCTCGGCCCCGGCGGATGCGCAGATGGTGCGGTCGAGCTGCGAAGCGCCGAGCTTGTGGAAGAAGCGCCGGTCCATGCTCTCGCCCTGCACCATGCCCATGGTGCCTGCGTAGCTGTAGGGCAGGATGGCCTCGGGCGCGCGGGCGGCGATGGTCTGCAGGCGCTGGGCGATGTCGGCCAGGGCTTCGTCCCAGCTGACCGGGGTGAACTGGCCGCTGCCCTTGGGCCCCGTGCGTTTGAGCGGGGTGAGCACACGCTCGGGGTGGTAGCTGCGCTCGGTGTATTTGCTCACCTTGGCGCACAGTGCGCCGTCGGTGTGGCGGTGCTCGGGGTTGCCCTGCACGCGGATGGCCACGCCGTGTTCGTCCACCGTGGTGAGCAGGGCGCAGGTGTCCGGGCAGTCGTGGGGGCAGGCGCCACGCACCTGGGTGGGGGCTGTTTGCGGGGAAATGACGGCAGAAGGCGTAGACATATGTGGGGTGGTCGTTAAACTGCCAGAGGGTTGGAAACGGCGTGCATATCTAACCAACATCTATCCCATCGTGCGCCGTTTCCCCAGCAGGCTGCTCACCGGCAGCGTCGAGGGGTCAACCTCGTGATGTTTGACAAGGACAGAGATTTCACCATGAAGCAAATGGCATTGGGGCGCAGGCAGTTTTCCGTGGGCCTGGGGGCGGTTGCACTGGGCGGTTTTCAGATCGCGCAGGCGCAAAGCGAGGGGCGCATCGTGCTGGGGCAGTCGGCCGCCTTCACGGGCCCTGCCGCCCAGCTGGGCGTGCAGTTCAACCAGGGCGCCAAGCTGTTTTTTGACCAGCTCAACGCCCAGGGCGGCGTGGGCAAGCGGCAGGTGGAAATCCGTACCCTGGACGACGGCTACGAGCCCGACCGCTGTGCCGAGAACACCAAAAAGCTCATTGCGGACGATGTGTTTGCGCTGTTCGGCTACATCGGCACGCCCACCAGCCTGGCGGCAATGCCATTATTCAACCAGGCCAAGGTGCCGTTTTTTGGGCCCTTCACCGGCGCCGAGGCGCTGCGCCAGCCGTTCAACCGGCTCATCTTCCATGTGCGTGCTTCGTACTACGACGAAACGGCGCTCATCGTGCGCCAGCTCACCAACCTGGGGCTCAAGAAGATCGCGGTGTTCTACCAGAACGACGCCTATGGCAAGGCGGGCCTGGAGGGCGTGACCCGGGCCCTCACCGAGCTCAAACTCGCCCCGGCGGCCACGGCCACGGTGGAGCGCAATTCGCTGGACGTGAAGGCGGCTGTGGACAAGCTGGTGCCCGCCATGCCCGATGCCATCGTGCAGATCACCGCCTACGCCTCGGCTGCCGCGTTTGTGCGCGCGGCGCGCAAGGCGGGGTTTGGCGGCACGTTCTACAACGTGTCGTTTGTGGGCACGCAGGCGCTGGCCGACGAGCTGGGCAAGGACGGTGCGGGCGTGGTGGTGTCGCAGGTCGTGCCCTCGCCCTACCAGCCCTCGCGCCAGATCACGCGCGAGTTTCTGGAGACCATCAAGAAGGGCGGCGACAAGGTGCAGCCCAACTATTCGAGCATGGAGGGGTATGTGGCCGCCCGCGTGTTTGCCGAGGGCCTGCGCCAGGCCCAGGCCGGTGGCAAGCTCACGCGCGAGAGTTTCATCGCGGGCACCGAGGCCATTGGCAACCAGGTGATCTCGGGCTTTCCGGTGTCGTTCAGCGCCACCAGCCATGCGGCGTCGAAGTTTGTCGAGATGTCGATGTTGACCGGAGACGGGCGCGTGCGCACCTGAGGCGCTGACGTAGGGCCAATGCGGATGGCGCAGGCCCGGTGCCACTCCTATATTCGCGCCCACTGCGCCACTTCCGGGGCAGACAGACCGGGAGGCGGCGATGCGATTCAAACACCCTGCACTGTGGGCGCAAGCGTGCTGCGCCGCCCTGGCGCTGATGCTGGCGGCAGCACCTGCTGCCTGGGCCCAGGCACCGGCCGCTCCCATCGTGCTCGGGCAGTCGGTGGCGCTGACCGGTGCGGGGGCGGGCTTGGCCCTGCCGTTCCAGCAGGGCGCCAAGCTCCACTTTGACCGGGTGAATGCCGCAGGCGGTATCGGCGGGCGGCTGATTGAACTGGTCACGCTCGACGATGCGGGCACGCCCGAGCAGGCGGCGGCCAACACCCAGAAACTGTTGGCGCAGAACCCCCTGGCCCTGTTTGGTTACTACGGGTCGCCCCAGGTCACGGCCAGCTACAAACTCATCAAGGACAGCGATGTGCTGCTGTTCGCCCCCTTGGCGGGCGGGGATGAGTTCCGGGGGGCGGTCTACCCCAACGTGTTCACGCTGCGGCCGGGTTATGCCGAGGAGTCCGTGGCCGTGATGCGCCACGCCGCGACGCTGGGTGTGCGCAAGCTGGCCCTGCTGCACGGGGCCGACAGCGAATCCCTGGCCGCGCTGGAGTCGGCCGAGAACACCCTCAATGGCCTGGGCGCCAACCTGGTGTTCAAGGGCCCTATCACCGCACCCGACAAGGCGCTGGCTGCCAAGCCCGAATCCCTGTTGGTGATTGGCGACGCGCGCGGGGCCGCCAGCACCATCCGCGAACTGCGTGCGCAGGGCTTTCGCGGGCCGGTGTACGGGTTCTCGAACACGGGCGAAAGCCTGCTGGCGGAGCAGCTGGGCACGGCGGGCGCGGGTGTGGTGGTGGTGCGCGGTGTGCCACGCAGCGACAACGCGCGCCTGGCCATCGTGCGCGAGCTGCAGGCCGACGCGGCGGCCGGCAAACTGGGCAAGCCCAATGTCTACATGCTGGAGGGCTACATTGCCGCGCGGGTCATGACCGAGGCGCTGCGCCGCATGGGCAAGGACATCAGCCGCGCCCGCCTGCGCAAGACGCTGGAGGGCATGGAGGAGCTGAACCTGGGCGGCTTTCGCGTGCACTTTGCGGGGGACCGCGTGGCGTCGCGCCTGCTGGAGCTGGGCCTGATCGACGGCCAGGGGCGGGTGCGGGAGTAGCGGCCCGCGCGTGCATGCGTGCGGGCGGGGCCTTCAGCCCAGCGTGCGCGTGCGCGCCAGGCCCTGCATGAAGGCCTCGCAGCGCGCCAGCTGTTCCAGGCTCACGTACTCGTCGGGCTGGTGCGCCTGCTGGATGCTGCCGGGGCCACACACCACGGTGGAGATGCCTGCGTTCTTGAACAACCCCGCTTCGGTGCCGAAGGCCACCAGGGTGGTGCCTTGTTCGCCCGCAAGTTCTTGCGCCAGGCGTGTCACGGGGTCGTCCTTGCTGCCCAGAAAGCTCGGGATCTCGCAGATGGTTTCAAAGCCAAAACCCGCCGAGGGGGCGATCCTTTTCATCGCGGGCTCCAGCGACTGCGCGTAGGCCACCACCTCGGCCTGCATCTGCGCGGCGTTGGCCGTGGGCAGGTCGCGGAACTCGTAGCGGAACTCGGCGTCGCGCGGCACCACGTTGTCGGCAATGCCGCCGTGAAACTGCCCCACGCTGGTGGTGGAAAACGGTACATCAAAGCCCTCGAAGCGGGGCTCTTCGCGCTCAAAGCCCTCGCCCATGTCGCGCAGGCGGCCGACCACACGGGCCGCCATCTCGATGGCGTTGACCGAGTGGGGCGTGAGGGACGAATGCGCCTCCTTGCCGCGCACGCAGCACTTGTAGCGGTACACCCCTTTGTGCGCAATGGCGGGCACCATGCTGGTGGGTTCGCCCACGATGCAGGCCAGGGGTTTGATATGGGCGTCGCGCAGGTCGGCGATGAGTTCCTTCACGCCAAAGCAGCCGATCTCTTCCTCGTAACTGAAAGCCAGGTGGATGGCGAAGGGCGCATCGCTGTTGAGGAACTGCCCGGCCTGCGACACGGCAATGCCAATGAAAGCCTTCATGTCGGCGCTGCCCCGGCCATACAGGTTGCCATCTTTCACCAGCGCGCTCAGCGGGTCCATGCTCCAGTCCTGGCCGTCCCACGGCACGGTGTCGGTGTGGCCCGACAGGATGACCCCGGCGGGTTTTCCCTCGCCCAGTGTGGCAAACAGGTTGGCCTTGGTTTTGTCGGCATTGAAGGTCAGCCGGCTTGTGACGCCCAGCCGCGCCAGGTGGTCACGGATGAAGTGGATCAGCTCCAGGTTGGAGTGGTGGCTGACGGTGTTCATGCGCACCAGGGTTTGCGCAAGTTCGAGGGCGTGGGGGGAGAGTGTCATGTTGCAGTGCAAATAAACCCGGGGTGGCGCAAGGGACGGCCAGCGGGCTAGACTGTGAGATCGTAAGGACACATATCATGAACGTTATTGACTCCATCGTCACCCAGGCGGCCAGTATTGCAGCGGTGCGCCGGGACATTCACGCCCACCCCGAGCTGTGCTTTGAAGAGGTGCGCACCGCCGACGTGGTGGCGCAAAAGCTCACCGAATGGGGCATTCCCATCCACCGGGGCCTGGGCAAGACGGGCGTGGTGGGCATCGTCAAGGGCCGGGACGGCGGCGCCAGTGGCCGCGCCATCGGCCTGCGCGCCGACATGGACGCGCTGCCCATGCAGGAGTTCAACACCTTCGCCCACGCCAGCAAACACCAGGGCAAGATGCACGCCTGTGGCCATGATGGCCACGTGGCCATGCTGCTGGCGGCGGCGCAGCACTTTGCCAAGCACCGCAACTTTGATGGCACCGTGTACCTGATCTTCCAGCCCGCCGAAGAAGGCGGTGGTGGTGCCCGCGTGATGATCGAAGACGGCCTGTTCGAGCAGTTCCCCATGCAGGCCGTGTACGGCATGCACAACTGGCCCGGCATGCCGGTGGGCACGTTTGCCGTGAGCCCCGGCCCGGTGATGGCCTCGACCAGCGAATTCAAGATCACCATCCGGGGCAAGGGCGGCCATGCGGCGCTGCCACACACCGGCATCGACCCGGTGCCGATTGCCTGCCAGATGGTGCAGACCTTCCAGACCATCATCAGCCGCAACAAGAAACCCGTGGATGCGGGCGTGATCTCGGTCACCATGATCAACGCGGGCGAGGCCACCAATGTGGTGCCCGACAGCGTCGAGCTGCAGGGCACGGTGCGCACCTTCACCATCGAGGTGCTGGAGCTGATCGAGCAGCGCATGCGCCAGATTGCCGAACACACCTGCGCCGCACACGACGCCACCTGCGAGTTTGCCTTTGTGCGCAACTACCCGCCCACCGTCAACTCGCCCGCCGAGGCCGAGTTCGCGCGCAAGGTCATGGCCACCATCGTGGGCGAAGAGCGTGTGGTGGCCCAGGAGCCCACCATGGGCGCCGAAGACTTTGCCTACATGCTGCAGGCCAAACCCGGTGCGTATTGCTTCATCGCCAACGGTGACGGCGCGCACCGCGAGATGGGCCATGGCGGCGGGCCCTGCATGCTGCACAACCCCAGCTACGACTTCAACGACGACCTGATCCCGCTGGGCGCCACCTACTGGGTCAAGCTGGCCGAGGAGTGGCTGGCCCAGCCCACCGCCGCGGCCTGACGCCCCGATCCACACCACGCATACCCCGGGCGCTCGCCGCGCGCGCCCGGGTTTTCTTTTGTCGAACCCTCCTCCGAAAGCCTTGTCCATGATCGGTATCGTTGAAGCCTTTTCGCCCAGCTACGCCCGTGCGCGCACCCAGTTCCTGGAGGCCGCCGCCGCTGCGGGCCTGCCCATCGAATCGCATGCCCACCCGCTCAAGGGCCAGGGCGGCGAAGACCTGGCCATGGACGTGGTGCGCGATGGCCCGGCCGACGCGAAGAAGCTGCTCATCGTGAGCAGCGCCTGCCACGGCGTGGAGGGCTACTGCGGCAGCGGCGTGCAGGTGTTTGCGCTGCACGACCAGGAATGGCGCGACAAGGCGCATGCGGCGGGCGTGGCCACGCTCTACATCCACGCGCTCAATCCCTACGGCTTCTCGCACGTGCGCCGCTTCACGCACGAGAACGTGGACCTGAACCGCAACTTCCAGGATTTTTCCAAGCCCCTGCCCGTGAACACCGCCTACCGCGAGGTGCAGCCCCTGCTGCTGCCCGAGCAATGGCCGCCATCGGCCGAGAACGACGCCGCCCGGCAGCAGTACATCGACACCCACGGAGAAGCCGCCTGGCAGGCCGCCATCTCGCAGGGCCAGCACGAGTTTCCGCAGGGCGTGTTTTTTGGTGGCACCGAGCCGACCTGGAGCAACCACACGCTGCGCCAGGTGCTGCGCCAGCACGGAGCCCGTGCTTCGAACATTGCGTGGATCGACCTGCACACGGGCTTGGGCCCCAGCGGCCATGGCGAGCGCATCTATGCCGGCAACGACGACGATGTGGCCGTGGCCCGTGCGCGGGTCTGGTGGGATGGCGGCGGCACCACGCCGGTCACGTCGATCTATGACGGCTCGTCCACCTCGGCCTTCCTCACGGGGCTGATGTGGACCGCCATCTACGACGAGTGCCCGCATGCCGAGTACACCGGCATCGCCATGGAATACGGCACCGTGCCCGTGCTCGATGTGATGGACGCGATCCGGGCCGAGCAGTGGCTGAACCTGCACCCCCAGGCGCCCGCCGAGCAGCACGCACAGATCAAGGCCCAGATGCTCGCCGCCTTCTACACCGACACCGATGCCTGGAAGGGCCAGATCGTGAGCCAGGCGCGGCAGTCGATGTTCCAGGCGGTGGATGGTTTGGCGGGCTGAAGGGCTTGGAATTTGCCTAAAAATGGCCTCTACCGCGCGCCTGTGAAGGGTTTTTTGCTCCTGAAAGCATAGTGATTGTCTCCAGAGCCCCCGGGCTGCCCATTCCGGGGTGGTTGCCGGGCGGTGGCTGGGTGGCGGCTACCATCGCCCCCAAAACCAGGAGACACCATGGCCCTTGCATCCCACGCCCCCTGCGGCCCCAGCGACCCCCGGGTGGCCGCCGAGCGCGCTGGCCCATGAGCCCGCGCACCGCCCAGCAGGTGCCGCCTGCCGACCCGCTGCGCGCGCTCAGCCGCAGCCTGCTTCTGCTTTCCGAACAGGCCCAGCAGGCACCACCACAAGACCTGCTGCACCAGGCGCTGCAAACGCTGCGCAGCCTGGTGCCTTTTGATTCGGCCTGGTGGGGCGAGGTGTCGGCGGGTGGTTCGGAGGGCGGCGCTGGGGAGGGCGCGAATGCGCAGGCTGCGCCGCGCAACTGGCTGCACGGCAGCATCGGCCTGGCCCGGGGTTTTGCCGACGAATGGAATGCCCTGGCGGCGGTGGACGACTTTGCGCAGCAGTCCATGCGCCGGTTGGGCGAGGTGATCCGCGAGCGCGATGTGGTGGGCGCGTTGCCCGAAGACCCGCAGGTGATGGCCTTCGCCGAGCGCCATGGCCTGTACCACTGCATGGCCCTCACGGCCGAGCTGCCACACAGCGGGCTGATGTTTTTTGTCTCGGTCTACCGCCCCCAGGCGCGCACCGAATTCACCGATGCCGAAACCGTGCTGTTCGGCGAGTTTGTGGTGCACCTGCTGCAGCACTGGCACCACCGGTTGCAGCGGCTGCAAACCGATTCGCCCCGCCGCCCCTGGGACAGCTTTGCACTCGCCCAGCCCACGGGCGAGTTGTTGTTTGCAGGCCTGCGCATCAGCCAGGCCCTGCGTGTGGCCTGCCCGGAATGGGCCGGCACCCGTCTGCCCCCCGCCGTGGTGCAGGCGCTGCCGGGCGCGCCCTGCAACCTGGTGCTGGGCAAGGCCTGCCGCCTGCGGCTGGAGCCCTGCGGCCCGCTGGTGGCGCTCAGCATTGCCTCGCGCCAGCACAAGCAGGTGCTGGCCCCGCGCGAGCTGAGCGTGGCCATGCTCTACGCCCAGGGGCAATCGCACAAGGGTATTGCCGCCACGCTGGGCCTCACACCCGCCACGGTGCGCACCTACCTGCGCACCGCCTACGCCGCGCTGGGCGTGCGCAACAAGCTGGAGCTGGTGGCGGCGCTGCGCAACGCGTAGGGCGTGACGCGCAGAGCGCCTTCCGGCCCGCCAGCGTTGGGGGCGCCTGTTGCCGTGCGGGCTCGGTAGTTTCCCGCTCCCTCTGCATTTGCAGAGGCCGCAGCGGCAGCTTCTTTTTCTATCGTCCGCACCGGAGTCCCAGAGACTGCGGTGGCGCTGCCGCCACAAGCTGGGCTCCTGAGAAAAACACACCACAGGAGACTTTCCGCATGTTCCCGAACCCCACCCGCGCCGCCGTGGCGCACCCCCGTCGCACAGCACTCGCGGCACCCGCAGGCCGATGGCCCGCGCGCGCCCTGGGCGGCCTGGGCGCCGCAGTCGCCCTCGCACTCACCGCATGCGGCGGCGGCAACGATGCGCCCGCGCCCCTGGCCAGCAAGCCCCTGGCCGAAGCCTGCGGCGCCTACACCTCGGCCACTTTGCCCCATGGCGCCAAGGTCACGCGCACCGAGCTGCGCAAGGCCGAAGGCACGCTGCCCGACGTCTGCATCGTGCGCGGGCAGCTCGTGTCGTCGCCCGAGTCCACCATCAACTGGGCGGTGGAGCTGCCCACGCTGGCGCAGTGGAACGGCAAGACCCTCACCATCGGCGGTGGCGGGCTCGATGGTTTCATCCCCACCGACGACCCCTGGTACCAGCAGCTCGTGGGCCCATCGGCCAACCCCTACGTGAAGATCAGCTCCGACTCCGGCCACCAGAGCCGTGGCTTCGAGTGGGCCAAAAGCGACGTGGCGCTGCGCAACCACGCGTTCGATGCCAACCACTTCGTGCTGGAGGTGGGCGCGGCGATTGCCACCGAGTTCTACGGCAAGCGCCCCGTGCGGCGCTACCACATGGGCCATTCCAACGGCGGGCGCTCGGGCCTCATCTCTGCGCAGAAATACCCCAAGGACTACGACGGCGTGGTGGCCATGGAACCCGCCATCAGCCAGCAGGCGCACCAGGTCAACCTGGGGCCCAACGTGATCCAGCACATCTTCAAGAACCGCGACCACTGGCTCAGCCCGGCCAAGGTGGCGCTGTATGCCAAGGCCGAGACGGCCGCATGCGACGGGCTCGATGGCCTGAAGGACGGCATCATCGGCAACGTCGAGGCCTGCAGCTATGTGCCCACCGAGCTGCTGTGCAAGGGCGCCGACAGCGACAGCTGCCTGACGGCCGGGCAGATCGAGACCATCCGCCGCATCTACAGCGACCACCAGACGCCCGTGACCCTCTCGCGTGGCGCCGTGGGCTACCCGCGTTTTGGCCGGGGCGGTGCGGCCACGTCCGACTGGGAGTCCTACATGTTCGGCCCGAGCTTCGAGGCGCGTGAATCCTTCAACCACATGGCCGTGACCGAGGCCGCGCGCGTGGTCGAGGGCAACCCCACGGCCGACATCCTGCGCCACGATCCCACGCAATACGCCGCACAGTACCTGCGCCTGGCGCAGATGATCGACGGCACCGACCCTGATATCTCGGCCTTTGCCGACAAGGGCGGCAAGCTGCTGGTCTGGTACGGCCTGTCGGACACCTGCGTGTCGCTGTACCGCACGGCCGAATACCTGGATTCGGTGAAGCAGCGCCTGGGCGCCAGCAAGGTACAGGGCTTTGCGCGCATGCTCACCTCGCCCTCGGTGGGCCACAACCTGGATGGCCCCGGCACCGACCCGCTGTCGATGGACCTGCTGGCCGCGCTGGACGCCTGGGTGGAAAAAGGCAATGCGCCCGACAAGCTGGTGGCCACCCAGTTTGCGCCCGGCACCCGCACGCCCACGGCCCAGCGCCCGGTGTGCGAGTTTCCGAAGTTCCCGCGCTACAACGGCACGGGTGACGCGAGCAAGGCCGAGAGTTTTACCTGCTCGGTGACTTGAGCCACCGTGGATGGCCGATGGCAAGGGCGCGCCTTGGGGCGTGCCCTTGCCGTTCTTTTGGCCGGCTTCAATCGGCGGTTTCGCCGGAGTCCTTGATGATCTTGGCCCAGCGGCGCATTTCGCTCTCCACATACTTCTCGTGCTCTGCGGGCTCCAGGCGCGCATCGGTCACCACACGCACCCCCAGGGCCTCTTCGCGCTGGATGAGTTCGGGGTCTTTGAGGGCGACACGAATGGCGGCATTGAGCTTGGCCAGCACTGGTGCCGGTGTGCCTTTGGGCGCGTACACACCATGCCACACCGTCATCTCGAAGCCCGCCAACCCGACCTCTGCCAGGGTGGGCGCCTGCGCGAGTGCCGGTAGCGTCATCCGCTGCTTGCTGGTCACGCCATAGAGCTTGACCTTCCTGGCCTCGATCTGGGGCATGGCATTGGTGGCCTGTTCGCACATCAGGTCCACCTGTCCACCCATCAGGTCGGTCATGGCGGGCGCCGTGCCTTTGTAGGGCACAAAGGTCATCTTCGACTGCAAGCTGGCCTGCAGGACCAGCCCGCACAGGTGGGAGGCCGAGCCCACGCCCGCGTTGGCGATGTTGACCTTGCCCTCGTTGGCGCTGATCCACTGGCGCAGATCGGCAAAGTGGTGGGCGGCCAGCCCGGGCTTGCCGATCAGGGTCGAAGGCGCTTCGTTGATGAGCCCGAGGTACTCGAAATCCTCCAGCGTTTTGTAGGGCAACTTCTTGTAGAGCGCGGGTGCGGTCGATATGCCAATGTGGTGCACCAGCAGGGTGTAGCCATCCGGGGCGGCGCGCGCGACGCGGGCGGCGCCAATGGTGCCACCCGCTCCGGCGGTGTTGTCCACGATCACGGTCTGCGCCAGGGGCTTGCGCAAGGCCTCGGCGAGGTCCCGGGCGATCTTGTCGCTGGGGCCGCCTGCTGAGAACGGAACGACCAGCGTAACGGGCTTTTCTGGAAATTCCGCCCAGGCGCTGGGGGTGCTGCTGGCAGCGACGAGTCCGATGGCTGCGGCTGCAGCCCCTTGCTTCAAAATGCCCATGACTTTGTCTCCTTCTGTGTGTGTTTTGAGGGCGATGGTCAGGCGGACAGCGCCTGCATCTGTGCGTACAGGTCGGCCTTGCCTTCGAAGCCAATGCCGGGCAGGTCAGGCAGCGTGACGTGGCCGTCCACCACCTGCACGCCGTCGGGGAAACCGCCGAAAGGCTGGAACAGGTCGGGGTAGGACTCATTGCCGCCCAGGCCCAGGCCGGCGGCGATGTTCAGCGACATCTGGTGGCCGCCGTGCGGGATGCAGCGGCTGGCCGACCAGCCGTGTTCCTTGAGCATGTCGAGCGTGCGCAGGTACTCCACCAGGCCGTAGCTCAGCGCGCAGTCGAACTGCAGCCAGTCGCGGTCGGGGCGCATGCCGCCATAGCGGATCAGGTTGCGCGCGTCCTGCATCGAGAACAGGTCCTCGCCCGTGGCCATGGGGTTCTTGTAGTAGTTGCGCAAGGCGGCCTGCAGTTCAAAATCCAGTGGGTCGCCCGGCTCTTCGTACCAGAACAGGTCGTACTGCGACAGCGCCTTGGCGTACTGGATGGCGGTGTCCAGGCCGAATCGGCCGTTGGCGTCCACGCACAGCTTCTGGCCGTCCTGCAGCACGCTGAGGATGGAGTCGATGCGGCGCAGGTCTTCGTCGAGCGAGGCGCCGCCGATCTTCTTCTTGACCACGGTGTAGCCACGGTCGATATAGCTCTTCATCTCGTCCTTGAGCTTGCCGTGGTCCTGGCCGGGGTAGTAGTAGCCGCCTGCGGCATAGACGAAGATCTTGCGGTTGGGCGTGCCGTTGCCATACCGGTCTGCCAGCAGCTGGAACAGCGGCTTGCCTTCGATCTTGGCCACGGCGTCCCACACGGCCATGTCGATGGTGCCGATGGCCACCGAGCGCTCGCCGTGGCCACCGGGTTTTTCGTTGGTGAACATGGCGTTCCAGATCTTGTGCGGGTCAAGATTCTTGCCGCTGTCGTCGATCAGGGAATCGGGGCTGGCTTCGAGCACACGTGGGATGAAGCGCTCGCGCATCAGCTTGCCCTGGCCATAGCGGCCGTTGGAGTTGAAGCCATAGCCCACCACGGGCTTGCCATCACGGACCACGTCGGTGACCACGGCCACCAGGCTCAGCGTCATCTTGCTGAAGTCGATGTAGGCGTTGCGGATGGGCGAACTGATGGGGATGGTTTTTTCTCTGATTTCAACGATTTTCATGCGGTGCTCCGGGTGTCGAAACGAATGTTGGGATGGGTATGATCCGCAGCCGCGCAGCGTTTGACCAATGCCGTTTTTCTTCTCTTCAATGCTTTCAAGGCACCGGCTATGCACATCTCCTGGCTCGAAGATTTCCTGGTGTTGGCCGCCGTCGGAAACTTCTCGCGCGCGGCGGAAGATCGCCACATGACGCAGCCCGCGTTTGGTCGCCGTGTGCGGGCGCTGGAGGAGTGGCTGGGCGCCGAGCTGTTTGACCGCAGCACACAGCCGGTCCGGCTCACGGAGGCAGGTCAGTGGTTTCAGGGGGTGGCGCCCGAGCTGCTCGCCGAGGTAGCACGCCTGCCCGGCGCGGCGCGTGCCGTGGCCGAAGCGAACTCTCAGAGCCTGCGGTTTGCCGCGACACATGCCCTGTCGCTCACCTTCATGCCGGGTTGGCTGCGCAGTTTTGAAGCGCACACCATGGCGGGCACGCTGCAGCTGGAGTCCGACATGCTGCACCGGTGCGAGGCGCTGCTGGCCCAGAGCAAGGTGCAGTTCGTGCTGTGCCATGCGCACGCCCAGGTGCCCGGGCCACTGCAGGTGCAGGGCTACCCGTCTCTGTGTGTGGGGACCGATGTCCTGCTCCCCGTTTCCGTTGCAGGGCCTGATAGCCAGGCCCTTCACCGGTTGGAGCATTCCAGGGCGGCAGCGCCGCTATTGGCCTACAGCGTGGAATCCGGGCTGGGCAATATCCTGCACAAAACCATCGACGGTGCACTGAAGGGGCCCCGCACACACACGGTTTTCACGGCCCACCTGGCGTCAGTGTTGCGGACCATGGCGCTCGAAGGGCGGGGTATTGCCTGGCTGCCCCGCAGCCTGATTGACGCGGACCTGGCGGCGGGCAGGCTGGTGGCCGCAGCGGCCACCACCTGGAATGTGGACCTTGAAATCCGGGTCTACCGAGCCCATGCGCAACTGGGGCGCGCGGCAGAGGCCCTGTGGGATGCGGTGGCCCAGTCGGTCGAGGCGCCGACTGCGGGGCACACCACGCCATAGGCTGCAGTTTTGATGTTTTTGGCAGCCCCACTCAGCGGCCGCTCTACGCCGCGTCTGTGTGGCCCCAGGGCAGCATCAGCGTGAGCAGCGAAAGCTGGTCGAACTCGGGCGCAAAGGCGTCGATGATGCGCTGTGGCTCGGGGCACAGCGTGGTGTCGGTGATCACGCCAAACTGCACGCCGCCACCATAGCTCAGGATGGAGACCCCCAGGCCGATGTCGCCCGACTGTGGCACCCAGAACATGCACTGCGTGACGCGCGCGCCGCACAGCGTGAGCTGCTCCTTGGGGCCGGGCACATTGGTCATCACCGCCGTGGTCTTGCGGCCAAACAGGTTGAGCAGCGCGTCCTGCGCGGGCTTGATCATCAGGCCCGCCACGGCCAGCATGGCAAACGCCAGGATGGGCTGGGTGCTGCCCTTCAGGGCATTCATGCGCCGGCGCACCTCGTACACGCGCTCCACCGGGTTGGCGACGCCAATCGGCAGCACCAGCGGCACCAGTCCAAAGCGGTTGCCCAGTTTCCAGGCCTCTTCCATGGGGCGCAGGTTGACAGGGATCATGGCGCGGATCTCCTGGCCCGTGGGGTCGTCGCCCTGGCTGCGCAGATAGCCGCCGATGGCGCCCGCCACACAGGACAGCAGCACATCGTTGATGGAGCAGTTGAGTGCCTTGCCGATGGCCTTAACCTCTTCGAGCGGAATCGGCGGGCACCAGGCCACACGCTTGGCGCTGCCGGGCTGGCCCTTGAGGCGCGTGGGCGAGTCGTCGGGCATCAGCGCCAATGCAGCCGCATCGCTGACCAGCTGGTAGGCCACGCGGGCCATGTCCACCGTGCCTGCCAAACCGTTGTGCATGGCTTTTTCGGGGTCGCCCAGCATCTGCAGCGACTTGGCCGCGCTGTCGCCCGCCAGGTCCAGCGCCTTCACGGTGAGGCCGGTAAAGGGCTTGATGAGCGCGTCGGCAATCCAGTCCTCGGCCGTGGCGGCCTCTTTGTCTGCACGGGGTTTGCGTTTGGGCGGCTCCGAGCCGCCATCGACCAGCGACATGGTCACCGAGATCAGCGCAATGCCGTCGGCAATGCAGTGGTGGATGCGTACGATGAGCGCGCTGCCCGGCTGGCCGTCATCGCCCACAAAGTCTTCGATCAGGTGCATCTGCCACAGGGGGCGGCGCGCATCCAGCGGCTGCATGGCGAGCTCGCCCACACGGTCTTGCAGTGCGCGCTGCATGCTGTGGCCTTTGCCCGCACCTTGGGGGCGCGGCAGCTTTTCGCGCAGCACATGCGCGGCGATGTCGAAGTGGCGGTCTTCCACCCAGGTGGCGCCCGCGGCGTCTTCCACCACACGCTGGCGAAAGCGCGGGTACTGCAGCAGGCGCTGCTGCACGCGTTCGCACAGCGCGTCCCAGCCGATGCCGGGCGACAGCGTCCACACCCCGTTGATCATCATCAGGTTGCTGTGCGAGTCCATGCGCAGCCAGGCGGTATCGACCTTGCTCATGCGCTCGCCCGACAGGCCCAGCATGCCGGTGGCGGCACGGCGTACGTTCTTTTGCACCACGGTGGCGGCCTTGCGGGCGGCCGGGGGCAAGGCCTGGGCGGCGCGGCGGGCCACATCGGGGGCCTGGGCGCGCACCTTGCGCAAGGTGGGGGCTGCGCCTTCGGGGGCGGTGGCGTTGGGGGCTGAAATGCGGGTCACCATCAGATGTACACCTGTTGTGTTTGTTTTGGAGGCTTGCCTCTATGGATGGCACCGCTTGGCGCGGCGCGCAGCCCGTAAGATACAACGCAGCAATCCCTTGCCAACACCGTTCTTTCCCTCCCCCTTCTTTCTTTCGCTTTCCATCCAAGGAGCACCGACATGGCCGACCTGACCGCCACCTTCGAAGCCGCTGTGGCCAATTCCAAGAACCTCAGCGAGCGCCCCGACAACGCCACGCTGCTCAAGATCTACGCGCTGTACAAGCAGGCCACGACTGGCGACAACGCCGAGAAGAAGCCCAGCTTCACCGACATGGTGGGCCGTGCCAAGTGGGACGCCTGGAACAACCTCAAGGGCACCGAGGCCGATGCCGCCAAGCAGCAGTACATCGACCTGATCACCTCGCTGAGCTGACATCCACGCGCCTGGCTGCCGAGCCAGAAAGAGCAAAAAAAGGCGACTGAGGTCGCCTTTTTTGCATTCCAGGGCGGCCGCTTCAACCGCGCACTGCACAGGGCTTCCACCCTTTGGGCAACCCCGCCTCTGGCGTCATGCCATAGATCGGCTCGCCCGGCAGCCCCGCCTGCAGCGGCGCACGTGCGGCCATAAGGCGCTCCAGGTCGACGCCCGTGCTAATGCCCATGGCCTCGAACATGAACACCAGGTCTTCTGTCACCACGTTGCCCGATGCGCCCGGCGCATAGGGGCAACCGCCCAGGCCGCCCAGCGATGCATCGAACGTGCGCACCCCCACGTCGTAGGCCGCCAGGCAATTGGCCAAGCCCAGGCCCCGCGTGTTGTGCATGTGGGCCGCCCCGGCCCGGGTGCCCAGCTCGGCGCGCAGGCGCGTGAAGAGGCGGCGCACCTGGGCCGGGTTGGCCATGCCGGTGGTGTCGGACAGGCCCACCTCGTCGGCCCCGGCCTCGGCGCACAGGGCGGCAAGCCAGATCACGTCGTCCTCGGGCACCTCGCCCTGCAGGGTGCAGCCAAAAGCCGTGGACAACCCCACCTCCACCAGCATGCCGGGTGCCTGTGTATCGCGCAGCCGGGCCACGGCGCGCACTTCCTCGACCATGGCCTCGCGCGTCTTGCGCACATTGGCCAGCGAATGGGCGGCGCTGGCCGACACCGGCAGCGTGACCTTGTGCACACCCGCCGCCAGGGCCGCCTCGGCGCCGCGCAGGTTGGGCGCCAGCGCCATCACGGTGACGCCGGGGTGGGTCAGCGCGTGGCGCACCACCTCGGTCACATCGGCCATCTGGGGCAGCAGGCGCGCCGGGACGAACGAGCCGACTTCGATCTCGCGCAGGCCGGCCGCCACCAGCGCATCAATCCAGCGCAGCTTGTCGGCCGTGGGCATGGTGGCCTTCACGGACTGCAGGCCGTCGCGTGGACCGACTTCGCTGATGAGGATGTCCGAAGGCGTCATGGTGCGGAATGTTGTCGGAAGGGCATAGATTGCGCCCGGTAGGGGGAGGATAGCGCGCCCACGCCACCAGGGCGTGGGCGCCGGCTATTGTGCAAAGTGGCAAATTCCCCTGCCATACCGGCAAACCGGCCTGCAATATGCGGCAGTTTGGGCGATTCCTTTTGCTGCGACGCTCCAGGACACTGCTTCTATCCCACCCGGAGACAAGCACCATGCCTTCCAAAAATCACTTTTCCACCCTCTACCTCAGTGCGCCCGATGTCGTCGCATTGGTGCAACGCAAGGGCGTCGAGGCCTGCCTGCGCGGCATGGCCGACTACCTGCATGCCGACTACCTGCGCTGGAACGCCTTCGACAAATCGGCGCGTGTGGCCAGCCATTCGCGCGACGGCGTGATCGAGCTGATGCCCATTGCCGACGACCAGACCTATGCGTTCAAGTACGTCAACGGCCACCCCAAGAACACGCGCTGGGGCTTGTCCACGGTGATGGCGTTTGGTGTGCTGGCCGATGTGGCCACGGGCGCGCCGCTGCTGCTGAGCGAACTCACCCTCACCACCGCCCTGCGCACCGCCGCCATGTCGGCCGTGGCCGCCCGCGCCCTGGCGCGCCCCGGCGCACGCACCATGGCGCTGATCGGCAACGGCGCCCAAAGCGAGTTCCAGGCGCTGGCCTTCCACCACCTGCTGGGCATCGACACCCTGCGGCTGTTCGACACCGACCCGGCCGCCACCGCCAAGCTGCAGGCCAACCTGCAAGGCATGGGCCTGCGCACCATGGTCTGCACCAGCACGGCCGAGGCCGTGCGCGGCGCCGACATCGTGACCACGGTGACGGCGGACAAGACCAATGCCACCATCCTCACGCCCGACATGCTGGCACCGGGCATGCACATCAACGCGGTGGGGGGCGATTGCCCTGGCAAGACGGAGCTGCATGCCGATGTGTTGCGCCAGGCGCAGGTGTTTGTCGAATACGCGCCGCAGACGCGCATCGAAGGCGACATCCAGCAACTGCCGGCCGACTTTGCCGTGACCGAATTGTGGGAGGTACTGGCGGGCCAGCGTGCCGGCCGGGCCAGTGAGGCGGCGGTGACGGTATTCGATTCCGTGGGCTTTGCGCTGGAGGACTTTTCTGCGCTGCGGTTCTTGCGTGACACGGCCGTGGAGATGGGCATGGGCCAGCCCATGGAACTGATTCCCGAACTGTCAGACCCCAAGGACCTGTTCGGGGTGCTGCGCACGCGCAGCCCTCTGTTGCGCGCGGCGGCCTGATTCCTGTACGGTCAGTCCCGCCACACCACATTGCTCGCCGGATCGGCGCGTGTGGTGCGGAAATGGTTGGCCGGGTGGGCCGGGTCCGCCATGCCCAACGAGATGCCGCAGACGATCGTGCGGTCTTCGCCAATGCCCAGCACCTCGCGCAGCACGCCGGGGTAAGACGCGAGCGCAGCCTGCGCGATGGAGCCCACGCCCAGGCTGTGCGCGGCCAGCATGAAGTTGCTCACGTAGGCGCCGCAGTCCACCGCACCATAGACGCCCAGCGCCTCATCGCTGGTGACGATGGCCACATGCGGTGCGCCGAACATCGTGAAGTTCTGTGCCGCCTGTTGCGCCGAGGCCTCGCGGTCGCCCTTGGCAATGCCCAGGGCTTCGTACAGGCCCCAGCCACATTCGCGCCGCCGCTCCTGGTACACGCCCCGGTATTCGCGGGGCCAGGGCAGGTCGGGCGCAGGGGCGGCTGTGGCCATGTGCGACTGCAGTGCGCTGCGCAGGCGATCCAGCGTGGCGCCACTGGCAAGGGTGAGCTGCCAGGGCTGCGCGTTGCACCACGAGGCCGTGCGCTGCGCGGTGGCCAGGATGCGCTCGATGGTCGCGCGTGGCAGGGGTTCGGGCAGAAAGGCGCGGCAGCTGTAGCGGGTGTGGAGCAGTGTGGCGAGGGTGTCGAACGCCGGGCTGTGGGCGGCAGTGCCCGTGGCAGTGGCAGTGGATGTCATGGTCAAGGCCCCGGCGGCTAGGCCTTCCTGGCCTTGGGGGCGAGTTTCGCCGCTGCTTTGGTGGTCGGCTTGTCTGCCCCAGCCTCCGCCGCGTGTTTCTTCTTGTCGGTGGCGGGCTTCTTGGCGCCGGGGTGCGGCGCATTGAGCAGAGCGTCGAGCTGTTCGGCAATTTCGGCTTCGATGCGGTCCTTGAACGCGCCGAACAGAAAACCCAGCTGCGCCTTCATCTCGAACTGGTGGGCATCCACCAGCAGCGTGCCCTTGACGCCCGAGCGGGTGAAGGTCAGCAGGTCCTCCTTCTCGCCTTCTTCGTAGGTGCATTCCATGTCGAATTTTTCTTCGGCCTTTTCGGCCCAGGAGAAGGCGACCTTGCGGGCTTCCTTGAAGCCCAGGTGGTGGTCGCGGTGGATGTGGATGTCGGGCATGGGTCGTCTCCTTAGGGCGTTGTCTGGGAAGGCCGCAGTGCGCGCAAGGCCGCGTGGCGTTGTGGCTGGGGCTGCTGTGTCAGTTGTCGTACGGCATCATAAAACCGGGGCCAGTCGCGGCCCTCGCGCTCGAACAAGGCCTCGAATGCGGGCACGAGTTCGTCGTAGGCGGCCTGGGCGGCAAAGCTGGCGTTGTTGGCCTGGGCCACCCAGCGGTCGTAGCCTGCCACCTGGGCCGTGCTGGCCTGGGGCGCGCCCCCGCCCTTCGGGTGCAACCAGCGCTCGCGCAGCGCGGCGTAGTCTGCCCGAAAACGCTGCATTGCTTCACTTTTGATAGCTTCTAACCCTTTGCTCTCGCGCGCAGAGGCCTCTTTTTGTTCATAAATGGCGGCCAGGTGGGCGCGCGTGGCGCGGGTCAGGGTGCGGAAGGCGCTGCGCCGCGCCTCGCTGGTGGCATAGGCCTCGCGTGCGGCGGGGGTGGACTGCGTGGCCAGCCACTGCGCCACGCCGATGCGCTCGACCGCCGTGGCGAAAGATTCGTTGAACAGGGTGTCGTCCTTGGCATACACCACCTGGTGCGCCAGCTCGTGGAACAGCAGGCGCACAAAGTCGCCCTCGGGCCAGGCGATGAAGGTGGAGAGCAGCGGGTCGCCCCCCGCCCAGTTCATGTAGCCCAGCGTGGAGTACGCGGGCACGCCATACACCTCCACCTCCAGGCCTTGTGCGGCCAGCTCGGCCGCCTCGGCCTGCGCGGCGGCCTCGGTGAAGTAGCCCCGGTAGCCAATGCAGCCCGTGACCGGAAAACACCAGGTGTGCAGCGTGAGGGAGTACGGCGGCGCGGCCACCACATTCCACACGGCGGCGGGGCGTTTGAGGTCGGCATAGCGGCGGTAGCTGGCGTTGTCGGGCAGGCCCAGTTCGGCCACGGCAAAGGCGCGGGCGTGCTGTGCCAGCTGCAGCCGCTCGCGCAGGGCGGGCGGGATGTTGGTGCGCGCCACCCAGTCGTCGATGGGCTCGGCGGCATGCATCAGCTGCATGTGCCCACGCAGGGATTGCCAGTAGTAGCCCAGCGCGTGGGTGGGGCCGGTGGTGCTGGCACAGCCCGCCAGGGCCAGGCTGATCATCAGGGGAGGCAAGGCTCGCAGGCGGGGGAGAAACTGGCGCATGCGGGCAGTTTATGGGCAGATCGCGTGGGGCGTCCGAAGGGGTGTCAGCAGTGTGGCTAGTGCAGTTTCTAGAATGCAGCGCATGACCGCTGAACCCACCCCCGACCTGTCTGCCGGGCTGTTTGCCGACGAGGCAGGCTGCCCGCGCTGCACCTGGTGCCAGGCCACGCCTTTCTACCGCCATTACCACGATACCGAGTGGGGCTTTCCGGTGGCAGACGACCGGCGGCTGTTCGAGAAGATCTGCCTGGAGGGCTTCCAGTCGGGCCTGAGCTGGCTCACCATCCTGAACAAGCGCGAGGGCTTTCGCGCCGCGTTTGCGAACTTCGAGGCCGAGCAGGTTGCCGCCTTCGGCCCGGCCGATGTCGAGCGCCTGGTGCAGGACGCCGCCATCGTGCGACACCGGGGCAAGATCGCATCCACCATCAACAATGCACGGCGTGTGCTGGAGCTGCGGCGCGAGTTCGGCTCGCTGGCGCACTACGCGTGGCGTTACGAGCCCGCTGCTGCCGACCGGCCCGAGCGCCTCACGCGCGAGGTGGCGCGCACCCTGTCCACGTCGCCCGCATCCATCGCCATGTCCAAGGACCTGAAAAAACGCGGCTGGAGTTTTGTGGGGCCCACCACGGTGTATGCCTTCATGCAGGCGATGGGGTTGGTGAATGACCACCTGGAAGGCTGCCAGTCGCGCGCCCCAGCGCTCAAGGCGCGGGCGGAATTTGTGGTGCCGCGCGGCTGATCAGCGCTGCGCCACGGGCCGCAACACCCACAACGCCCCCAGCGCTGCCAGCCCCAGCAGCGTGGTGGCCCACAGGGCGGCAGCGCCCACACCATCGAGCAACATACCGAACAGCACGGGGGCAAAGGCCTGTGCCACGCGGGCGGGCACCATCATGAGGCCCTGGCGGGCGCCGTAGCCCGCAGGCCCAAACAACACCAGCGGCAGCGTGCCCTTGGCGATGGTCAGGATGCCGTTGCCGGCCCCGTGCAGCACGGTGAACGCCGCCGCCGCAGGCCCGCCCACCACCATCAGCAAAGCCGCGCCCACCGGGTGGGCTGCCGCCGCCATCTGCGCCGACAGCAACGGGTGCAGGCGGCGCAGGAAGCCAAACTCCAACAGGCGTGCTGCCACCTGCGCCGGGCCCACCAACGCCGCCAGGGCCACCGCCGCCTGCAGCGAGGTGCCGCTGGCCTGCAGCAGGCGCGGCAGATGGGCCGCCATGGCCGTGCTGGTGAACCAGGTGACGGCAAACACGAAGGACAGCAGCACGGTGGTGCGCAGAGCGTGGTCTGGGGCGGGCGATCCAGGTGTCGCTGTCGTGGCGGTTGAGGCGGAGGGCGCACCAGCCGCTGTGGCCGGGGCGTTCTCGTCGGGCGCGATGCGCGGCAACCAGCCGTTCAGCGGCACCCCTACCAGCAGGTGCAACGCGGCCCAGCCTGCACACGCGCCGCGCCAGCCCCAGTGCACTTCCATCCAGGCCGACAGCGGCCAGCCCACGGTGCTGGCAAAACCCGCAATCAGCGTGATGCCGGT
Organism: Acidovorax sp.; assembly: GCA_018780365.1. Lineage (GTDB taxonomy): Bacteria > Pseudomonadota > Gammaproteobacteria > Burkholderiales > Burkholderiaceae_C > Acidovorax. The sequence continues at coordinate 21,807 of JADMJR010000200.1, read as the reverse complement.
GATGGCGCTGCGTGCGCCCTGGCCATACAGGCGCACCAGGGTGGCAAAGGCGGCCTCGTACAAGCCCGATCCCATGGCCACGCCCATCAGCACCCAGGCGGCAAACAGGCCCACGGGGCCTTGCGCCAGCGCCATGCCTGCCAGGCTGGCGGCAAACAGCAGGTTGGTGCCCACCAGCACCGGGCGGCCGCCGTGGCGGTCGATGGCCCGACCCGCGAACGGCCCGAGCAGGGCCGACACGATGAGCGCCACCGAGAACGCGGCGAACACGGTGGGGGTGGCCACGCCCAGGTCGCGCGCCATGGGCATGGCCAGCATGGCGGGCAGGTAGTAGGAAGAGGCCCAGGCCAGGGTCTGGGCCGTGCCCAGGCGCGCCACGGTCCAGCGCTGTGAGGCGGCGGTCATGCGGCGCAGCGCGCTACGGCGTGGGGGTGTGCAGCCGCCTCAAACACGCTGGCCCTGCGTGTGGATGACCACTTCGCCATCTTCCTTGGTGAAAGCGCTTTGCTGGGGTGCGGGCAGGATGTCGAGCACCAACTCCGACGGGCGGCACAGCCGCGTGCCCAGGGGCGTGACCACGAGGGGGCGGTTGAGGAGGACGGGGTGCTGCAGCATCGCGTCGATGAGCTGCGCGTCGGTCACGCCCGGCGCGTCCAGCTGCAGCTCGGTGAAAACCGCTTCTTTGGTGCGCACGGCGTTGATCACCGGTTCACCCGTGGCGGCGATCAGGGCCACCAGCGTGGCGCGGTCGGGTGGGGTTTGGAGGTACTCGATGACTTCGGGCTCCACGCCGCTGTTGCGGATCATGGCGAGGGTGTTGCGGGACGTGCCGCACTTGGGGTTGTGATAAATCGTGATGGTGGTCATGGCGTGCTGGAAAGTACGGAAACAATGGGCGAAAGTTTGCCACTGCGCTGGGGCCAGCCCGGCAAATTTTCCAGCGCGCTCAGCAGCCGCTGGCCCGCATCGCCCAGCGCGCCGTCGTTGTGCACCTCCAGGCTGGCCGCACCCGGCGGCGGGCTGTAGGCCAGCGCGCGCTGCACCCGGGCCTCCACCTCTTCGCGCGTCTCGCGGCCCCGCGCCAGCAGACGTTCGCGCAGCACCTGCGGGCTGGCGGTGATGTGCACGGCCACCAGGTCCGGGAACCGTGCCAGGGCCTCGGGCAGGTAGGCGCGTGAACCATTGAGCAGCACCCAGTGGCCTTGCGCCAGCGGCGCCAGTTGCGCATGCCGCACGCCGTAGCCCAGGCCGTTGGCCTGCCAGTGCAGGGCAAAGGCGTGCTCGCTGCACAGCGCAACAAACGCTTGGGGAGAAACGCTGTCATGGGCTTCGCCGCCGGACGTGGCGGCACGGCTGATGGTGCGCTGTGCCCAGTGCACGGGGCAGGGCCGGGGCAGGTGCGCGCGCAGCCAGTCCAGCAGGCTGTCCTTGCCCGCACCCGAGGGGCCCATGCAGTAGACCAGCCGACCGGTGGTCATGCGCCCATCTCCAGGTGGTCCAGCAGCACAAAGTCCGCACCGGGCTTGGGCTCTGCGAACAAGGCGAGGCTGTTGAACTTGAGGGTGGGCAGGTCCGAGAAGAACTCCTGTGCGGCCTCGAACACCAGCGCCTGCGTCTGTGTGTCCACCTGCGCCAGGCTGCCGGTGAGCGACATGTGGAATCGGAACTCGTCCAGCACAAACGGGTAGCCCCATTGCTCCAGCAGCGCGTCCTGCCGGGCAGTGAGCCCCGCCGAGCGGCGCCGGGCGAGGTCGGCGTCGGACAAGGGTGTGGCCAAGGGCTGCAGCGCCGTCACGCAGGTGGCGGCGGTCTCTCGGATCTGCGCATTGGCGGGGTGCAACGCCGGGGGGACCAGTGCCAGAAAGTCGTCAATGCGTTGCACCTCCAAGGGCGGCAGCACAAAGGGTTGCAGCCCGCGCGCCACGGACTGCACGGCCTGGTGCAGCGTGATCCAGTCGGTGCCGGGTGCCAGTGCAAACGGCGCCTTGAGTGTGGCGTGCCAGCCGTAGCGGCGGGGCGCTGCTGTCAGGCGGTGCAGGTCGTCCGCCGCCACGCCGTCGATGGCGAGCTGCTGCAGCGGCTGCAGCAGCGCGGCGCAGCGCCCTAGCCAGTGGCTGCCGGCCAGCCAGCCCAGGCTGCCCGGGTTCGGTGCGAAATAGACCGCATAGCGGTGGTGGGTGGGTGGCATTTCAGGCGTGTTCATCGTGGTCAATGGTCAGCTTTACGCGGTCGCCCGCAAACCAGGCGCGTGCCCATTCGATGGGCGTGCCTTCCAGGTCCACGTTCAGGCTCTCTACCTGCAGCACCGGGCGCGACGTGGGCTGGCGCAGCTGCGCGGCCACCTCGGCGCTGGGCAGTTCGGCGGTGATGCGGCTTTCGCGGCGGGTGTAGTCGGCCACGCCATGGGCGGCAAACCCGGCGGTGATGGAGCCGGTCTCGCGCACCACGGCCGCCAGGCCTTCAAAGCGGGGCAAGGGAAAGTAGCGCTCGCTCAGGTGCAGGGGCTGGCCCTCGGCCTCGCCCATCACGCGCAGCGCCAGCAGCGGGCTGCGGGCGGGTACCCGCAGGGATTTCGCCAGCGCAGCGGTGGCGCGCACGGTCTGCGCCTGCAGCACCAGCAGGCTGCCGCGCAGGCCGGCCTGGGCCAGCCCCTGCTGGTGGCGTGTGCGTTTGCCCAGCACCAGGTCCACCGCAAAGTCTTCCACATAGGTGCCGCTGCCCTGCGTGATGCGCACCAGGCCCTGGCTGCACAGGCTGGCCAGCGAACGGCGGATGGTGTGCCGGTTCACGCCGAACTGCTCGGCCAGTGCGTGTTCCGAGGGCAGGCGCTGGCCCGGCGGGTAAACGCCGCTGCCGATGGCGTCGGCCAGCTCAGCGGCAATGCGGGTCCAGAAACTGTCGCGCGCAGGGCGCAAAGACGGAGCGGGTGGGGCCTGCAAGGGGGACGAAAGGGAGGTGGTGCTGGCTGTCATGAAACCTACATGCGCGCTCTTTAAGCTGGCGCCAGTTGTTCAATTTGTCTATACAACTTTCAGAGTACCACTTTCATGTTTCAAGCCTTTGACAACCCGGGCCCTGGACGGCCCCTGGGCCGCGCGCACTGGATGGCGCTGTTGGCCCGGGCACCGCTGGGTCTGCTGGAATCCGCATTGCACGAGCATGCCACGCGCCCAGCGCGGTGGCTGCGCGCCCCCGAGACCGGGCTGATGATGGTGCAAGGCCGTGCCGGTGGCACGGGGGAGCGTTTCAACCTGGGCGAGGTCACCGTGACCCGTTGCGCGCTGCGCGTGGAGGCCGATTCTGATGCCATCGATGCCACCGTGGGTGTGGCCTACGTGTTGGGCCGCTCGCACCGCCAGGTGCAACTGGCTGCGCTGGCCGATGCCCTGCTGCAGGACCCCGTTCGGCAACCTCTGCTGGACACCCATCTGCTGGAGCCGATCAGGGCCCATTTGCGCAGCACCCAGGCCGAGCGGCAGGCGCGGGCGGCCAGCACCAAGGTGGACTTCTTCACCGTGGCGCGCGAAAGCGGCAGCGACTCCGAGGAGGATGCGGAATGAGCGCGCCCACCTTGGCGTCCTTGGGCGCAGGATTCTCCAACGAAGCCTTTGGCAGCCAGACCGTGTTCCGCGCGGTACTGCAGGCGCTGTCGCACCCTGGCCGTTGTATTGCGCTGGAGCATGACGCACAAACCCCGGCGGTGGGCCACGCGGCATCGGCCGCCGTGCTGCTGGCGCTGCTCGACAGCGACTGCACGCTGTGGCTGTCGCCCCGCCTGGCGGCCAGCGATGCGGGTGTGTGGCTGCGGTTTCACACCGGCTGCACGCTGGTGAACGATCCTGCACATGCCCGGTTTGTGTGGGTAGCGCAGGGCGATGCGCTGCCAGCACTGCAGACCCTGGCCCAGGGCAGCGATACCTATCCCGACCAGTCGGCGACCTGCGTGGTGGATGTGGCGCAGGCCACGGTCACTCCAGTGGGTGCCGCGGGTGCGTGGCGCCTGACGGGCCCTGGCATCCAGGGCGTAACCGCCTTGGCGGTGGAGGGCCTGCCCGAGGACTTTGCGGCCCAGTGGGTCGCCAACCATGCGGCGTTTCCGCGCGGCGTGGATGTGCTGCTGGGCACAGCGGAGCACATCGTCGGTCTGCCCCGCACCACGCGGGCCATCCGCACCGCCGCGCATGCAGGCTGCGAACCCCAACCCCAGGAGGCCTGAGCATGTACGTTGCCGTCAAGGGCGGGGAAACCGCCATCCTCCACAGCTACCAGCTGCTGGCCCGCCAGCGCCGGGGCGACACCTCACAGCCCGAGCTGTCGGTCGCGCAGATCCGTCAGCAACTCAAGCTGGCGGTGGACCGGGTGATGACCGAAGGCTCGGTGTACGACCCCGAACTGGCCGCGCTGGCCATCAAGCAGGCGGCGGGAGACCTGGTGGAAGCCATCTTCCTGCTGCGCGCCTACCGCGCCACGCTGCCGCGCCTGGGCACCACCTGCCCGCTCGATACCGCGCGCATGGCGCTGGACCGCCGCATTTCGGCCACCTTCAAGGACCTGCCCGGCGGGCAGGTGCTGGGCCCCACCTACGACTACACGCAGCGCCTGCTCGACTTCACGCTGCTGGCCGAGGGCCAGCAGCCGGTCGCTGCGGGGAACGCGACAGCACCCGCCGCCACGCCGCCCGACCCCACCCCGCGCGTGGTGGACCTGCTCAACCAGGAAGGCCTGATCGAGACCCGCCCGGTGCCGCCCGGCGACCCCTTGCCCACCGACCTGACGCGCGAGCCGCTGCGCTTCCCGGCCAACCGGGCCACGCGGCTGCAGAACCTGGCGCGGGGCGACGAGGGCTTTTTGCTGGCCATGGCGTACTCCACGCAGCGCGGCTATTCGCACTCGCACCCCTTTGTGGGCGAGGTGCGCCTGGGCACGGTGGCCGTGGCGATCGAACCCGAGGAACTGGGCTTTGCCATCGACATCGGCGACATCGAGATCACCGAGTGCGAGATGGTGAACCAGTTTGCCGGCAGCAAGCACCAGCCGCCGCAGTTCACGCGCGGTTATGGCCTGGCGTTTGGCCACAGCGAGCGCAAGGCCATGGCCATGGGCCTGGTTGACCGCGCCCTGCGCGCCGACGAGCTGGGCGAGCCCGTGGAATCGCCCGCGCAGATGCAGGAGTTCGTGCTGGGCCACAGCGACAGCCTGGAGGCCTCGGGTTTTGTGCAGCACCTGAAGCTGCCGCACTACGTGGACTTCCAGTCCGAACTGGAGTTGGTGCGCAAGATGCGCGCCGCTGCATCTCACCCCTCAACCCCCCACATGGAAGAAGCCCCATGAACGCACCCATGGACCCCGCCGTGGTGGGCCAACCCGCCGACGTTGCGCCGGTGGACGGCCACTTCAACTTTGCTTATCTGGATGAGCGCACCAAACGCATGATCCGCCGCGCCATCCTCAAGGCCGTGGCGATTCCGGGCTACCAGGTGCCTTTCGGCTCGCGCGAGATGCCGTTGCCCTACGGCTGGGGCACGGGGGGCATCCAGGTGACGGCATCGATCATCGGACCGCAGGACATCCTCAAGGTCATCGACCAGGGCTCGGACGACACGGTCAATGCCGTCAACATCCGCCGCTTCTTCGTGCGCACCGCCGCCGTCGCCACCACCACCCGCACCCGCGAGGCCACGCTGATACAGACGCGCCACCGCATTCCTGAGGTGCCGCTCGCCGAAGGCCAGGTCATCGTCTACCAGGTGCCTGTGCCCGAACCCATGCAGCGCCTGGAGCCGCGCGAGACCGAGACACGCACGCTGCACGGGCTGGCCGAGTACGGGCTCATGCACGTGAAGCTGTACGAAGACATCGCCCGCTACGGCCACATTGCCACCACCTACGACTACCCGGTGCTGGTCAATGGCCGGTATGTGATGGCGCCATCGCCCATCCCCAAGTTCGACAACCCCAAGATGCACATGAACCCCGCGCTGCAGCTGTTTGGTGCGGGCCGTGAAAAGCGCATCTACGCGGTGCCGCCCTACACGCCGGTCGAAAGCCTGGGCTTCGAGGACCACCCCTTCGAGGTGCAGCGCTGGGATGCCGCCTGCGCGCTGTGCGGCGCCACCGACAGCTTCCTCGACGAGGTGATCACCGACGACCAGGGCGGGCGCATGCATGTGTGCTCCGACTCGGACTATTGCCAGGAGCGCCAGGCGCCCCGCACGGAGGCCACGGCATGACCCATCTGGCCATTCGGGAGGCTGTGGAGTCGGACCTCGAAGACGTGCTGGCGCTGTACGAGGGCATCGAAGACAGTCCGCAGGACGTGTTGAGCCTGCCGGAGGCGCATGCCCTGTGGGCCCATTTTGCGCGCTACCCCAGCTACCGGCTGTGGGTGGCCTGCGAGCCTGCACCGAACGGTGCCGTGGTGGGCAGCTATGCGCTGCTGGTCATGCACAACCTGGCGCACCGGGGCGCGCCTTCGGCCATCGTGGAAGACGTGGTGGTTGCTGCCCACCGGCAGGGCCAGGGCATTGGCCGCCAGATGATGGCCCACGCCATGGAGCGTGCGCGCGAGGCGGGTTGTTACAAGCTTGCACTTTCGTCCAATGCGCGGCGCGCGGGCGCACATGCCTTCTATGAATCCCTGGGCTTTGCGCAGCATGGCCTGAGTTTTGTGATCGAAAGCCTGACATGAACAACATTCCTGATGGGACAGCGCCGCTGCTGAGCGTGCGCAATGTCTGCAAACGCTATGGCGAGCGCGTGGCGCTGGAGGACGCATCGTTCGACCTGTGGCCCGGCGAGGTGCTGGCTGTGGTGGGCGAATCCGGTTCGGGCAAGTCCACCCTGCTCAACGCGATCGCGGCGCGCAGTGCGCCCGATGGAGGCACGGTGCAGTTCCGCCAGCGCGATGGCGCGCTGCAGGATGTCTATGCCATGACCGAAGCCCAGCAGCGCCTGCTGGCCCGCACCGACTGGGGCTTTGTGCACCAGAACGCGGCCGACGGCCTGCGCATGGATGTCTCGGCCGGTGCCAACGTGGGCGAGCGCCTCATGGGCTTGGGCGAGCGCCACTACGGCCGCCTGCGCGCCACGGCCGCCGAATGGCTGCAGCGGGTGGAGATCGACGCCGCGCGCATCGACGACGCGCCGCGCACCTTCTCGGGCGGCATGCGCCAGCGCCTGCAGATCGCGCGCAACCTGGTCACGCAGCCGCGCCTGGTGTTCATGGATGAACCCACCTCGGGCCTGGATGTGTCGGTGCAGGCGCGCCTGCTGGACCTGCTGCGCCAGCTCACGCGGCAGATGCAGCTGGCCGCCATCGTCGTCACGCACGACCTGGCCGTGGCCCGCCTGCTGGCGCACCGCATGGTGGTCATGCAGCGCGGCCGCGTGGTGGAGACGGGCCTGACCGACCAGGTGCTCGACGACCCGCAACACCCCTACACCCAACTCCTTGTTTCTTCGGTACTGCAGCCATGAACCACCTTTCGACCGCACCCATTCTCCAGATGCAAGGGGTGGCCAAGCGCTTCACCCTGCACCACCAGAACGGCATCGAACTGCCCGTGCTGGCCCAGGTGGACCTGGATGTACGGCCCGGTGAATGTGTGGTGCTCGACGGCCCCTCGGGCATGGGCAAGAGCACGCTGCTCAAGATGATCTACGCCAACTACCGCGCCAACGCGGGCCGCATCACCGTGCGCTCGGCCGATGGCGCCCTGGTGGACGTGACCCAGGCCACGCCGCGCGCGCTGGTGCAGCTGCGGCGCGACACCGTGGGCTATGTGAGCCAGTTCCTGCGCGTCATCCCGCGCGTGTCGGCGCTGGACGTGGTGGCCGAGCCGCTGGCCGAAGACGCGGGGGACGACCCTGCTGGTATTGAGGCGGCTCGCGAGGCCGCCCGCCAGTGGCTCAACCGCCTGCGCATCCCCGAGCGGCTGTGGCACCTGCCGCCCGCCACGTTTTCAGGGGGCGAGCAGCAGCGCATCAACATTGCGCGCAACATGATCAAGCCCAAGCCGTTGTTGCTGCTGGACGAACCCACGGCATCGCTCGACACGGCCAACACCGAGACGGTGATCGCGCTGATCCGCGAGGCGGTGGAACGGGGCGCGGCGCTGGTGGGCATCTTCCATGACGCGCAGGTGGGTGCCGCCGTGGCCACGCGCCGCGTGAACGTGGGTGACTTTCGGGGAGCGTCCGCATGAGCGCCGCCGTGTTCAAGAACGCCCGCATGGTGTTGCCCGGCGAGGTGGTGTTGGGCAGTCTGCAGGTGGACGGTGGCCGCATCGCGTCGCTGAACGGCGGGGCCACCTCGGCCCTGCAAGGCATCGACCTGGGGGGCGACTACCTGCTGCCCGGGCTGGTGGAAATCCACACCGACAATTTCGAGCGCCACCTCATGCCGCGCCCCAAGGTGCAATGGGCCGAGATGCCCGCGCTGCTGGCGCACGACGCCGAGATTGCGGCGGCCGGCATCACGACGGTGCTGGACGCGCTGGGCGTGGGCGAGGCCGATGTGGACAGCCTGCGCGGCAGCGCCTGGAACCGCGTGCTCGACACCATCGACACCTGCACCGCGCGCAACCTGCTGCGCGCCGACCACCACCTGCATGTGCGCTGCGAGCTGCCCGCGCCCAACACCATCGACCTGTTCGGCCCCTTCCACGGCCACCCGCGCCTGTCGCTGATCTCGCTGATGGACCACACCCCCGGCCAGCGCCAGTGGGAGAACATCGAGCAGGCGCGCACCTACTACACCGGCAAGAAGGGCTGGAGCAGCGAGAAGTTCGAGCGCCAGGTGCAGCATGCCGCTACCCTGCAGGCGCAGTACGCCGAGCCGCACCGTGCCTACTTCGTGGACTACTGCCGCACCCATGGCATCGCCCTGGCCAGCCACGACGACACCACGGTGGCGCATGTGGAGCAGGCCCATGCCGAGGGCGCGGGCATGTCCGAGTTTCCGACCACGCTGGCGGCGGCCCAGGCCGCGCACGAGCGCGGCCTGCTCACCGTGATGGGCGGGCCCAACGTCGTGCGCGGCGGCTCGCACTCGGGCAACGTCGCGGCGGCCGATCTGGCGCGCCAGGGCCTTCTGGACATCCTGTCGTCGGACTACGTGCCCGGCAGCCTGCTGAGCGCCGTGATGCGCCTGGTGCACGACGGCATCCTCTCCCTGCCCGAGGCCGTGGCCACCGTCACCCGCAACCCGGCCCGCGCGTCGGGCATGCAGGACCGTGGCGAGCTGACTGCAGGCCTGCGCGCCGACCTGGTGCAGGTGCACATGGCCGACCTGCCCGACGGATCGCAGCAGGCCGTGGTGCGCGGCGTCTGGCGCGAAGGGCAGCGCGTGCTGTAGGCCGCGCCGCTGCAGCACGCCCTTGACATGGAAACTTCCCGCAACTGTCAAGGCACTGTCACAGCCTCCTTTCACACTGCACTTGTATAGACGACTTGGAGTCCGCCATGCCCATCGCCCTGCGTATCGAACAACTGAACAAGCACTTCGCCAACGGCAAGCACGCGCTGCGCGACATCGACCTCACGGTGCAGGCTGGCGAGATGGTGGCGCTGATCGGTGCCTCGGGCTCGGGCAAGTCCACGCTGCTGCGCCATGTGGCCGGCCTGGTGGTGGCCGATGGCGATAGCAATTCGCTGATCGAGGTCGATGGCCGCTGCGTGCAGCAGGGCGGGCGCATCCACCGCGATATCCGCAAGGTGCGCTCGCAGGTGGGCTTCGTGTTCCAGCAGTTCAACCTGGTGGATCGCCTGCCCGTGATGATGAACGTGCTGGTGGGCCTGCTGCACCGCACGCCCAAATGGCGCGGCTGGCTGCGCGTGTTCCGCACACACGAGCGCGCCCTGGCACTGGAGTCCCTGGCCCGCGTGGGCATTGCCGACTGCCATGCGCAGCGCGCCTCCACCCTGTCGGGCGGGCAGCAGCAGCGCGCCGCCATTGCGCGCACCCTGGTGCAGGGGGCCAAAGTGGTGTTGGCCGACGAGCCCATCGCCTCGCTGGACCCCGAATCCTCACGCAAGGTCATGGACATCCTGGCGCGCATCAACCGCGAAGACGGCAGCACCGTCATCGTCTCGCTGCACCAGGTGGACGTGGCCATCAAGTACTGCCCCCGCGTGGTCGCACTGCACCAGGGCCGTGTGGTCTACGACGGCCCCTCGGCGGCGCTCACACCCGCGCTGCTGCGCGAGCTGTACGGCGTGCAGGCCGATGAAATCCTGGGCGCCACCGTGCCACTGGCCGTGGTGCCTGCGCCCGTGCAGGCACCGTCTGCAGGCTGGGCTGCGCAGCCGCTGGCACAGGCCGCCTGACTCGCTTTTCTTGCCTTCGCCTTTCTCGTCTTCGTCGTTCTCGCCGTCGTCTTTTCTCTCCGCTCTCGTTCCTTCTTCCCCTACCGCTTTCACTTCTGGAGCCATCCATGATCAAGAAACTGTGCGCAACCCTGGCCCTTGGCCTGGGCCTGACCACGGGCGCTTTCGCCCAGGACGCCATCAACTTCGGCATGATCTCGACCGAAGCCTCGCAGAACCTCAAGGCCGACTGGCAACCCCTGCTGGACGACATGGCCAAGCAGACCGGCCTGAAGATCAACGCCTTCTTCGCGTCTGACTACGCCGGCCTCATCGAAGCCATGCGCTTCAACAAGATGCAGGTCGCCTGGCTGGGCAACAAGTCGGCCATGGAGGCGGTGGACCGCGCCAATGGCGAAGTGTTTGCGCAGATGGTCAATGCCGATGGCACTCAGGGTTACTACTCGCACCTCATCGTGCACAAGGACAGCCCCCTGGCCACGCTGGAAGACGTGCTCAAGAACGGCAAGTCGCTGAGCTTTGGCAACGGTGATCCCAACTCCACCTCGGGCTTCCTGGTGCCGGCCTACTACGCTTTCGCGCAGAACAAGATCGACGCCAAGACGCACTTCAAGATTGCGCGCAGCGCCAACCATGAGACCAATGCCCTGGCCGTGGCCAACAAGCAGGTCGATGTGGCCACCAACAACAGCGAAAACCTCGAGAAGATCAAGGAGCGCCAGCCCGAGAAGTTCAAGGACATCAAGATCGTCTGGACCTCGCCGCTGATTGCGCTCGACCCGCTGGTGATGCGCAAGGACCTGCCCGAGCCGCTGAAGGCCAAGATCAAGGACTTCTTCTACAACTACGCCAAGACCGATGCGCGCGAGAAGGAGATCGTGATGAAGATCTCCAAGCTCTCGGGCTTCAAGCCCTCGACCAACGCGCAGCTCACGCCCATCCGCCAGCTGGACCTGTTCGGCAAGCGCAACAAGATCGAGGCCGACGCCACCCTGGCCGATGGCGACAAGAAGACCCGTCTGGCCGAGATCGACCAGCAACTGGCGTCCCTGAAGTAAGCAAGCAAACAAGCCACGCATCCGGCCAGCCCCCACCATGTCTTCTGCACTGACCCCTTCGCTCGCGGCCCTGGCGAGCACCACTGCGCCCAAGCGCAGCCTCGCTTGGTACCTGTCCTGGGGCATTCTGCTGGTGGTGCTGGCCGCATCCTGGAAGGGCGCGGACATGCGCCCACTCGATCTCGTCCGCGATTCGGGCAACATGGCCCAGTACGCGGCTGAGTTCTTTCCGCCAAATTTCTCGCAGTGGCGCATCTACGTGCAGGAGATGCTGGTCACGCTGCAGATCGCGCTGTGGGGCACGGCCCTGGCCGTGGTCACCGCCGTGCCGCTGGCGCTGCTGGCCTCGTCCAACATCGCGCCCTGGTGGGTGAACCAGCCGGTGCGCCGCGTGCTTGATGCCTGCCGTGCCATCAACGAGATGGTGTTCGCCATGCTCTTCGTGGTGGCCGTGGGCCTGGGCCCGTTTGCCGGTGTGCTGGCGCTGTGGATCCACACCACGGGCACGCTGGCCAAGCTGTTCTCCGAGGCGGTGGAGGCCATCGACCCGCAGCCCGTGGAAGGCATCCGCTCCACCGGCGCGAGCGCGCTGCACGAAATCATCTACGGCGTGATCCCGCAGGTGATGCCGCTGTGGATCTCGTACACGCTGTACCGCTTTGAGGCCAACGTGCGCTCGGCCTCTGTGGTGGGCATGGTGGGCGCGGGTGGCATCGGCGTGGTGCTGTGGGAGATCATCCGGGGCTTCCAGTACGCCGAGACCTGCGCGGTGATGCTGATCATCGTGGTCACGGTGAGCGCCATCGACCTGGTGTCGGCGCGCATCCGCAAGGCCCTGGTCTGACAAAGGGCGCACCGTGGCACTGAACCTTGAAGACATCGCCCATCTGCTGGCCACCCGGGGCATGAACCAGTACGGCTGTGAGGCTGTGAGCCAGCTGGAGCACGCACTGCAGTGCGCGCAATGGGCCGAAAAATCCGGCGAAACCCCTGCCACCGTGGTGGCAGCCCTGCTGCACGACCTGGGTCACCTGCTGGCGCCCGGTGGCGATGCGGCCGAGCAAGACGACCTGCACCAGTACCTGGCCATCCCGTTTTTGCGTGGCCTGCTGCCCGATGCGGTGCTGGAGCCCATCCGCCTGCATGTGGACGCCAAGCGCTACCTGTGCACCATGGAGCCTGGCTACTGGGAGACACTGTCGCCGGCATCCCAGCACAGCCTGGTCCTGCAGGGTGGGCCCTTCACGCCGAAAGAGGCCATGCAGTTTGCCGCCCAGCCTTTTGCGCAAGAGGCCATTCGACTGCGCCGCTATGACGACCACGCCAAGGTGCCCGGGCTGGTGACGCGCTCGCTGAAGCACTACATGGCACTGCTGGAACGCCAGCAGGTGCGAGGGCATGCCCCTGCCATGGCGTGCTGAGCGGTTGACGGCCCGGGCCGCTGTCAACGGGCCGACTCAAGCCACGGCAACCCCGGCGCGCAGCTGCGCCAGCCGCTGCCCGAGGTGCAGCTGCACGGCACGTGCCATGGCATCTACCGACCCGAAGCCGCTGCGCGCAGCGATCTTCTCGTGAGGCCAGTCGGTCTGGCGCAGCAGCGCGGCGGCCTGCTGCGCGCGCGCCAGCGCTACAAAACGTGCCGGGGTGCAGTGGGCTTGTGCCACAAAGGCGCGCGCAAAGTTGCGGGAGCTCATGTGGGCCCGCTGTGCGAGGGCATCCACCGACAGGTCTTGCGTGAGATGTCCCTGCACCCAGGCCATCAGATCGCGCATGCGCGCTGAGGCGTCGGCCTGGGCCTGCAGTGCGGGGCTGCGCTGCGGCGATGTGCCGGCGCGCAGCATGAACACCGCCAGGTCGCGTGCTATCTGCATGGCCGTGGTGCGGCCCAGGTCGTCCTCGATGAGCGCCAGGGCCAGGTCCAGCCCGGTGGTGACGCCGGCGGATGTCCAGAGCGCGCCGTCGCGCACAAAGACGCGGTCGCGTTGCACGCGGGCGCCAGGGCACAGCTGGGCCAACAGGTCGCAGGCGTTGGTGTGTGTGGTCACCTCACGCTGCTCCAGCAGGCCGGCGGCGGCCAGTGCGAAGGCCCCGGTGCACACGCTCGCCACGCGCCGCGAGCGCTGCGCCGCAGCGGCCAGCCAGTCGCCCACGCCCTCGCCGTAGATCGCGCGGCGCAGGGCGTCTTCTTCGCCGCCCGCCACGATCAGAGTGTCGATGGGGCCGTCGACGGCGTGCATGGGCAGCGTATCGGCCACGGCAAAGCCCGCGCTGGTGCCCACGGCGCCACCCCGCGGTGATGCGATTCGCACCCGGTAGGCGCCGGGAGCGCAGAGCGATGCCTTGCTGAAGGCGCTGGCGGGTGCTGCGATGTCAATGGCCTCCACCCCCTCAAAGGCCAGCAGCACCACCTCGCGGCAAGGGGCGGAAGCCGGAGGATTGGCAGGATGTGCGGTGGATTTGGCATGGTGTGGCATGGGGGCGCAACCTAAGCTCAGGGCTGGCAAGGGCAACAAGAGGGCTGGGTGTGGCGACATTGTGGCGTTGGATGAGGTGGCTGGCAGCGCCGACGGTGTTGGCTGCGGTGTCGGTGTCGGCGTCGGTATCTGTGGTGCCCGGGGGGCCGGTGACGGCAACAGGGCCGCTGACTTTGCCGCTGCGTTCTTCGGGCGCTGCTCCGGTGATTGCCGTGCTGGCGCTCAACGAAGGCACGGAAACCACCGACTTCCTGGTCCCGCATGCCGTGCTGCGCCAGGCCCAGGTGGGGGTGGTGGAGGCTGTGGCACCGCGCGCGGGCCGTGTGGTGCTGATGCCCGCGTTGCAGGTCGATGTCACGCGCGACTTCGCATCGTTCGATGCCGCCTACCCAGCGGGGGCCGACATCGTGGTGGTTCCCGCCCTGCACACTGACGATGACCCCGCCGTGGTGGCATGGCTCCAGCGCCAGGCTGCCCGGGGGGCCGTGGTGGTGGGGGTGTGCGCGGGCGCTCGCGTGCTGGGCCAGGCGGGCCTGCTCGATGGCCGCTCCTTCACCGGCCACTGGTATGACCGCAGCACCTTGTTGCGCCGCCACCCCGGTGCCTCCCACGTGCCGGATCTGCGCTACCTGGCTGACGGACCGGTGGTGACCACCACCGGGGTCTCTGCCTCGTTGCCTGTGTCTCTGGCCATCGTGGAGGCCCTGGCGGGCACTGACAGGGCCCGCGCAGTGGCAAATGAACTGGGCCTGGTGTCGTGGCGGGCCACACACCGCAGTGGCCAGTTTGGCCTGGGGCCGGCGCACCTGTGGACGTTGACCACCAACACCGTGCTTTTTTGGCGGCATGAGCGCATCGAGATCCCTGTGGTGGACGGGGCTGACGATGTGGCGCTGGCGTTTGTGGCGGATGCGTGGTCGCGCACCTACCGCTCCAGCGCAAGGGCTGTGCATGCGCAGGCCCCGGGTGTGCGGCTGCGCAGCGGGCTGCTGCTGCGCGTGGTGCCACCAGGCGCATTGGCGGTGCAGGCCCCGATGGCTCAGGACCTGAGCGCGGCCTGTGTGCTCAGCCGCAGCCTGCAGGCCATTGGCCAACGCTACGGGGATGCCACGCGCCAGTGGGTGGCCACACAGCTGGAGTACGACGAACTCCTGGAGGGCTGCGCTCCGTCCGAAGTCCTGCGGTGACCTTGTTGGGAATCGCGCCCGGTCCGGGGCTGCCGCGCGCTGCCGTGTCAGCTCCCCTTGTCTCCATTTACCCAGGTGAGGTCCAGCGGCCGGTCCTCGAACTCCGTGTTCAGCACCACGGTGCTGGTGGTGCGCGCCACGCCCGCAATGGCCTTGATTTCATAGATCACATCTTCCAGTGCGCGCGCATGGGTGGTGCGGATCTTGGCCAGAAAGTCGTATTCGCCCGCCACGCTGTGCAGCTCTTCCACCTGGGGCATGGCGCGCAGGCGCGGCGCCACGTCGCGGCAGTGGATGCCGCCATCGTTGCGGATGGCGACAAAGGCGGTGAAGTTGAGCCCCACACGCTCCGGGTCCACGCTGATCGAAAAGCGGCGGATCACGCCCTTGTCCAGCAGCTTCTTCACCCGCTCGTGCACGGCGGCGGTAGACAGCCCCACTTCAGCCCCCACGTCGGCGTACGAACGTCGGCCGTCCGTGCCCAGGGCCGAAATAATTCTGGCGTCCATGTCATCTGTCTGAATATTTGCTTGCATAGCCGCCTGATTTTGGTAAAAATTCCGAAAACCTCGCGGTTTCCATAAATTATTCGGTCAGGTGAAGAATATGCCGGCAATTTTCAACGCGCAAGCCCAATCACAGCGCCGCTGGGCAGTGGCCCTGGCGCTGCTGCTGGTCTACATCGTCTGGGGCACCACCTATTTCGCCATCGGCATTGCGGTGCAGACCATGCCGCCGCTGTTGATGAATGCCATCCGTTTTCTGTGTGCGGGCGGTGTGATGCTGCTGATTGCGCTGTGGCAAGGCCATGCACTGCCCACGCGGGTGCAGTGGCGCAATTCGGCGGTGGTCGGCGGCTGCATGGTGTTCCTGGCCATGAACCTGATGGGCTTTGCGCAAAAGCTGGGCATTGGTTCGGGCCTCATGGCCACGGTGGTCACCACCATGCCCATGTGGCTGGCGCTGTGGTCGCGCTGGGGCGGCGAGCGGGTGCCTTTCACCAGCTGGATCGGCTTGGCGCTGGGCGTGGTGGGCGCGCTGCTGCTGGCGCTGGAGGGCGATTTCTCGGCCACCTGGCTCGGCGCGCTGCTGGCCTTTGGTGCGCCGCTGTGCTGGAGCATCGGCTCGTATGCGTCGCGCAAGCTCTCGTTGCCCGCACCCGCCATGGCCTCGGCGGCGCAGTGGCTGGCGGGCGGTGCGATGGGGCTGGTGGTGGCGCTGTGGTTCGAGCCGCTCTCGGCTCTGGGCCAGGTCAGCGCCAAGTCGTGGGCGGCGTGGGTCTATCTGCTGGTGTTTGGCACGCTGGTGGCGCTCAATGCGTATCTGTGGCTGCTGCAGAACACGTCGGCGGCGCTGGCGGGCAGCTATTCGTTCGTGAACCCTGCGGTGGCGCTGCTGGTGGGCGTGGCGCTGGGCGGCGAGCTGCTGACGGGCTGGGTGTTTGCCGCGCTGCCGTTGATTGGGGCAGCGCTGGCGTTCATCCTGTACGGGCAAGCGCTGCAGCAGTGGCTCGTCCGTGCACAGTACCGGTGGCGCAGCGCGTAGTACAGGCATGGCCTGGGCGAGTGCCACCGTGGAACTGGCTTTGCCAGGCCACGGGTGGCGTCCCCCCCCTTTGGGGATGACGCGAAGCGGGGCTCAGGGGGGAATCATTGCTGTGGCTTCAATCTCGATCTTCGCGCGCTCTTCCATGAGCCCCGCCACCTGCACACACGCCATGGCCGGGAAGTTCTTGCCCAGCACCTCGCGGTAGACAGCACCTAGCTCCTTCAGGCGGCTGTTGTATTCGTTGCGGTCGGTCACATACCAGGTCAGCCGCACCAGGTGCTCGGGGCCCGCACCACCGGCCTCCAGCACCGCACGCACATTCAGCAGCGTTTGCCGGGTCTGCGCGATGAAGTCGTCGCTCTCGAACTGCTGCTGCGCGTTCCAGCCGATCTGGCCGCCGGTGAAGACCATGGTGCCGCGTGCGGCCATGCCGTTGGCATAGCCCTTGGGGGCCACCCAACCCTCGGGTTGCAATACTGTGTTCATCATCATGTTGTTTTTGTAGAGGAAGGAGCCGCAGCGCCCTGGCGCAGCTTGAAGCGCTGGAGCTTGCCGGTTTCGGTGCGGGGCAGGGCCGTGACGAACTCCACCACGCGCGGGTATTTGAACGGGGCGATGGTGGCTTTCACATGGTCCTGCAAGGTCTTGACCATGGCTGCATCGCCTGTGTGGCCGGGCTTCAAGACGCAGATGGCCTTGACCACCATGCCACGCTCCTCGTCGGGCACACCGATCACGCCGCACTCGGCCACGGCGGGGTGGCGCAGCAGGGCGTCTTCCACCTCGGGGCCGCCCACGTTGTAGCCGGCGGTGATGATCATGTCGTCGTCGCGCGCCTGGTAGAAGAAATAACCGTCGGCGTCTTGCGTGAACGCATCGCCCGGGTAGTTCCAGCCGTCCCTCACGTACTTGGCCTGGCGCGGGTCGTCGAGGTACTTGCAGCCCGTGGGGCCGATCACCGCGAGCTTGCCCACGGTGCCGCGCGGCACTTCACGGCCGTCGTCGTCCACCACCTTGGCGGTGTAGCCGGGCACCACCTTGCCCACTGCACCAGCGCGGCTTTCGCCGCCCGCCGACGAGATGAAGATGTGGAACATCTCCGTGGCGCCGATGCCGTCCGTCATGTCGATGCCGGTGGCGTCCTTCCACAGCTGGCGCGTGGCGTCGGGCAGGCCCTCGCCGGCGCTCACGCTGATGCGCAGCTGCGGCAGGCCGATCTGTTGGGCGAACGGCGCCATCTGCCGGTAGAACGTGGGCGCGGTGTAGCAGATGGTGACGCCCGCGTCGCGCATCAGCGTGACCATGGTCTGGGGCGTGTAGGGCTGGTCGGGGAAGTACACGCTGGCCCCGGCCCACATCGGAAACACCAGCAAGCCGCCCAGGCCAAAGGTGAACGCCAGCGGCGGCGAGCCCGCCACGATGTCATCGGGCGTGGCCTTGAGTACATGGCGCGGCCAGGCCTCGCAGCCTGCCAGCACATCGCGGTGCGTGTGCACGGCCGCCTTGGGGGAGCCTGTGGTGCCCGAGGTGAACGCCATCAGCGCGATGTCGTCCGCTGACGTGGGGCACGGTGGCGTGGTGCCGGGCTTGTCCTGCGCGCGCTGCAGCAGGTCGGCCGCATCCGGCGCTGTGTGGAAGGGCACGATGGTGGCGAGCACGGGGTGCTGCGCCTGTGCCGCCTGCAGCTCCGCCAGCAGGCGGCCATCGCACAGCGCCAGCGTGGGCTGGGCGCGGTCGATGATGCTGCCCAGCTCCATCGCGCGCAGCAGCGGCATGGTCGCCACCGCCACCAGTCCCGCGTAGACGGTACCCAGCCAGGCCAGCGCCATCTCCACCGTGTTGCCGCCGCGCAGCAGCACACGGTTGCCGGGCACGAGGCCATGGTCCTGCGTCAGCACCTCGGCGATGCGTGTCGCCTCGGTGCGGGCGTCGCGGTAGGTATACGTGCGGTGCGGGCCGCGCAGCAAGGGGCGGTCGATGTGGCCCGCACGTTCGGCCTGGTCGAACAGCGCCTCCACCAGGTTGGCTTGGTTGGCGATCTGCAGCTCGGGCCGGTCGTAGCGCAGCGTGGGCCAGGCGTCCTTGGGCGGCAGGCGGTCGTGAACGAAGTGGTCGGGCTGGGCGGAGGGCACCGTCATGGTCGTTACTCCTGCAAGAGGCTTTTGCCGATGATGAGTTGCTGCACTTCGGTGGCACCTTCGTAGATGCGCAGCGAGCGGATGTCGCGGTACAGCGATTCGACCTTGCTGCCCACTTCCACGCCGCGCCCGCCGTGCAGCTGCAGTGCCATGTCGATGACACGCTGGGCGTTTTCGGTGGCGGTCATCTTGGCCATCGCGGCCTCGGCCGTGACGCGCGCCTGGCCCTGGTCACGCAGCCAGGCCGCACGGTAGGTCAGCAGCGCGGCGCTGTCCACCAGCGCGGCCATCTCGCCGATCTTGGCCTGCGTGAGCTGGAAGTCGGCCAGCGTCTGGCCGAACATGCGGCGCTGGCGTGCGTGGTGCACGGCCTCGGCCAGCGCGCGGCGGGCCATGCCGAGGGCGGCAG
Organism: Acidovorax sp.; assembly: GCA_018780365.1. GTDB lineage: Bacteria > Pseudomonadota > Gammaproteobacteria > Burkholderiales > Burkholderiaceae_C > Acidovorax. The sequence goes on along the minus strand of JADMJR010000200.1, from coordinate 2,667 downwards.
CGGCCACCGACGCACGAAAAATGTCCAGCGTGCGCATGGCCAGCTTGAAGCCGCCGTTCTCCTCGCCCAGCAGCGCCGTGGCAGGCACGGCGCATTGGTCGAACTGCAGCGTGGCCAGCGGGTGTGGCGCCATCACGTGGATGTGGCGCGAGGTGTCGAGCCCCGGCGTGTTCGCATCCACGATGAATGCGCTGATGCCACGTGTGCCCCCGGCCGGGTCGGTCTTTGCGAACACGCAGTAGAAGTCGGCAATGCCGCCGTTGCTGATCCAGGTCTTGGTTCCGGTCAAGGAATATGAGCCTTTTAGGCCGCTACCGCCTGATGGGTAAGCGCTTTCAGCTATTGTTTTAATAGCGCCAACATCCGAGCCCGCCTCAGGTTCGGAGAGAGCGAACGCCGCGATCAGCTCGCCGCGCGCCACGCCCTGCAGGTAGTGCGCCTGCTGCGCGGGGGTGCCCGCCAGCGTGATGGCGCCGCTGCCCAGGCCCTGCATTGCAAACGCAAAGTCCGCCAGCGGCGAGTGGTAGGCCAGTGTCTCGCGCAGCAGCACCAGCGCGCGCGAGTCGAGCGCGGGCAGCGCGCCGCCGTGTGCGGCGGGCACGCAGTAGCGCAGCCAGCCGCCCGCGCCCAGGCGCAGCACCCAGTCGCGGCAAGCGGCGCGGTCGTCGGTTTCATCGACCTGCTGCGCGGCCGCCCAGGGCACCAGGCCCTCGGCCAGCGCGCGGTGGGCGTCGTCGAAGAAGGGCAGGGCCAGGTGGGCCGTCGAGGGGGGGCGGGGGGCTAGTGGCGTTGCAACGTGCATGGTGATGGACTGGCTTGTTTGAATTCGATCACCCGTTCGGGCTGAGCTTGTCGAAGCCTTGCGCGGCGCTTCGACAAGCTCAGCGTGAACGGTTCGGTGGGCGCATGGCAGCTCAGTAGATGGTGTGAACGTGCGGCATGGGTTCGCTCACGCTTGCTTTCCTAGTCCCCCTGGAACACAGGCTTTTGCTTGGCCGCAAACGCCTCGTACGCGCGCCGGAAGTCTTCGGTCTGCATGCAGATGGCCTGCGCCTGCGCCTCGGCCTCGATGGCCTGCTCGATGGTCATGCTCCATTCCTGGCTGAGCATGGTCTTGGTCATGCCGTGGGCAAAGGTGGGGCCGTCGGCCAGCGTGCGCGCCGTGGCCTGCACGTTGGCCAGCAGGTCAGTGCTCTCGTACAAATCGTTGAAGAAGCCCCAGGCCAGGCCTTCGTGCGCCGTCATCGCGCGGCCGGTGAACAGCAGCTCGCTGGCGCGGCCTTGGCCGATCATGCGGGGCAGCAGCGCGCAGGCGCCCATGTCGGCGCCGGCCAGGCCCACGCGGGTGAACAGGAACGCGGTCTTGGTGGCCTCGGTGCCGTAGCGCATGTCGCAGGCCAGCGCCATCATGGCGCCCGCACCGGCGCAGATGCCGTCGATGGCGCCCAGGATGGGCTGCGGGCAGGCGCGCATCGCCTTGATCAGGTCGCCCGTCATGCGCGTGAACTCCAGCAGCTCCGGCATGGTCATGGTGGTCAGTGGGCCGATGATCTCGTGCACGTCGCCGCCGGAGCAGAAGTTGCCGCCCGCGCCGGTGACGACGATGGCCTTCACGTCGGTGGCAAACCGCAGCGCGTAGAAAAAATCGCGCAGCTCCGAATAGCTCTGGAAGGTGAGCGGGTTCTTGCGGTCCGGCCGGTTGAGCGTGACGGTGCCCACACCAGCATCGAAGCTCCAGGCAAAGTGTTCAGCGACGTAGCTGGCTTGGGGGTTGAACTGCTCGCGCATGGGGTTGCTCGCGCCGATGAAATGCTTCATTCCGTGGTCTCCAGAGAGTTGTCTTGTGTGTGTTCCTTGACCCTGCCCAACAGGCGGTACAAGGTGGCAATGTCACGTTCGCCCAGCGTGGAAAACGCTTCCACGATCCACTGCTCGTGCTGGCGCGCCATGTCGTTGAACTGCTGGCGGCCTTGTGGTGTCAGGCGCACCAGGTACGCGCGGCGGTCGCCTTCCACGTCCAGGCGCTCCACCAGGCCTTCCGCCACGAGCTGGTCGGTGATGCCGGTGATGTTGCCGCTCGTCACCATCATGCGGCGCGAGAGCTCTTTCATCTTCATGCCTTCCGGTGCGCGCTCCAGTTGCGCCATCAGGTCGAAGCGTGGCAAGGTGGTGTCGAACTGCGCGCGCAGGTGGCTGCGCACCTGCTTTTCGATGAGCTGGGTGCAGGTGAGCAGGCGCAGCCACAGGCGCAGGGCCTCGGGGTGCTCGCTGGGGGCAGCGCCGTGCAGGCGGGCTTCGAGGTCCATGGCTAGCCTTCTTCCTCGGATGCTCTGTTTTTAGTAGCTGCTTGTGCTTGATTGGCCTGCGCAAGGAGCTGCTTTTGCTTGGAAATCTCGCGCAGCATCTGGTCCCGGCCGCTGGCGTACTGCACGGGCCAGTCGGTGTGTGCGGCCGCCACGGGGCTCAGCTGGGCTGCTGCGTGCAGCGTCCACGCCGGGTCGGCCAGGTGCGGGCGGGCAATGGCGCACAGGTCGGCGCGGCCGGCGGCAATGATGCTGTTGGCGTGGTCCGCCTCGGTGATCGCGCCCACGGCCATGGTGGCAATGCCCACTTCGTTGCGGATGCGGTCGGCAAACGGCGTCTGGTACATGCGGCCGTACACCGGCT
>JADMJR010000361.1 GCA_018780365.1 Acidovorax sp. | reverse complement strand
GCACCGAGGAAGAAAAGATGGGCCCCTGGATGGGCGCACTGGACGACAACCTGGAGTTTTTGGCCAAGGGCGATGGCGGCAATGCGGGCGAATGGGGCCGCGCAGCCACCAACGAGTTGATCCGCAGCCGCATCAAGATCAAGAGCATGAACTTCATGCGCGGCCGCACCTTCCTGAACAAGTATGTAATCATCGACGAGGCGCAGAACCTGACACCCAAGCAGATGAAGACGCTGATCACACGGGCCGGCCCCGGCACAAAGATCATCTGCATGGGCAACCTGGCGCAGATCGACACGCCGTACCTGACGGAAGGCTCTTCGGGCCTGACCTACGCCGTGGACCGCTTCAAGGGCTGGCCACACAGCGGGCACATCACGCTGGCGCGCGGCGAACGCTCACGCCTGGCAGACTTCGCCAGCGAGGTGCTCTGAGTTGGCGGCGGGCTGGGTTGCTGCGCTGAAACTGGTGCCCTGGGGCGACGTCATCGAGGCGACGCCCCAGATCCTGCAAGCGGCCAAGAAGCTGCTGGGCACCACACAAAAAGGGAATGCAGAAGCTGCCGAGAGTGCGCTTGAAGGCACTGGCGGCGAACCCGCAGTTCCTGCCGCCCTGCAGCTGCAGCATTTGCGCGACCGCATCGCGCGGCTGGAGCAGGAACAACAAGAGTCCGCTCGGCTGATCCAGTCTTTGGCCGAACAGAACACCCAGGTGGTGCAGGCAGTGCAACGGCTGCGCCAACACACCCTGCGGCTCACAGTGGCTGTGGGCACTCTGGCAGCAGGCTGTGCGGGCTTGCTGGTGTGGGGGCTGCGGCAGTAGCCCGCAAAGCACAGGCAACCGCCCATTCCCCTGGCACAGCGCAAACGAAGCTGTACCCGCCGCTCATTTGCTCTCTATTTGATAGCTGCTAGCGCTTATCCATCAGGCGCCAGCAGCTATTTTTATTAGAAATCGTCGCCCGACCCCATCGCCAGGTTTTCGAAGCGTGTCTGGTTCTTCTGGAAGTACAGCTTCACGGTGCCGGTGGGGCCGTTACGCTGCTTGCCGATGATCACCTCGGCCACATTGGGCTCTTTGGAGTCCTTGTTGTAGTAGTCGTCGCGGTAGATGAACATGATGATGTCGGCGTCCTGCTCGATGGCGCCCGACTCACGCAGGTCGGACATCATGGGGCGCTTGTCGGTGCGCTGCTCCACCGAGCGGTTGAGCTGCGACAGCGCGATCACCGGGCACTGCAGCTCCTTGGCCAGCATCTTCAGGCCCCGGGAGATTTCGCCCAGCTCGGTGGCCCGGTTGTCCGCACTGCCGGCCCCCGAGCCGCTCATGAGCTGCAGGTAGTCCACCACGATGAGGCCAAGCTTGCCACACTGGCGTGCCAGACGCCGGGCGTTGGCGCGCAACTCGCCCGGCGTGAGGCCCGGCGTCTCATCGATGTGCAGCGACACGGTGCGCAGCTTTTCAATCGCCTCCGTCAGGCGTGGCCACTCGTCGTCGGTCAGCTTGCCGGTACGCAGGTTGCCCTGGTTCACGCGGCCGATGGAACCAACGATACGCACAGCCAGCTGGGCGGCACCCATTTCCATCGAAAAAATCGCGACGGGCAGACCTTCATTGAGCGCCACATGTTCGGCGATGTTCACGGCAAACGAGGTCTTGCCCATAGACGGGCGCGCCGCCAGCACCACCATGTCGCCGGCCTGCAGGCCCGAGGTCATGCGGTCGAGGTCGGCAAAACCCGTGGGCACACCGGTCACGTCCACCGGGTTGTCGGCCATCTCCTGCACCTTGTCGAGCAGGTCGATCACCAGGTTGTCGAGCGACTGAAACCCCTGCTTGGTGCGTGAACCTTCTTCACCAATGGCGAAGATCTTGGCCTCGGCCTCGTCCAGGATGCGCTCCACCGTCTTGCCCTGCGGGT
>JADMJR010000198.1 GCA_018780365.1 Acidovorax sp. | reverse complement strand
CGTGTTCTGCCGCTTTGCAGGCTGCAACCTCTGGACGGGCCGCGAGCAGGACCGCGCGCAGGCCATCTGCCAGTTCTGCGACACCGACTTTGTGGGCACCGATGGCACGCTGGGCGGCAAGTTTGAGACAGCCACCGCCTTGGCCGAGCTGATTGCCGCGCAATGGCCTGCGGGCGCGGGCCACCGGCTGGTGGTGCTGACCGGTGGCGAGCCCCTGCTGCAGGTGGATGCTGAACTCATCGACGCGCTGCACGCGCAGCAGTTCCGCATTGCCGTCGAAAGCAATGGCACGGTGAAAGCGCCGGACGGCATCGACTGGCTGTGCATCAGCCCCAAGGCGGGTGCCCCGTGGGTGCAGCGCAGCGGGCAAGAGCTGAAACTCGTGTGGCCCCAGCCCGGCTTTGACCTGTTGGCGCTGGAGCAAAGCACGCAGTTCACCCACCGCTTTCTGCAGCCCATGGATGGCCTGTTGCAGCGCCAGAACACCGCCACCTGCATTGATGCCTGCATGGCAAACCCCACATGGCGCCTGAGCCTGCAAACCCACAAGCTCACCGGCATCCGGTGAGCGGTTTTCTTTTTGGTTCCCGTATGTTGTTCACCATCTCCCAGCGGTTCTTCTTCGACGCCGCCCACACCCTGCGCCGCGAAATCGAGGCCGAAGGCAGCCGCCGTGTGCACGGCCACACCTACCATGCCGAAGTCTTTTTGAGCGGCCCGCGCGACCCCGCCACCGGCATGGTGCTGGACCTGGGTCTGCTGCGCCAGGGGCTGGCCGTGGTGCGCGAGCAGCTGGACCACCACATGCTCGACGACGTGCCCGGCCTGGGCACACCCACGCTCGAAAACCTGTGCCTCTTTATCGCCCAGGCCCTGCCCGCCGACCTGCGCGCCAGTGTGAGCCGTGTGCGCGTGTGGCGCGAAGCGCTGGGCGACAGCTGCGTGCTGGACTTCACCACGCCCTGAAGCCTGCCCACGGCAAACCTCCCCCATTTCACAGACTTCACCCAAGGAAGCCCGATGTTCCGCACCCTGCTCAAATCCAAGATCCACCGTGTGGCCGTGACCCAGTGCGAGCTGCACTACGAAGGCTCCTGCGCCATCGACGAAGACCTGCTCGACGCGGCCAACATCGCCGAGAACGAGCAGATCCACATCTGGAACATCAACAACGGCGAGCGCTTCGTCACCTACGCCATCAAGGGCCAGCGCGGCAGCGGCATGATCTCGGTGAACGGCTCGGCCGCGCGCCGCGCATCCGCAGGCGACCTCATCATCATTGCGGCCTTTGCCCAGGTGCATGACGACCAGGTGGGAATGCACCAACCCCAGCTGGTGTTCGTGGACGACCACAACCGCCAGACGGAACTGCGGCACGCCGTTCCCACGCAGGCCCTGTAACGGTGACACCGAACCACGACGGGCTGGTAGCCCGCAGCCTCGCCAGCGTCTGGCACCCCTGCACGCAGATGAAACGGCACGAGGCCCAGCCGCCCGTGGCCATTGCGCGTGCGCAAGGCCCGTGGCTGTATGGCACCGATGGCCAGCGCTACCTCGACGCCATCAGCTCCTGGTGGGTCAACCTGTTTGGGCACAGCCACCCGCACATCCAGGCGTCGCTCGTGGACCAACTGGGCCAGCTGGACCATGTGATGCTCGCGGGCTTCACCCATGCTCCGGTGGTGGAGCTGTCGGAGCGCCTCGCCGCACTCACCGGCCTGGGCCATGCGTTCTATGGCAGCGACGGCGCCGCTGCCACCGAGATCGCGCTCAAGATGAGCGCGCACTACTGGCGCAACACCGGCCGCCCCGCCAAGAGCCGCTTTGTGGGCCTGGCCGGCGGCTACCACGGCGAGACCGTGGGTGCACTGGCCGTGACCGACATCGCCATCTTCCGCGAGGCCTATGCCCCGCTGGTGCG
>JADMJR010000348.1 GCA_018780365.1 Acidovorax sp. | reverse complement strand
GGCCTCATGGCCGGGTTCTTCGGCACCTACAGCGCCAACGTCAACCTGGCCCTGCTGCAGATGGATGGCGCCACCTATGCCACAGTGCAGTCCGCCTTCAACCGCAACGTGCGGCACGCCCTGTTCTTTGTGCTGTTCTTTGGCCCACCCTTGTGGTGTGCGCTGACGATAGCCACGGCCTGGCGTGAACACCGCGCGCTGTGGTGGCGCCTGCTGGCCCTGGTCGGCGTGGCCTATCTGCTGGGCATCGTGTTCTTCACCCAGCAGGTCAACCTGCCCCTGAACTACACCACCGAAGCCTGGAACCCCCAGGCCCTGCCCGCCGACTGGGCCCGGGTGCGCGACCAGTGGAATGCCGCCAACCTGTGGCGGGCGTGGCTCAGCCTGGCGCTGTTCATGGCAGCGCTGGGCAGTTTGGTGGTGCGCAAGGCATCACCAGACGCCCCCGCCAGAACATCTGCCTAGACCCTGCCGCAGCGGTATCGCACGCCCGCCCGCCAGCCATCCGAAGGCCCAAAGGCCCCAAAAAGAGGGCCAGGGTCACTCAGCGGAATTTGTCGAGAGGAATGCTCTCCACCATCCGCGCATAACCCAGATCGTTCACATGCAGGCTGTCTGCATCCCGGTAAGCAGCCAAGAGCCGCGCTGGCTCGGCCGGGTCACGCACGGCCGCATCAAAATCAAAAACGCCTGCCACTTCGGTGTTGGCACGAATCCAGGTATTCACCGCCTGGCGCATTTCCTCTCCCGGGTCAGAGAAATACACATGCCCCTTGAAAGGCGTCAAAGTGGCCAGGTACACCTGAATCCCAGCAGCCTTCGCAGCGGCCACCGCCGCCGACAGGCTGGCGATCACCTGCGCCGCCGTGGCCTTTTCATCGGGTGTCCAGGCCTGCTGAAAACCGATGTCGTTGATGCCCATCTGCACGATGGCATGCGTCACGCCCGACACCCCCAGCACATCGCGCCGAAAGCGCGCCACCCCCTTCAAGCCAAACCGGTCGTGCAACCAGCGGTTGCCCCCCAACCCGGCGTTGACCACCGATACCGGGGCACCCGCGCCAGCCTTGAGCAGGCGCGCAGACAACAGGTCGGGATAGCGTTGGTTCGCACCCAAAGTGGAGCCATTGCCGTCGGTCAGCGAATCACCGAAGGCCACCACCACGCGGGCAGGCCCCGTCTTGTACACATCGATCGCGCTCATCCAGTGCCACGACGTGAGCAGGTTCCCAGGGGCGGACGGCATGGCCGCCGTGCTGCTCAAATCACCGGAAGCCAGGTACTGGATTGCATTCGCGTACCGGTGCGCCGATGTGGAATCGGCCGCCTCCCGCACATACACGCTCACCGCCAGGTTGCCACCATCGGGCACGCGGATCGATACCTTGTCGCTCCAGACCTCGCCACCGGCAGGGATCGACACCGACTCCCGCCCCTGGAAGGTCACGGCCACATCCGTCGCCACATCCACCGTCCCGGCCCCGGTGCTCAGCGCCACACGAACCCGCGCCAGAGGCACAGGGGCCTTGCCCTGCAGGTTGCCAAATTTGATGCGAACCTGGTCACCGCCCAGCGACAGGTGCGCGGTCTGCCGCAGCGTCTGGTCCTGGAAAACCGTGCTGGCGGGCGGTGGAATGTCCAAAAACCGCACATCCTCCTGCAGGTCGCTCAGCGGCCCCAACCAGGTCCCCACGGGTTTCGCCTCTTCGGGCACGGGGGCGGCACCACCAGACCCACCGCCGCCACAACCAGCCAGCCCGCCCGCGGCCAGGGCACCGAGTGCCGACAGAACAAAACGCCGATTGGTGCGCATCCAGGTTTTCACAGACTGCATTGCAAGTGTTCCTCTTCTTCGTCATCACCACGAATTGGTGTGCCCGAGTCTAGTGGGGTGCCGCCAGGCGTGCCATTCCGTTCTGGCCCGGCCATCGTGCAGGATTCCTGCCGCCCGCCTGTGATTCAATCGCAGGCACCATGCCCCAGACCACCACCCCCTCCCTCCTCGTCTTTGCCGGCAGCACGCGCCAGCAGTCCTTCAACCGCAAACTGGCCCACGCCACTGCCGCCATCGCGCGCGACGCAGGTGCCAGCGTCACGCTGCTGGAGCTGTCGGACTTCGACATCCCGCTGTACAACGCCGACCTCGAAGCCCAGGGCACGCCCGCCGATGTGATCCGGCTCAAGGAAATTTTGTGGCAGCACCCCGCCTGGGTGATCTGCTCGCCCGAATACAACGGCAGCTACACCGCCCTGCTCAAGAACACCATCGACTGGGCCTCCAGCCCCGTCAAAGGCAACCCTGACTGGCAAGACGGCGGCAAGAGCTTTCGCGGCAAGGTGGTGGGTATGCTCAGCGCCTCGCCCGGCGCCCTGGGCGGCCTGCGCTCGCAAAGCCACCTGGCGCCCCTGCTGATCAACGCCGAATGCTGGCTCGCGCCCAAGGCGTTTGCACTGGGTTCGGCGGGCAGCGCGTTTGACGACAGCGGCGCCCTCATCCAGCCAGCCCACCGCGACCGCGTGCGCGCCGTGGTGGACCAGGTGCTGTGGGCATCGGCCCGGCTGAATGCTGAGGCCGCCACGGGCCAGTGAGCAAAAAACAAGGGCCAAAACAGGCCCTTGCGCCTGCCAGTCAAGCCTTTATAGCTACATAAATAATAGCAAACACCCATGGACTGCCGCCCCGGCTGCGGCGCCTGCTGCACCGCCCCCTCCATCAGCTCGCCCATCCCGGGCATGCCCCAGGGCAAACCTGCGGGGGTGCGCTGCATCCAGCTGGGGGACGACGCGCGCTGCCGCATTTTTGGGCAGCCCGGGCGGCCCGCCGTGTGTGCCGGGCTGATGCCGTCGGCCGAGATGTGTGGCACGAGCGCGGAGCAGGCCATGTTCTACCTGGCGCAGCTGGAGCGGCTCACGCAGCCGCAATGACGCGGCCGCAGGGCCGGATAGGATCGGGGTGACCAATCCCCCCCGCCACCGGCACGCAGCAAGGACGTTTTGATGGGCACCACCCGCATCTCCCACCCGCCTTCTGCAGGGCGCACGCAGCAGCGCGGGCTGAAACTTCTGTGGCTGCTGGCCTGGTGCCTGGGCTGCGCCACCACGGCGTGGTCACAAACTACGCGCGCCGTGCCCCGGGCGCTGGACGGCAGCCCGGCCTTGCAGCAGCTGCTGGCCCAGACGCTATCGCCCACCCAGCTGGACCGCTTCGCCTGGCCCCGCGCCGCCGAAGCGCTGGGCCGCGCCAGCGAAGCACATGACCTGCAACTGGCCTTGCTGGACGAATGGGTTCTGGGCCTGGAGGGGCAAGCCCCTCCGCAGGCACGCAGCATCCAGGCCGCCATCACCCACGGCAAGGGCCTGAGGGCCGATGATCTGCAGGCCCGGGCCCAGCGGGTCTGGCCCTCGGTGCTGCAGTCGCAGGTCCAGCTCCAATGGGCCAAGGACGGCCCCAGCGTGCCCCTGCCCGACGAAATCGATGCGCTGCGCAACGACCTGACCCCCGAGGGCCCCGGGCTTTGGATCCACCGCACCAAGGACGGCAAGCCCCGGGGCCTGTACCTGTGGCTGGGGGTGCGCAACAGCGGGGCCGAGCCCCTGCCCCTGCCGCAGTTCACGCTGATGTTGGGCAGCGGCGCAGGGGGCGCATTGCCCGCAGCCCCCCCGCTGCAATGCGCCGTGCCCCGCTACGGCCCGCTGGCGGTGGTGTTGCCGCAAAACACCCAGCACTACCTGTGCCGCGCCCCCGAGGCCACCCTGGCCAGCCCCCCACAGGGCCTGGGTTGGCTGGCGCTGGTGGACCGGTGGTTTGCCCAGGGCACCACGCTGCGCACCGAAATCCCCGCGCAAGACCAGGCCCTGTCGCGCACCAGCCGGCTGCTGGGCCAGCTGCCCAACGCAGCGGTGGACGACTTCATCCGCACCACCCAGCCCTGCGGTGCCCGGGGCACCTGCCCGAATGGGGGCAACAGCCAGAGCGCCACGTCCACCCCCAGCGCAGACCGCCCCGCCAAAACACAGGCCGAGGTGCGGGTGCGCACGGAGGCCGCAAAAAGCAAGGCATCCGCCCACAAACCTTCGCCGCTGATGAAGCGGCTGCAATTTGCCCTGGGCATCGTGGGCGTGCTGGGGCTGTACGCCCTGGTGGCCCACCACGCGGGCACCACGCTGGCATCGGTCCTGCTCTGGGTGGGGCTGGCCATTCCGTGCGGGCTGTTTGTGCGGTCCCTCTGGAGCACCAGCTGGGCCGACAGCTGGGGCGGGCTGGTGGTCATCCCCGCCACCGTGGCGGCCCTGGGGGCGCCGTTCTTCGGCACCTTCCTGGCGCATGGCGCCTACCGGCTGCTGGTGAGCGCACAGGCGCGCCGCAACGCCTTCATCGGCGCCCTCACGGTCGCCGGGGTGGTGGTGTTTGTGCTGCTGATGAACCTGCTGGAGGCGTGGCTGTATTGAAACCGGGGCCAGAACATGAACCAAAACAGCCACCTCCGCGCTCTGGCAAAGCCCTGATAGCTATACAAACAATAGCAATCACCAGCGATCACCAGCAGGCGCCAGCCAACGCCAGCCCAACCCGGCGAGGCCGCTGCTGGTTACTGCATCGAGTGCAGCCCCACCTTGTTCCCCTCGGTGTCCACAAAGTGGGCAAAAAAGCCGAAGCCGCTGCCAATCTCCGTCTTGGGCACCACCACCTGGCCACCGGCCTGCGCCACACGCGCCAGCAGGGGCGCCAGGTCATCGCCGCCGTTCAGGTACACCAGGGTTCCGTTCTGCGACGGCACGCCGCCCTCGCCCAACACAATGGCGCCGCCCACGGCCTCGGGGTCGGTGGACAACATGCCCATCATGGTCGGGCCCATGGCCATGGGCGCGATGGTGATGCCCAACACCGTTTCGTAGAAAGTCTTGGCGCGGGTGAAGTCGGTCACGGGGATCTCGAACCAGTTCAGGGCGTGGGGCATGGGGGGCTCCTGGGGTGGGTGGAACAAAAAAAGCACCGCCAGACGCTGGACGGCACCACGGGCTTCAGGGGGATGGACTCTCGCTGCACCATCACACCTTGGTCATCGCCAGGCTTCGCGCTGAATGACGACCCGGTATCCATCCGGGTCCTCAAACGTGCGGCCTTGCTGGCTCCAGTACGGATTGAACGATTCGACCTCTTGGAAGCCTGCACCACGCAATGCCTCGCAACGTTCCGTCCATGCGGAATCATCGGGCACATAGAAGACAAACAGATCTTCAGGCGTTGGCCGAGGCGCCACGGGGTGTGCGCGGCAGACGGTGAACTCAAAGTGAAAATCCGCCCCGCGAAAACCCAACATGGCGCCGTCAAAACCATCGTGGTCCGCAAAGCTTGCAAGCTCCTCCAGGCCAAGGCCCTGCTTGTACTGAGCGACAGCGTGACGAAGGTCGCGCACAGGGCGTGCAATTCTCAGATGAATGCTCATAGCGCTTTGGAGGGTGTTGAGGGTCGCGACCTCACTATAGCCACCGCAGCAAGAAGACCCCATCGCAAGCGTGCGCTTTGCAGGTGTCGGAATCGCCTGAACGGCCACGCCCATCCACCATCCATCGAACCGCAACGCTGGCTACTTTTCACGGCTTTGGCAGCGCCCGATCCTCCCGGCACACCTTCAGCGGCTTGGCCGTCGCCGACGCAATGCGCAGCACCCGCTGCTCGCGGCGGTCCACCACCACCTTCATGCACGCGCAGCCGTGGCCATAGTGGCCGTTGGTCTTTGTCCATTGCGCGTCGGCAAACACGGGCCAGTCGCCCTCGGCGCTGGCGCCGCCCTGGATGGCGATCACCCACTCGCCGTCGCGGTCGGTCAGGGTGGCGTTGCCGGGGGTGGGGTTGTGGAACCAGCCGCAGCGGTTCTCCAGCGGGGCAGCGCGGCTGGTCGATGGCACAGCCGTGTTGTGGGCGCTGGCAGCCACGGCGCAGGCCAGCAGCGCGGTACCCAGCGCCAGGCGGCGGACGTGGCGCCGGGGTGGGGTGGGGGCGGGTGGCATCTGTGGTTCCCTTTGAATTTGAATAAAAATGGGCTCTACGGCGCGCTCATCATGCCCTGATAGCTATCAAAACAGAAGCACCCTGCGCCCCGGTGTCACACGGCGGCCGCCCCGTGCGTCTAAGCCCAGGCCCGTGCAATCCAGTGCTTGGGCGCACACTCTACCTTCCCGCTTCGCTGCCATGACGCTCTCTGCCCACACCCCTGCCGACCCCTTCACCACCCTGCGCCCGCGCCTCTTTGGCATTGCCTACCGCATGCTGGGCGTGCGCGCCGATGCCGAGGATGTGCTGCAGGACGCCTGGCTGCGCTGGAGCCGCCAGGACCCGGCCGCGCTGCAGTCGGCCGAGGCCTGGCTGGTGACGGTGGTCACGCGCCTGTCGATTGACCGGCTGCGTGCGCTCAAGACCGAGCGCGAGGCCTATGTGGGCTGGTGGCTGCCCGAGCCGCTGGTGGAGCTGCACCACCACACCCCCGAGTCGGCCGCCGAGCTGGCGGGGGAGCTGTCGGTGGCGTTTATGTATGTGCTGGAGCGCCTGGGGCCCGAGGAACGCGCGGCGTTTTTGCTGCGCCAGGTGTTCGACTACGACTACCCCGAGATCGCCGCCCAGCTGGGCAAAACCGAGGCCACCTGCCGCCAGATGGTGCACCGCGCGAGCGAGCGCGTGCAGCAGGCGCGCACGCGTTTTGAGGTGCCGCGCAACGTGCACCACCAGCTGCTGCAGCGCTTCATGCGGGCCGCCCACAGCGGCGACCGCAGCGCCATCGAGGCGCTGCTGAGCGAAGACGCGCAGCTCATTGGCGACGGTGGCGGCAAGGTGCCGTCCTTCCCCAAGCCGCTGGTGGGGCCGTTCCGCATTGCCAACCTGTACTGGGCGCTGTTCCGCCGCTTGGGCGCGCAGGTGGTCTACCGCATGGCGCTCATCAACGGCGAGCCGGGGCTGCTGCGCTATGTGGACGGGCGCATCGAGTCGGCCCAGGCGTTTGTGACGGATGGCGAGCGGATTGTGGCGATCTATGCGGTGCGCAATCCGGACAAGCTGGTGGGGGTGCCCGCCATGCTGGACGGGCGCTGAGGCGCAGGAAAAGGCCGGTTTTTTGGGCAGGCCTGTCACAACCGCGCACAGCGCAACGTCTTGAAGGATATGGAAGGCGGCAACAGCCCATTCGCTGCGCCTTCCAGCCCCCTGCTTTTTTATCTACCTCTTCAGGAGTTTTCCATGCCCCAGCACGCCGCCCGCCTCCCCTACCACCAGCTGTCGTCCAAGGCCTTCATGGGCCTGGTGAACCTGTCCGAAACCCTCAAGAAAGGCCCGCTGGGCACACGCCTGGCCGAGCTGGTGTTTTTGCGCGTCTCGCAGATCAACGGCTGCGCCTATTGCATGGACATGCACTGGCAGGTTCTGGTGAAGGACGGCGTGGCGCCGCGCCACCTGAACGCGGTGGCGGGCTGGCGCGAGGCGCCGTTTTTCAGCGACCGCGAGCGCGCCGCGCTGCGCTGGGCCGAGGTCATCACCGCCACGCCCCACAGCGATGCGAGCGACGAAGAGTTTGCCCAGCTGCAGGCCGTGTTCAGCGATGCGGAAATCTCCGACCTGGGTTTTGCCATTGCGGTCATCAACGGCTGGAACCTGATCAACGCAGGCATGCGCGCGCCGATTCCAGGCACACCGGCTGCATAATTTCAAGCAAAACAGGCCGTTACCGCGCGACTGTATTGCCTCAATAGCTATTATTTCTATAGCACATCTATCCCAGGCCACGACCCGCGTGTGTAGCCTGGCTGACAGTCACCCGCGCGCTGGCGGCCTACAGTGGTGCCTCCCACACCCACTACAACGGAGACACCCCCATGCTCACCATCCCCTCGCTGCAAGCCAGCGTCAGCCCCGAAGAATGGCAGCTGCGCTGCGACCTGGCCGCCTGCTACCGGCTGGTGGCGCTGTATGGCTGGAGCGACCTGGTCTTCACCCACATCAGCGCCAAGCTGCCCGAGTCGGTGGCGGGGCCCGAGCACCAGTTCCTCATCAACCCCTATGGCCTGATGTTCGACGAGATCACGGCGTCCAGCCTGATCAAGGTGGACATGGCGTGCAACAAGCTGCACGACTCGCCCTTTCCGGTGAACCCGGCAGGCTTTGTGATCCACAGCGCCGTGCACGAGGCGCGGCCCGAAGCGGGCTGCGTGCTGCACACCCACACCCGCGCGGGCGTGGCCGTCAGTGCTCAGCAGGGCGGCGTGTTGCCCATCAGCCAGCAGAGCACCTTTGTGCTGGGCTCGCTGGCGTACCACGCGTACGAGGGCGTGGCCTTCCGCGACGAAGAAAAGCCCCGCCTGCAGGCCGACCTGGGCGAGGCCAACTTCCTCATGCTGCGCAACCACGGGCTGCTCACCGTGGGCAAGACGATTGCCGACGCGTTCCTGTCGATGTACACGTTCGAGAACACCTGCCGCATCCAGATCGACGCCCAGGCCGGTGGCGCGCTGACCGAGGTGAACCCCCAGATCGTGAGCGGCGTGGCCCAGGCCATGCGCGTGCAGACGGGTGGCCTGGGTGGCGCGTTTGCCTGGCCGGCACTGCTGCGCAAGGTGCAGCGCGAGGCGCCTGGTTACGACCGCTGAAGGGGCAGCACTTGGGGCAGCACTTGGGGCAGCTCTTCGCAGCGCACGCGGCACAATGTTCCGCGCAAGGCCCCGCTCCTTCGGGGCTCCACAACAGGAGCACGCTGCCCATGAAGATTGATGACGCAGAAAACTACTTTCTCAACTTTGAGACCGACCTGCCCACCGAGGCAGGTGCCGTCCCCCTGGGAATGTATTTCGCCTGGCTGGCCGACAACCAACTGCTCAGCGCCGACCAGGCCACCGCCGTGGCCCGCTGCCGCAGTGCGGGCGCCCCATCCAGCGCGGATGTGTTTCTGACGGTTTGCGACGGCAAGCTGATGGCGTCCGATCTGAGCCCCCACGGCCAGGCCTTCACCCAGCACTACTACGCGCGCCACTACCTGCGCGACTACACGCTGTGCTTCAACGTCGATGGCGACTCGGTGGACGCGCTGTGCGGCGTGGAAGACACACCGGCGCAAGTCGAACGCCTCGCCAAGGGCCTGTCCCTGCGCTACCAGCAATGGCAAAAGGCCCGAAAGGCGCCAGCCAGCACCAGCGCGGCGCCCGCAGCGCCCCCTTCCACGGCACCACCCACTGAGACCCCCTTGCCTCCCACGCTGGAAGCCGTGATGGAAGGCCTGAAGGAGCAGTGCATTCCCCTGTGGGAGCAGGATGGCTTCGCAGTGACGCACACCAGGGATGACGTCCTCACATTCCATCGCACCGTGGGTGATGTGGAGCAGCAGGTGAGGATCAGCTGCTCCGGCTATGGTGGCAACACGGGCCGCACGGTCATGGCCAGCTTGACGATGCACCTGGGCAGCCAGCGGCTGCAGTCGTTCTGGCTACCGCTGCTGGACCCGGGCTATGCGCAGCAACCGCCCGCTGAGACGCAACAGGCCCTTTTCTTCCGCCCGGCCATCAGGGTCGACGATTCCGCCTTCCTGAACGAGGGCGGCATCCTGGGGCCGATCATCACGCAGCACCGGCACCTGCACAACAAATGGCCTGCCGTGATTGCGCAAGCCTATGTTCAACACCTGCGCCCCGTGCTGGAGCGGACCCACGACGTCGAGGGCCTGGCGGCCATCGCACATGCCATGCGCCGCAAGACCCCGCTTTATGGCGACTACGGCCCGCCCAGGATCGAAGTGCTGAACCTCATCGTCCTGTATGCCACCTACCCGCCAGCGGATGCCTCGCAGCCCTTGCTGCAGGGCCCGAACGCTGCCCAGTTCAAGGCGCGCCTGCTCGAGCCCGTCCAAAGGGACACCGCCGTGGGCACCTTCCCCCGGCGGGCTGATCTTGAGCGCATGTTCGACATCGCGATGCAGCCCGGCTTTGCGGAACACGCCCGCCAGCAGCTGGCGCGCTCACCAACCGCTCCCTGAGTGCAACGGATGGGAAGAAGGGTAAAAAGCAGCTCTGTGCGCACAATGCAGCCGCGCAGTGGCAAGCACGGCTTGTGCTTTTCAACACCAGGGGCCATGTCACCATCCAGCGTCTGCGACGCCCCCGGCGCCGGCTCCCTGCGTCCCCACATCGCCCTGCACGAAGCCAGCCTGGCCGCCCCCCCGTGCTGGCCCGCACCAAAAGCCACAAAAACCTGGCGACCTACCGTGAGCGCATAGGCGCACGCCCTGCGGCCCAGGCGGCCATGAAGGCCGACGAACTGCTGAAGCAAGGCTACAGGGGGCGCTGCCGCCACGCCACCAGCGCCCCCACCCACAGCGCGCAGGCCGAGAACACCAGCCCGCGCGCCAGGCCGCCGGGGCCATCGGCGATCCAGCCCACCACCGTGGGCCCCACGATTTGCCCGGCCGCAAACACGATGGTGAAC
>JADMJR010000250.1 GCA_018780365.1 Acidovorax sp. | reverse complement strand
TTCATCATGCCCTGCATCTGCTCAAACTCCTTGAGCAGGCGGTTGACCTCCTGCACATGCACGCCCGCGCCGCCCGCGATGCGCTTCTTGCGCGTGGCCTTGATGAGTTCGGGCTTGCGGCGCTCCAGCGGCGTCATGCTCTGAATGATGCCCTCCTTGCGCTTGATGTCCTTTTCGGCCTTGTCCATGTCCATGGCGCCCGCCTTGGCGGTGAGCTGGGAGGGCAGCTTGTCCATCAGGCTGGACAGCCCTCCCATCTGTTTCATCTGCTGGATCTGAGAGAGAAAGTCGTTGAGATCGAAGCCGTCACCACTCTTGACCTTGGCGGCCAGCTTTTGCGCGGCCTCCATGTCCACTCCCGCCGTGACCTGCTCCACCAGCGCCACGATGTCGCCCATGCCCAGGATGCGGCCGGCGTGGCGTTCGGCATCGAACACTTCCAGGCCATCGATTTTTTCGGAGACACCCGCAAACTTGATGGGCGCGCCGGTGATCTGGCGCACCGACAGCGCCGCGCCACCGCGCGAGTCGCCGTCAAGCTTGGTCAAAACGATGCCGGTGAGCGGCAGCGCTTCCTTGAAGGCCTTGGCCGTGTTGATGGCATCCTGGCCCTGCATGGCATCGACCACGAACAGGGTTTCGACCGGGTTCAGCGCCGCATGCAGGTCCTTGATTTCTTTCATCAAGGCCTCATCGATGGCCAGACGGCCGGCCGTATCGACCAGCAGCACGTCGAAGTAGTGCTTCTTGGCGTAGTCGAGCGCGGCGTGGGCGATGTCGAGGGGCTTTTGCTCGGGCGTGCAGGGGAACCACTCGGCACCGGCCTGTTTGGTCACCGTCTTGAGCTGCTCGATGGCTGCGGGGCGGTACACGTCGCCCGACACGGTCAGCACCTTCTTCTTGCGCTTTTCGATCAGGTGTTTGGCCAGCTTGGCCGTGGTGGTGGTCTTGCCCGCGCCCTGCAGGCCAGCCATCAGGATCACGGCCGGTGGCTGGGCCGCCAGGTTGATGTCGGACACGCCCTCGCCCATGGTGGCGGCGAGTTCGCGGTTGACGATGGAGACCAGGGTCTGGCCCGGCTTGAGCGAGCCCAGCACATCCTGGCCCAGGGCCTTTTCCTTGACGCGGGCAATGAAGTCGCGCACAACGGGCAGGGCCACGTCGGCTTCGAGCAGGGCCATGCGCACTTCGCGCAGCATGTCCTGCACGTTGGATTCGGTGATGCGGGCCTGGCCACGCATCTCCTTGACGAGGCGCGTGAGTTTGTCGGTAAGGGCGGAGGCCATAGGAGAAGTTCCGGTGTTGCCTGCGTGCCGTCAACGCTGTCGTTGCGCGCGCGGGCCCGCCAGGGCGCTGGCGGTGGGGCGAAAGGCTAAACTGTCAGCCATGATTTTACCCAGTGCCTCCCCTGTCAGCTGGCTGCTGGCCCTGGCCGCTGCCGTGGCATACGCCGTGCCCGCTGCCGCCGCCTCACGGCTGGGGGCCACGGCGGCCCGCAACGCACTGCTGGTGGCCTGGGTGCTGCACGGTGCGGTGCTGGTGTGGGGCCTGTGGGGCGACATGCCCCGCTTCGGTTTCGCGCCCGCCCTGTCCATGACGGCGTGGCTGGTGCTCACGGTGTACGCGGTGGAGCGACAGCTCTTTCCGCAGATGCAATCCCGCTGGGTGCTGGCGGGCCTGGGCGCAGCAGCCATTGTGCTGGCCATGCTCTTTCCGGGGCAGCCCCTGCATGTGGCGGCATCAGCCTGGCTGCCGCTGCACCTGGCCTTGGGCATCGCCTGCTATGGCCTGTTTGCGGCGGCGGTGGTACATGCCTGGCTCATGACACGCGCCGAGCGCCACATCCGCCAGGCAGAAGACCCACACAGTGGCATCCCGCTGCTCACCCTGGAGCGGCTGACCTTCCGGTTCGTGACCGCCGGTTTTGTCCTCCTGACCGCCACGTTGCTGGCCGGGTGGCTGTTCGGGGAGACGCTGTATGGCCGCTCCTGGCGCTGGGACCACAAGGCCATTTTCTCGATGCTGTCTTGGCTGACGTTTGCCACCCTGCTGCTGGGCCGCGCGCGTTTTGGCTGGCGCGGGCGCAATGCGGTGCGCGTGTTGTATGCGGGGGCCGCCCTGCTGCTGCTGGCCTACGTGGGCTCGCGGTTTGTTCTGGAAGTTGTTCTGGGCCGCAGCACATGAAGTACCTGGTCTTGTTCGTTGTCCTGGCGGTGGCCTTCGGCATCTGGCGCAGCCGCCGCGCGCCAGAGAACACAGCCCCCAAGCCACCGTCGCCTTCACCACAAGCGCTGCCACAGGACATGCTGGCCTGCGCCCACTGCGGCGTACACATCCCCCAGGCAGAGGCTGTGATGCTCGGTCACCAGGCCTACTGCTGCACAGAACACCGGCAGCTGGGCCCGGCCTGAGCCATGCAAGCCCTGCCTGCAGGCTCCTACCTGGCCACGGTGGATGCACCGTTCGTGCGCCTTTGGCGTGGGTTTCTGACCGGCCGCCTGATGGTGGCGCTGGCCCTGCTGGTCCTGCAGGGTGCTGGGCAGGTCATCAACCAGGTCACCGAACCCGCCGTGCTGGCGGTATGCGTTGTCTACCTGGCAGCCACCGTGGCCTTGCGCGTGCTGGCCCGGCAAGGGCCACCGGCGCCGGGCGCGGGCCCCCAGTGGCTGCCCTCCATCGGCATCGACCTCGCGGCCATCACGGCGCTGCAACTGCTGCACGCGGGCAGCATGAACTACACGCCCCTGTTCGGCCTGCCCATCCTGATGGCCGCGGTGCTGGGCACACTCACGCTGGCGCTGGGCACCACGGCGGGCGTGACCCTGCTGCTGCTGGGCTGGGCCTGGTGGGTGGGCACACGCACGACGGGCGACGACGCACAGCGCTACCTGCAAAGCGCACTCACGGGCTCCGGCTATTTCATCGTGAGCTACCTGGTGCACCAGCTGGCCACCCGGCTGGCACGCGAGCAGGAAGTGGCGCAGCAAAGCCAGATCACCGCCCGCGTCCAGACCCAGGTCAGTGCCCTGGTCATTCAGAACCTGACCGATGGCGTGCTGGTGGTGGACGAAAACGATATGGTCCGCGTCGCCAACCCGGCCGGCCTGCAGTTGCTGGGCGGCGGCGCCTTGCCCGAACTCCCCTTTGCCTTGCAGGCAGCCGCCCCCTGGTCCCCCCTGGTCACGCTGGCCCGGCGCACGTTCCGCCGTGAACAGCCGCAGACAGCGGACATCGACCTTCTTCACCCCGGCCAAAGCCCGACCGGCCTGCATGTGCGCACCTGGCTCACCTCCAACCGCGAGGCCGCGCTCCAGACGCACACCGAGCGGCTGTGTGTGATGTTTCTGCACGACCTGCGTGAAATGGAAGCCCGCCTGCGCACCGAAAAACTCGCAGCCATGGGCCGCATGTCCGCCGCCGTGGCCCACGAAATCCGCAACCCCCTGGCGGCCATCGTGCAGGCCAATGCACTGCTGGAGGAGGACCTGCACGATCCGGCACAAAAACGCCTGGCACACATGGTCCAGCAAAACGCCGACCGGTTGGCCCGGATCGCAGAAGAAGTGCTGGACATCGCCCGTGTGCAGCACCAGATCAGCCATGCACCGGCATCCACCGTGCAACTCGACGAGACCATCGCCCAGATATGGAACGACTGGCAAGCCCAAGACCCCGCACAACGCTGCGCGGTGGTGACACTGGACTCCAACGCCGCGCAGGTGGAGTTCGATGCAGAGCACCTGCGCCGCGTGCTGGTGAACCTGCTGGACAACGCCCTGCGCTATAGAGGACAGGAACCCGACTCCCTCTGTGTCTCCACGCGCATCACGCCTGCAGGCCAGGTCAGCCTGCAGGTCTGGAGCGATGGCGCCCCCATGGACAAATCCGTGGAGCGCCATCTGTTCGAGCCCTTTTTCTCGTCCGAGAGCCGATCCAGCGGGCTGGGCCTCTATATTTGCCGCGAGCTCTGCCAGCGCCACGGAGCCTCCATCAGCTACCAGCGGCTCAACCGCACCACGCTGCGGGGTGAGACCGGTGGAAACGCCTTCACCGTGGGTTTTCGCCGCACCACCCGTCCTGCCGACGCTGCCACGCTGTTTGACACCATCGTGGTCTGAACTGCCTTGCCATGAACACCCCCACTGCCTCCATCCTCGTTGTCGACGACGAACCCGATCTGCGCACCCTGTACGAGCTCACCCTGCTGCGCGAAGGCTATCGCGTGGAAACGGCGTCCACGGTGCAGGAGGCGCGCGACCAGCTCAAGGCCCACCGTTTCGATGCCGTGATCACAGACATGCGCCTGCCCGACGGCTTTGGCATGGAGCTGCTGCAGGATCTGCGCGACCAGCAGCGCCGTGAACGCTGCGTGGTCATGACCGCCTATGGCTCTGCAGAGAATGCGGTCGAGGCGCTGCGCTCCGGCGCATTCGACTACCTGACCAAGCCGGTGGATCTCAAGCAGTTCCGGTCGGTGGTGGCCTCGGCCGTACAGGGCACGGGGGGCGTGCCTGCACCCCGGGCCGCGCGCAGTCCGGGGCAGCACCGGCAGGTCGCATCGGCCGCCGAACAAGCGTCGGGCAATGTGGCCCTGGACAGGCTGGTGGGCGAATCCGAAGCCATCCGCAACGTCAAGCAGCGCGTGGCCAAGGTCTCGCGGGGCATGGCGCCCGTCCTCATTCATGGGGAGTCCGGCACCGGCAAGGAACTCGTGGCCCAGGCCCTGCATGCCAGCAGCCAGCGCGCGGACGGCCCCCTGATCGCTGTGAACTGCGGAGCGATCCCTGAAAACCTGCTCGAAGCCGAGTTTTTTGGAGCCCGCAAGGGCTCCTACACCGGAGCATCCCAGGACCGGGATGGGTACTTTCAGGCCGCACGCGGGGGCACCCTGTTCCTGGACGAAATCGGCGACCTGCCCTTGGCCATGCAGTCCAAGCTGCTGCGCTCCATCCAGGAGCGCAGCGTACGCCCCCTGGGCTCCACCCAGGAGGAAACCGTGGATGTGCGCATCGTGAGCGCCACCCACCGGGATCTGGCGGCCGATGTGCAGTCCGGCCGCTTCCGGCAAGACCTTTACTACCGGCTCAACGTGATCGAGATCGTGATCCCCCCGCTGCGCGAGCGGCGCGAGGACTTGCCCGCACTCTGCGCAGCCCTGCTGTCCCGCATTGCCCAGGAGTCCGGCATGCCCGTGCCGACCCTCACCGAGCACGCGCTGAACGCAATTGCCGCCCACACCCTGACCGGCAACGTGCGGGAGCTGGAGAACCTGCTGCACCGCGCGGTGGCGCTCAGCGATGGCGAGGAACTGCACGTGGACTGGCCCACGGGCACCACAGACCCGCTGACAGCGCGCCCGGCAGCAACCGCCCCCACTACGCCGGCAGGCATGTCCCCAGCCCCGGGCACCACCGATGTGCCGACTGGCCACCTGCCTGCTACCACGGCCTGTGCGGCACCCACCGTGCCCCTGCCCAGCGACCTGCAAGCCTGGCTGGACCAGCAAGAGCGCGAGATACTGATCCGAGCCCTGAAAGAGGCCGGATTCAACCGCACTGCCACGGCCGCCCGGCTGGGCATCAGCCTGCGCCAGATACGCTATCGCATCGCCCGCCTGAACATCGCCGTCCCCAACGACCAGGACCCGCATGACGACATCGGATGATGCCGCGCCGGCCACACACTCCCCCTGGAAGGGAGGCTGGCACCACACCGCCCGCAGGCTGGAGTCCCCCAACCATGGCCCGCGCCCGGTGGCTGCAAGCGCCGTCGACCTGATCGTGGTGCACTCCATCAGCCTGCCGCCGGGCGAGTACGGCACAGGCGCGGTGCAACAGCTGTTCACCAACACCCTGGACTGGGACGCGCATCCCTACTACCAGGGCATCCGCGGCCTCCAGGTTTCTTCGCATTTTTTCATTGATCGCGCGGGGGTGGCATGGCAGTTCGTGGACTGTGACTTGCGCGCCTGGCACGCAGGGCAGTCGTTCTACCGTGGCCGCGCCCAGTGCAACGATGATTCCATCGGCATCGAGCTGGAGGGCCTGGAAGGCCTGGGCTTTGAAGCCGCCCAGTACCAAACGCTGGCGTGGCTGTGCCGGGACATTGCGCAGCGCTACCCCATCGGGCATGTGGCGGGGCACGAGCACATCGCCCCAGGGCGCAAGCAGGACCCGGGCCCTGGATTTGACTGGGCGGATCTGCAGAATGCGCTGGGCTGGCCCCTGCAGAGCTTTCCATTGGTGACCCACCCCACCGCATTGCCCCTTCGCTGAAGGCGCTGTCGCAGCAGGGGCACATCAGCCCAAATTTTTCTATGTGCATTTGCACAAAATATACGCCCCAGGCACCACGCGGCCCCGCAGGGGAAATCCACCGCCATCACCCGCCACAGCGTGGTTTTTTGCATTGATCGCAGCGCCTGCAAGGGCTTCCCGCCGGGTCGATCCCCGCTCTTTGCAGGCCTAACACATGCTGTTTCCATTTTTTGGGCCGCCTGAGGCGGTACACTACCGGTAGTGTCTTGAACACACATGACACACCATATATAGTGTGCGACAGACTGAAGTCCGGCGCACCACTCTCACATTGCGGCGGCATTCACGCCGCCCGCCCACCCCAGACAGCCCACAGAAGAGGACACCCATGCAAGCTGCTTTGAACACGCCTTCCACTGCCCACACGGCCCCCGCAGATGCCTCCGCATCCCAGGCCGAGACTGCGGCGACCAGCAACTCGTTCGCGCATTACCAGATCATTCGTCGCAACGGCGCAGTGGTGCCGTTCGAACCGCAAAAAATCGCAGTGGCAATGATGAAGGCCTTTCTGGCAGTCCACGGAACGCAGGGTGCAGCATCGGCCAGCGTTCGCGAAGTCGTTGATACGCTGACCCACAACGTCACCCGTGCCCTGGTTCGCTCGCGCCCCGGCGGCGGCACCTTCCATATTGAAGACGTTCAGGACCAGGTCGAACTGGGCCTGATGCGCGGCAGCCACCACGAAGTCGCCCGTGCCTATGTGCTCTACCGTGAGCGCCGCACCCAAGAACGCGCCCGCCAGACCGAACAGCAGGCTCCTGTGCCATCCGCTCCGCTGCTGCATGTGATTGATGGCGATGTGCGCGTTGCACTGGACCTGGGCCGCCTGCAGGCACTGATCGAGTCGGCCTGCGTGAACCTGGGCGTCGATGTCAAGGCCGACCCCATCGTGGCCGAGACCATGCGCAACCTCTACGACGGCGTGCCCATGGACGAGGTCTACAAGGCATCCATCCTGGCTGCGCGCACGTTGATCGAAAAAGACCCTGATTACACCTACGCCACAGCTCGCCTGCTGCTGCACACCATCGTGCGTGAAGTGCTGGGCAAGGAAGTGACCCAGGACGGCATGGGCCAGGCATACCTGGAGTACTTCCCCCAGTTCATCAAGAAGGGGGTTGAAAACGAGCTGCTGGACGAGCGCCTGCTGGACTACGACCTGCAACGCCTGGGTGGTGCACTCAAGGCCGAACGCGATCTGCAATTTGACTACCTCGGCCTGCAGACCCTGTACGACCGCTACTTCCTGCACGTCAAGAAGACCCGCATCGAACTGCCCCAGGCTTTCTTCATGCGCGTGGCCATGGGCTTGGCTCTGAACGAAAAAGACCGTGAAGCCCGCGCCATCGAGTTCTATGAAGTGCTGTCGTCCTTCGACTTCATGTCGAGCACGCCCACCTTGTTCAACAGCGGCACGCTGCGCTCGCAGCTGTCCTCGTGCTACTTGACCACGGTGCCCGACGACCTGGACGGTATTTACGAATCCATCAAGGAAAATGCCCTGCTGTCCAAGTTTGCTGGCGGCCTGGGCAATGACTGGACCCGCGTGCGCGCCCTGGGCTCCCACATCAAGGGCACGAACGGCGAATCGCAAGGCGTGGTGCCCTTCCTCAAGGTGGTCAACGACACCGCTGTGGCGGTGAACCAGGGCGGCAAGCGCAAAGGCGCCGTCTGCACCTACCTGGAAACCTGGCACCTGGACATCGAAGAATTCCTGGAGCTGCGCAAGAACACCGGCGATGACCGCCGCCGCACGCACGACATGAACACGGCCAACTGGATCCCCGACCTGTTCATGCGCCGCGTGATGGAAAAGGGCACCTGGACCCTGTTCTCGCCCTCCAACGTGCCCGACCTGCACGACCTGTTTGGCGCCGACTTCGAAAAGGCCTACGTGGCCTACGAAGAGAAGGCAGCACGTGGCGAGATCAAGCCCGCCAAGACAGTGCAAGCCACCGACATGTGGCGCAAGATGCTGACCATGCTGTTCGAGACCGGCCATCCCTGGATCACGTTCAAGGATGCCTGCAACGTGCGCTCGCCCCAGCAGCACGCCGGCGTGGTGCACTCGTCCAACCTGTGCACCGAAATCACGCTGAACACCAGCGACACCGAGACCGCCGTGTGCAACCTGGGTTCGGTGAACCTGCTGCAACACATTAAAGATGGCCAGCTCGACCACGACAAGCTCAAGAAGACCATCACCGTGGCCATGCGCATGCTGGACAACGTGATTGACATCAACTATTACGCGGTCACCAAGGCCCGCGACTCCAACCTGCGCCACCGCCCCGTAGGCCTGGGCCTGATGGCCTTCCAGGACAGCCTGTACGAGCTGCGCATTCCCTACGCGTCGCAAGCGGCCGTGGAGTTCGCAGACAAGTCGATGGAAGCCATCTGCTACTACGCCTACTGGGCCTCGACCGAGCTGGCCAAGGAACGCGGCCAGTACACGAGCTACAAGGGCTCGCTGTGGGACCGCGGCATCCTGCCGTTCGACACGCTGGACATGCTGGCCGAAGCCCGTGGCGGCTATGTGGAAGTGGACCGCTCGTCTACGCTGGACTGGGACGCCCTGCGCAAGAAGATTGCCCAGGATGGCATGCGCAACTCCAACTGCGTGGCCATTGCCCCCACAGCCACCATCTCCAACATCATCGGCGTGGACGCATCGATCGAGCCATCGTTCGGCAACCTGTCGGTCAAGTCCAACCTCTCGGGCGAATTCACCGTGATCAACGGTGGCCTGGTACGTGACCTCAAGCGCCTTGGCCTGTGGGATGACGTGATGGTCATGGATCTCAAGCATTTCAAGGGATCTCTGCACCCCATCGACCGCGTGCCGCAGGACATCAAGGCGCTGTACTCTACGGCGTTCGAAGTCGAACCACAGTGGCTGGTGGAAGCCGCATCGCGCCGCCAGAAGTGGATCGACCAGGCGCAGAGCCTCAACATCTACATGGCAGGCGCATCGGGCAAGAAACTCGACGACACCTACAAGCTGGCGTGGATCCGGGGTCTCAAGACCACCTACTACCTGCGCACACAAAGCGCCACCCACGTCGAGATGAGCACGGTGAATACGCGCCAACTCAATGCGGTTTCGTCGGGCAATGACAGCGGCGCATCGGCAGCTTCGGCGCCCGCTCAAGCGAAGCCCAGCGCGCTGGATGCGGCAGCCGCTGCAGCCACCCATCAGGCAGCTGCAGTGCCTGCCACCGACGTCAAGTTCTGCGCCATCGACGATCCCGGCTGCGAAGCCTGCCAATAAGGAACTTCGCGCGCGATACCTCGGCCTCTTCCGAGGTATCGCGCATGTGCTGTGAAGCAACAAATCGTTGCTGCACAACGCTTCAGTGCTTTTCTTTTCGCAGCACTGCTTTCATAATCCGAACACTGGAAAATCTATGTTGACCTGGGACGAAGAAGTCAAGCCCTCATCGCAAAATCAACTGGACGGTGGACTGAACAAGAGCCACCCGGCGGGACAGCCGCCTTTGCCTTTCCAGACCTCCTCCTTGCAGGAAGTGCACGCCTCGATGACTGCATCGGCTGTGCCACAAACAGCCCCAGCTGCAGCAACACATCGCCGTGTGAACGCGGCCGACAAACGCATCATCAACGGCCAGACCGATGTCAACCAGCTGGTGCCGTTCAAGTACAAGTGGGCCTGGGAAAAATACCTCGCCACCTGCGCCAACCACTGGATGCCACAAGAGGTGAACATGACGCGCGACATCGCGTTGTGGAAAGACCCGAATGGCCTGACCGAAGACGAGCGCCGCATCATCAAGCGCAACCTGGGCTTCTTCGTCACCGCCGACTCGCTGGCTGCCAACAACATCGTGCTGGGCACCTACCGCCACATCACCGCGCCTGAATGCCGCCAGTTCCTGCTGCGCCAGGCGTTTGAAGAAGCGATCCACACCCACGCCTATCAGTACATCGTGGAGTCGCTGGGCCTGGACGAAGGCGAAATCTTCAGCGCCTACCTGGAAGTCGCGTCGATCCGCGACAAGGACGAGTTCCTGATCCCCTTCATCGAGGCGATCATGGACCCCAACTTCCACACCGGCACTTTCGAGACCGACCAGACACTGCTGAAGTCGCTGATCGTGTTTGCCTGCCTGATGGAAGGCCTGTTCTTCTACGTCGGCTTCACGCAGATCCT
>JADMJR010000222.1 GCA_018780365.1 Acidovorax sp. | reverse complement strand
CACAGCCGCACGGCCATGGGTTTTGTGTGGATCACCGGCCCCAACACGCGCAGCGACCAAGTCCACACCGGCCGCCTCTATGTGCGCCAGCAGCTGCAGGCCACGGCGCTCGGCGTGGGCATGCACCCCATGAGCCAGGCGGTGCAGGAGTTTGCCGAGATGGCGCCGCACTTCGAGCGTGTGCACCAGCTGGTGCTGGGGCGGCCCGCGCCGCGCACGCCGCAAGACGCCACCGTGCAGATGTTCTGCCGCATCGGCTTCGCGTTGGCCGAGGCGCCCGCCACGCCACGCAGGCCGCTGGTGGCCTTCATGCGGGCATGAGATTTGAATAAAAAAGGCCGTCTGCGCGCTCTGGGTAAGCGCTGATAGCTATGATTTTTGAATGGTTCGGTGAGGCGCCGATGGCTGCAAATACTCCCGCACCAGGGCCCGCGCGCGGTGCAGGCGGCTCTTGGCGGCTTCGCGCGTCACGCCCAGGCGTTCGCTCATCTCCTCGATGGTCAGCTCCTCGAAGTCGCGCAGCAGCAGCGCCTCGCGGTAGAGGGGCGGCAGCGAGTCGATGGCCAGGGCCAGGTCATGGCGCAGCTCATGGTCGGGGCGGTGCGACCAGGCCAGGTTGTCTTCGACCTGCGCCAGCGGCTCGCCCCGGAGCCAGGCCAGCATGGGCCGCATGCACAGCCGCTGCACGATGCGTACCACCCAGCCGCCAAACGCCGCCACCTCGCGCAGCGCGCCCACGCGGCGGTAGACGATGATCATCGCCTCCTGCACCACGTCGTCCGTCGCGGTGGTGGCCGCGCAGTGGCGCAGGGCGTAGCGGCGGATGTCGGGGCGGGTCAGGCGCAGCAGCTGCTCCATGGCCTGGGCGTCGCCCGCGCGGGCGGCGGGAAGCAGCTGGGCCACGGTGAGGGGTGGGATGGTGGTCGCGGTCACGAGGGTTGTGCTCCGGCGGTCACTCTACGGGCTTGCGGCCCACCATGGCGCAGGCGGGGCAGTAGCCGAAGGCACCGCTCAGGATGCTGCCCACGCCCGAGGCGGCCAGCGCCAGGCCCAGGGGCGAAGCGGCCAGCCACCACAGACCGGCGGCGATGAGGGCGACCCCGCCGACAACGCGCAGCAGGCTTTCGGGGCGGGTGATGTTCTTGCGGTACAGCATGGTGAAAAGCTCCTTGGTGGGGTGATGAAGGCGCCAGCACAGGGCGCCTCCCCTACCAAGAGCGACGGGTTTCGCAAAAGGATTCATGGTTCGCGAAAAAAAGTCGCTGCCCGTCACTGCTGCCCGTCAGCGGAAATGGTCGAACGAGGCATAGCGGTGCTCCACCGCCTGCCCCTGTGCATCCACCAGCTGCAGGCCGGGCTCGGCCAGCACCGTGCCGATGCGCGTGACGGGCGTGCCGCTGGCCTGCGACGCGGCAGCCACGGCATCGCGCCGGGCCGGGGGCACGGTGAAAGCCAGCTCGTAGTCATCACCGCCCGCCAGGGTGCATTGGCGGACAAATTCAAGGCCAAAATGGCTGTTTTCGCCCAATAGATAAGCCTTTTCAGCTATCAAATTGGAAGTAATGTGGGTGTCGATGTGCGCACCCACGCCCGACGCTTTGAGGATGTGCGACAGGTCGCCCAGCAGGCCGTCGCTCAGGTCCATGGCGCTGCTGGCAATGCCCCGCAGGGCCTGGCCCAGGGCCACGCGGGGGGTGGGGCGCTCCAGCCGCTGGCGCGCGCGGGCCAGCACCTCGGCGGGCAGGGCGGTGTGGCCCAGCAGCGCCTCCAGCGCCAGCCGAGCATCGCCCAGCGTGCCGCTCACATAGAGGTCGTCGCCAGGCCGTGCGCCGCTGCGCAGCAGGGCCTGGCCAGGGGGCACCTCGCCAAACACGGTGATGCAGAGGTTGAGCGGGCCCTGCGTGGTGTCGCCCCCCACCAGCTCGCAGCCGTGGGCATCGG
>JADMJR010000048.1 GCA_018780365.1 Acidovorax sp. | reverse complement strand
TGACGGTGAAGCCTGCGTCGGTGGCAAAGCGCTTGGCCATGGCGCAGTAGGTGGAGGCATCGCGTGCACCAGCGTCCAGCTTGCTGGCGGCCAGGCGCACCATCTGGCGCGCGGCCACCAGTTCCGTCGCCATGTCGGCCAGCTTGAACTGCAGCGCCTGGAAGCTGGCGATGGGTTTGCCAAACTGCTTGCGGTCTTGCATGTACTGCTGCGCGGCGTTCAGCGCGCCCTGCGCAGCGCCCACCGAGCAAGTGGCGATGTTGATGCGGCCGCCGTCCAGGCCCTTCATCGCGATCTTGAAGCCTTCACCCTCGCGGCCTAGCAGGTGGTCGGCGGGGATGCGCACGTTGTCAAAACTGATGGTGCGCGTGGGCTGGCTGTTCCAGCCCATCTTCTGTTCCTTCTTGCCGTAGCTGATGCCGGGCGTATCGGCGGGCACGGCAAAGGCGCTGATGCCGCTGGCGCCCGAGGCCGCGTCGCCCGTGCGTGCCATGAGCACCAGCACGTCGGTGCTGCCTGCACCGCTGATGAAGGCCTTGCTGCCGTTGATGACGTATTCGGCTCCAACCAGTTCGGCCCGGGTCTTGAGCGAGGCGGCGTCCGAGCCCGCGCCGGGCTCGGTCAGGCAGTAGCTGGCGAGCTTTTCACCCGTGGTGAGCAGCGGGCCCCAGTGGTCGCGCACGGCGGGTGTGGCCCAGGTGCCCAGCATCCAGGTGGCCATGTTGTGGATGGTGATGAAGGCGGTGGTGCTGGGGTCCACAGCCGCCATTTCTTCAAAGACCAGGGTGGCGTCCAGCCGGGGCAGGGCGAGGCCACCCGCGTTCTCGGGCGCGTACAGGCCACAAAAGCCCAGCTCGCCCGCCTTGGCGATCGCTTCCTTGGGGAAGATACCTTCAGCGTCCCACAACGCCGCGTGGGGCGCGAACTCGGCTTGTGCAAAGTCGCGGGCCGTCTGGGCAAAGGCGCGTTGTTCTTCGGTGAGTTCAAAGTCCATGGTGTTCTGTCTCGTCGTCAGTTCTTGTTGTTCTGGGGGCCTTGCTCAGGGCTTGGCGGACGGGTGGTCCAGCGTGAGCCAGCGCATCAGGCCTTTGCGGCGCGCCTGGGTTTCGGCCGTGAGGCACTCGTGGTACAGACGCGGCCACTGGGGTTGCGATTCGGTGCTGCGCTGCGCCTGCTTGCAGCGCGTGGTGCGCTCGCGTTGCCAGGCCGTGTGCTCCTGCCGCAGCTGGGGCCGTTCGTGGGCCGACAGGGCGCGCATCACGTCGCCGTAGAGGATGGCGATCTCGGTATCCGCCGCCTGGAAGGCTTGCACGGCGCAGGCGTTGGTTTCTTCCACCGTGCCGCCGGGTTTGCACGCTGCGCCCGCTTGTGCGTGGGCTTGCGGCATGGTCCACAGCACCGCGCAGGGCAGCAAAACAGCAACGGCCCAGGCAGGGACTTTCATCTTTGGCGGGTGGAGTTGCATGGCCTGGTTTTAACACCGTCGTTGTGCAGCGTGCGGGCCTTCGACAAGCTCAGGCTGAACGGTCGGGGTTTGGTTGGGGTGTGGTCGCGCTGGTCGCGATCACACACCCGTTCGGGCTGAGCCTGTCGAAGCCGGGGCGGTGCCCCCCATCCGTTCGGGCTGAGCTGGTCGAAGCCCTGCGTAGCGCTTCGACCAGCTCAGCATGAACGGGTGTGTTGGCTGGCCACGTAGCACGCACCAGGCCCCCGGCAACAGTTACTTCAAGCTGATGGTCGTATTCACACCATGCGACGTGGTGCTGTCATCAAACCAGCGGGCCGTCACCGTCTTGGTCTGCGTGTAGAACATGACGACCTGCTTGCCGTAAGGGCCCAGGTCGCCCAGCTTGGACGCGCGCGAACCCGTGAACGAGAACAACGGCACTGGCACGGGGATTGGCACGTTGATGCCGACCTGGCCCACGTCGATCTCTTCCTGGAACTTGC
>JADMJR010000135.1 GCA_018780365.1 Acidovorax sp. | reverse complement strand
TGGTGGTGGACCTGCTGGCCCTGCCGCGCCTGGTGCACCTGTCGCGGCGCGAGGCCGACATCGTCATCTCGCTGGAGCGCCCGGCGCGTGGCGCGGTGCTGGTGGTCAAGCTCACCGACTATGTGCTGCAGCTGTACGCCGCACGCAGCTACCTGGAGCGCCACGCCCCCATCCACACGGCCGACGACCTGCGTGGCCACACCTTCATCAGCTACGTGGACGACCTGCTGTTCAGCAAGGAGCTGCAGATCCTGGACGAGCTGCACCGCCCCGCACACTTTGCGCTGCGCAGCACCAGCATCCTGGCGCAGTACGAGGCCGCCCGCGCCGGGGCCGGGCTGGCGGTGCTGCCTGCGTTTGTGGCGGCGCAAGACCCCACGCTGATCCCGGTGTTGCCGGGGCAGGCGCGGTTTCAGCGCACGTTCTGGATGTCCATGCCCGCCGACAACAAGCATGTGGCGCGCATCCAGGCCACCTGGGCGTTTTTGCGCGAGGCGGTGGCGGCGCAGCAGGGGCTGCTCTTGCCCGAGAAAGTGCTATCTAATTAATAGCTGTTTGCGCTTTACGGGTGCGCGGTAGGGGCTGTTTTTGCTCAAATTTTTCGGTCTTGGTGCTTTTGGGGCATTGCTGGCGAAGCTGCCCTGGGCCTCTGTAGCCGGCAATGGGGGCTTTGCCTTTCCGGGCGCTGCTGCATAGCATCTGCGACAGGATCGTGGCGTGGCGCCTTGTATGGCGGTTGTGGTTCCAGGCCGGATGCAGAGACAGGGTGGCGAACAGGAGGTGGCCCATGGCCAAGTACCGGATATTGAGCCTGGACGGTGGAGGCCTGCGGGGCCTGATCACCGCCCGGCTGCTCGCGCGGCTCAACGCCCACCCGGCGATTGCCGGATGGCTCGGCACGGTGGACCTGTTTGCAGGCACCTCCACCGGCGGCATCCTGGCGCTGGGCCTGGCCTGTGGCAAAACGCCCGAGGAAATCTGCGCGGTCTACCAGCAGCGGGGCGGCATCATCTTTGACGACAGCCTGTGGGACAACCTGCGCGACCTGGGCAAGACCGTTGGTGCGGACTATTCCTCCAAGGGGCTCAAGGCCGAGCTGAAAAACGTGTTTGGCACGTTGCAACTCAAGGACATTGCCCGCAAGGTGGCCATCCCCACCTTTGACCTCGACAACGAAGAGGTGGCCGCCCGGCGCACCTGGAAGCCCAAGATCTTCCACAACTTCCAGGGCCCGGACTCTGATGGCGATCAGCGCGTGGCCGACATTGCGCTCTACACCAGCTCGGCGCCCACCTACTTTCCGTCGGCCGATGGCTACATCGACGGCGGCGTGTATGCCAACAACCCCAGCATCGTGGCGCTGGCCCAGGCCATTTCGCGGCGCAACCAGCCCGCAGAGCGGGCCGCGCTGGACGAGGTGGTGCTGCTGTCGCTGGGCACGGGGGTGAGCCTCACCTACATCAAGGGCCAGACGCTGGACTGGGGCTACGCGCAATGGGCCCAGCCACTCATCAACGTGCTCATGGATGGCGTGGCGGGCATTTCAGACTACCAGGCACAGCAGCTGCTGGACGACCGATACCACCGCCTGCAGATCGTTTTCGACCCGCGCGAAACCATCCCGCTGGACGCCGTGGACAAGCTCGACCGCATGGACGAGATCGCCACAGGGCACCCGCTGCAGAGCACGGTGGACTGGCTGAGCGCCCAGTGGCTGTAGCGCGGGTTGGGTTGCAGGCAGCGCCAAAGGTGACGCTCACGGGCGTGACGGGCGTGACGGGCGTGACGGGCGTGACAGGCGAAGGGGCTGTTTCCCGCAAAATCGCGCCACATCTACCCACTGGCCCGCTCGATCCGCCCGGCGCGCACGCACTGCTGTGAACCCTTCCGAACTCCAGTCCTACCTGCACCAGCACATCCCCTTGTCCCACGCCATGAGTGTGACCGTGGTCGAGGCATCGCCCCACCAGGTGGTGCTGAGCGCACCGCTGGCCCCCAACATCAACCACCGCGACACCGTGTTTGGCGGCAGCGCATCGGCCGTGGCCATCCTGGCCGCCTGGTCGATGCTGCACCTGCGGCTGTCGGCCGAAGGGCTGGGCAGCCGCCTGGTCATCCAGCGCAACACCATGGACTACCTGGCGCCGATGGCCGGCACCTTCACCGCCGTGGCCCAGGCGCCTGTGGCAACGGTCTGGCAACCGTTCACGCGCATGCTGCAGCGCAAGGGGCTGGGGCGCATCGTGCAAACGTCGGCGCTGCACTACCAGGGCAAGCCTGCGGGGCAACTGGAGGGGGAGTTTGTGGCTTTTGGGCCGGGCTATCGGTAGCGTTGATCTGCTGGTGAGGGTGTTCGCAAGGTGGGGCAGGGCAGGGCATGCCGCTTCGCCAGG
This sequence comes from Acidovorax sp., assembly GCA_018780365.1. Lineage (GTDB taxonomy): Bacteria > Pseudomonadota > Gammaproteobacteria > Burkholderiales > Burkholderiaceae_C > Acidovorax. The sequence continues at coordinate 8,224 of JADMJR010000135.1, read as the reverse complement.
GGCCGCAATGCGGGCGAGGCACTCAGCGTGCCACCCAGCCATCCGGTGACCGTGGGGCCGCGTCCGTGGGTTTGGTGGCGCCTGGCGGTGCAAGGGGGGGGGGCGCACTGCAGCCATCAGGCCACCCTTCGGCCCGGATACCGCGCGTGATGAAAAACAAAGAGTGACAAGGTGGAATACATTGGTTAAAAACCATGGTCTCCAAATTGTTAATTTCAAACGGCGCACTCTCTGCGGCCCCCAAGCGATACCTGCCCCCTGCGTAGGTGGTGGGTGCCACAGGCGGCAACATCTCCATGAAACCAGAAACGGCCACCACCTGGTGGCTCACGGGCCTTCCGGGCGCCGGAAAAACCACCCTGGCGCAGGCTTTGGCAGCAGCCTTGCGTGAGCGCGGAGAACCCGCCTGCGTGATTGACGGCGATGAACTGCGCATGGGCCTGTGCAAAGACCTGGGGTTTGACGAAGCCAGCCGTGCAGAGAACGTTCGCAGGGCGGCGCACATGGCCCACCTGCTCAATGCCAACGCCATCCATGCGGTCGTTGCCATGGTCTCTCCTGCCACACCAGCACGCGCGGCAGCGTACGCCACGATCGGCGAGGGGCGTTGCAAGGAAGTCCACGTCAGCACTCCGCTGGAAGTTTGCGAAAAACGCGACCCCAAGGGGCTCTATGCGCGGGCAAGGGCCAACCAGCTGACACAGATGACCGGAATACAAGCGGGCTACGAGACCCCTGAGTCTCCCGCGTTGCGCATTGACACCAGCCAGACCGAATTGCAAGTTGCCGTGCAGCAACTGCTTCGCGCCTAGGCACCCACGTCCACCCTTTCCACCCCATCTTTCATGACCCTTCTGGCCACGCCCCGCTACCACTTCATCACAGGCCTGCCCCGCTCGGGCTCCACCCTGCTGTCAGCCCTGCTGCTGCAGAATCCGCGCTTTCATGCAGGCATGACCAGTCCCGTCGGCGGACTGGTTCAGGGCATGCTCAACCAATTGGGCGCTGGTAGCGAATTTGGCCCCGTGGTCACCACCGAGCAACGCCGTCGCCTCGTTCGCGGCCTGTTTAACAGTTACTACGCCGACCAGACCGACAAGCAAGTTGTCTTTGACACTAACCGTGCCTGGAGCGCCCAGATGCCCGCGCTCATGGACCTCTTTCCGGGGGCCAAACTCATTGCCTGTGTGCGCAATGTGGCGTGGGTGATGGACAGCATCGAGCGCCGCTACCGCGCCAACCCCTTCGAGATCACCCGCTTGTTCAACGACGACACCGAGCGCAGCACCGTTTACAGCCGTGTTGATACGCTTGCCCAGCGCAATCGCATGGTGGGCCTTCCGTGGACGGCACTGAAAGAGGCCTTTTACGGGGAACATGCCAGCTCTCTGCTGTTGGTGGACTACGACCTGTTGGCACAGGCTCCGCAGAAGGTGCTTCCGCTTGTCTATCAGTTCATCGACGTCGAACCCTTCGAGCACAATTTTCAGAACGTTCGTTATGACGCTCCCGAGTTTGATGAACCTTTGGGCATGAGCGGGTTGCACAAGGTGCGTCCAGTCGTGGGTCTTCAGCCTCGCGAAACCATCCTGCCGCCGGACCTATTCAAGCAGTACGCCCAGTTGTCCTTCTGGATTGATTCCACAGGAAGCCGGGCCAACGTGATCACAGCCAAATTTTCCCCTGAACCTTCCGGAGCAAAAGCATGAGTACAACGATCACCTCTTCTGAGATTCAGGGTCACGAGGGCCTGCCTTTGCCCGATGCATTGTCTGGCGGTCTTTCAATGTCTTCTTCCAGTGCTGCGCAAGTTGTTCACGCTCATATCGCGAACGTGGTGTTCGTAGATTCAACGCTGCCCAATTGGCGTGATCTGCTGAAAGGAGTTCCGGCAGATGCTGAGGTGGTGGTGCTCGATGCATCGAAGAATGGCATCAGTCAGATGGCTGACTATCTGAAAGACAAGGTCGGTGTGGACTCCGTTCACATTCTTTCGCACGGCGGCGATGGTTATCTACTGCTTGGCAACACCCTGCTGTCGTCGCACAACATCGACGACTATCAGGCAAAGCTGGCCCAGATCAACAAAGCGATCGCCCCCGGAGGCGACATCTTTCTGTACGGTTGTGATGTGGCTCGCAGTGAAGTGGGTGTCGATTTTGTCAGCCAGTTGTCCCACTTCACGGGGGCGGATGTGGCCGCATCGACCAATGACACTGGGGTGAGCGGAGACTGGGTGCTGGAATACCGCAGTGGTGAGATCTCGCAGCCCTCCTTGTCGGCAAGCAACTACCAGTTTGATCTGGCCACCATCAAGGTGACCAATCTGAACGACAGTGGCGCAGGCTCGTTGCGCGCAGCTATCGCTTCCGCCACTGGCAATGCTGCCGCTGACACGATTGTTTTTGATCCAGCACTGTTTGCCAGTGGTGCAGCAACATTGACACTGACCAGTGGTGAGTTGAATGTTGATTCTCCTGACAACGCAGATGCCTTAACAATCATTGGCGCCGGGGAAAATCTTCTAACAATCAGTGGAAATAATAGTTCGCGCATTTTCGCAGCCTATGGTGCCAACAATACTTCTGCCCTCACGCTTTCGGGCATGACCCTGACCAATGCCAAGGGCGTCAATGGGGATTCTGGTTGGGGTGGCGGCGCAATCACATTCCAATATTCCGGCTCATTGTCGCTAGATCATGTGGTTATCACCAATAGCACAGCCACAAGACAAGGGGCTGGCTTGTTTTTCTACCAAGCCGGGGCTGCTTTAAATATCAGCAATAGCACCATATCTAACAATACCTCTAGCGCGGCAAACGCCAGCGGCAATGGTGCTGGGGCATATGTTTCTGGCGCACAAATTAGCATCAGCAACACCACCATCAGTGGCAATTCCGGCAACGGCCTTGGCCGGTATGGTGGTGGTGTTTCGGTGTTCGCTGGTACAAGTGCCACATTGACCAATGTCACCATCGCCAATAATTCAACGGGACAGGGAACTGATCCTGCAGGTGGCGGGGGTGGTATCGCTATTGGAGGAGCCGGAGCCACCACAATTACCAACTCCACAATCGTCGGAAACTCATTCACTGGTGCAAACAGTGCAAATTCCGGCGGCGGTGGCGTCTATGTTCTAGCGAATACTAGCGGTAGTGTCACGGTTAAAAATACGATTGTTGCTAATAATTCAAGCACAAATGCCACTGTCAATGATTCGGATATTTTTATTGGAAATAATTCGACCTTGTCAGGTGGTAATAATATTGTTACTACAACAATCGGCACTGTGGGGTCGGGTACTAATTCCCTCACGGGGACCATTGCCACCCTCGGCAGTGCTCTCGGTTCTTTGGCATTCAATGGTGGTGCTGTCCAAACAATTTCCATCGCAACCGGCAGCACTGCGATTAGTGCAGGCACCAGTACAGGGGCGCCCACCACAGATGCTCGCGGTTTTGGGCGCGGGGGCACCACTGACATCGGTGCGTTCGAGTACAGCGAAAACGATATTTTCCATTTCACAGGCGTCATGTCTCCCGCCAATGGATTCATTGATGTGCCTGTGGGTTACGACCTGTTCATCGACTTTGGTCGGGGGGTCTCGGCAGTAGCCGCAAAAAATATCACGATCTACCGCCAGTCGGACAACGCAGTTCTGGAGACCATCGCGGCCAACGACGGTGCAAAAGTGACGCTCAGCAGTGGAGTGGGCGGGGCCAATAGCAAGGTCACCATCAACCCTGCTGCCAATCTCAACGGACTGACGGCCTATTACGTGCTGATTGACAGCGGGGCGTTCCAAGACGGCTCTGGCAACGTCTTCAACGGCATTGCGAGTACCAGCAGTTGGGCATTCACTTCGGCTGCGTTGCCAGCGCCCGCTGTGACAGGCGTGACCTCCAGCACCGCCAATGGCTCCTACAAAGTGGGTGACGTCGTCTCCGTCCAGGTCAGTTTCGATGGGGTGGTTACCGTTGCCGGTGGTCCGCCCCAGCTCACGCTGGAGACGGGCGCTACGGACCGCGTGGTCGATTACGCCTCGGGCAGTGGCACCAATACGCTGACTTTCAACTACACCGTGCAGGCCGGTGATACGACGGCCGACTTGAACTACGTGTCCACCTCAGCCCTGGCGCTCAATGGTGGCACCATCCGTGATGCAGGGAGCAATGACGCAACGCTGACACTGCCAGCCCTCGCCGCAGCGGGCTCGTTGGGGGTCAACAAAGCCATCGTGATCGACACGGCGGCGCCGACTGTCAGTTCTGTGGGGGTGCCTGCCAATGCCACTTATCTGGCCGGTCAGAACCTGGATTTCACCGTCAACTTTTCGGAGTCTGTCACGGTCACTGGTGTCCCCCAACTGGACCTGACGCTGGACACAGGCGGAACCGTCGCTGCCACTTACCTGAGCGGCTCTGGCACCAGTGCGCTGGTCTTTCGCTACACCACGGCCATCGGCAACCTGGATAGCAACGGTGTGAGTCTTGGTGGCAGCATTGCGCTGAATGCAGGCTTGCTCAAAGACGCTGCGGGGAACGATGCAAACCTTTCCTTGAACAGTGTGGGAGCCCTGGCGGGTGTTCTGGTAGACGCCGTGGTGCCCGTGGTCAGCTCGGTGGATGTGCCGGCCAACGCTACCTATGCCCTGGGTCAGAACCTGAGTTTCACTGTCAATTTTTCGGAATCCGTCACGGTCACCGGCTCCCCGCAACTGGCCCTGACCTTGGACACAGGCGGTACCGTCGCAGCCGCCTATGTGAGCGGCTCTGGCAGCAGTGCCTTGGTCTTTCAGTACACCGTGGCCAGCGGCAACCTGGACAGCAGTGGCATCAGTCTGGGCGGCAGTGTCGCCCTCAACGGCGGAACCCTCAAGGATGCCTCTGGCAACAACGCACAGTTGACGCTCAACAGCGTCGGCGCCTTGAGCGGCGTGCTGGTGGATGGGGTTGCTCCTGTTATCAGCTCCATCAACCGCGTGGGCTCAGCCAGCACCAACGCCACCAGCGTGGATTACACGGTCACGTTTGCCGAAGGCGTCACAGGCGTGGACAGCAGTGACTTTGCACTGACGGCAACCGGCACGGTGGCGGGCAGCATAGCCAGCGTGACACCGGTGAGCGGCAGCATTTACACCGTGACCGTGAACAGCATCACAGGCGATGGCACTCTGCGCCTGGACCTCAAGAATGCAGGCACCGGCATTGCCGATGCAGTCAGCAATGCCATCGCCAGTGGCTATATCAGCGGCCAGCTCTATACCCTGGATACCACGGGCCCCACGGTCTCCAGCGTCAACGCCAGCACCGCCAGTGGCACGTACAAGGTGGGCGACGTCATTGCCATCGAAGTCACCTTCAACGAGGCCGTCACTGTCGCCGGAACGCCCCAGCTCACGCTGGAGACCGGCACCACTGACAGGATGGCTGACTTCGCATTCGGCAGCGGAACCAGCACCCTGACCTTCAACTACACCGTTCAAGCAGGCGATACAGCGGCCGACCTGGACTATCTGAGCACGGCGGCATTGAGCCTCAATGGGGGCTCCATCCTGGACGGTGCCAGCAACCCCGCCGTGTTGACGCTGGCTGCACCTGGCGCAGCGGGCTCCCTGGGGGCCAACAAAAACATCGTCATCGATGGCATAGCCCCGGCGCTGACGGGCGATGGCGTTCCCACCGATGGCACATACGCCACAGGCCAGCACCTGGACTTCACCGTCACCTACGACCAAGTCGTGACGGTCGATACCGGTGGTGGCACGCCGTCCATTGCCTTGACCCTGGACACCGGAGGCAGCGTGCAGGCCGCCTACCTTTCGGGCAGTGGCTCCAACACACTCACCTTCCGCTACACCGTGGTGGCCGGCAATGCGGATACCAACGGTGTGGCCGCAGCCTCCAGCATCAGTCTGAACGGCGGCACCCTGCGTGATGGCTCTGGCAACGACGCCGCCATCTCAGGGATCACGTTTGCCAGCACCAGCGGCGTGCGGGTGGATGCGGTGCCGCCCGCTGTTTCTTCCATCAACCGCGTGGGCTCAGCCAGCACCAACGCCACCAGCGTGGATTACACGGTCACGTTTGCCGAAGGCGTCACAGGCGTGGACAGCAGTGACTTTGCACTGACGGCAACCGGCACGGTGGCGGGCAGCATAGCCAGCGTGACACCGGTGAGCGGCAGCATTTACACCGTGACCGTGAACAGCATCACAGGCGATGGCACTCTGCGCCTGGACCTCAAGAATGCAGGCACCGGCATTGCCGATGCAGTCAGCAATGCCATCGCCAGCGGCTACACCAGCGGCCAGACCTATACCCTGGATACCACGGTACCGACTGTGACCAGTGTGGATGTACCCGCGAATGCCACTTACACCGCAGGCCAGACCCTGGACTTCACGGTGAACTTTGGCGAAGCTGTGGTGGTCAACACCACCGGCGGAGTCCCACGTCTGGCCGTCACCCTTGATGCTGGTGGGACCGCCTATGCCAGCTACCAAAGCGGGGGGGGCACCACCGCCCTCACTTTCCGCATGACTGTCGTGGCTGGCCAGATCGACATGAACGGCATTACCGTGGGCGTGCTGCAGGCCAATGGCGGCACCCTCAAGGACGCAGCAGGCAACAACGCCCAGCTCACGCTGGCGGGCGTTGCGCCGACCACCGGTGTGCTGGTGAACGCCCCGGCACCTGTGGACCCTGAACCGCCCGTCGTCCCCCCTGTCACTCCACCCGTCACCCCCCCCACCCCCGGCGTGCCCGACAACGACGGCATCCCGCCCGCCGTGGAAGACCAGGCCCCCGGCATCCCCGGCCCCGGTGGCAACACCACCCCGGGAGATGGCAACGGAGACGGCATCAAGGACAGCGAGCAGCCCTCGGTCGGCTCCGTCGGCTTTGTGCTCAGCCCCACAGGCGTGAGCAACCCCGGCAGTGCCCCACCCACCTTCACCACCCTGGTGGCCAGCAGCCAAAACGGCAAGGTGGGCAGTGGCAACGACAACTCCCGCATCACCAGCCTGACCCAGAAGGACGCGCCAGCGGACGCCCCCGCAGGGCTGCAAACCCCCATCGGGCTGGTGAGCTTCACGGTGGAGCTGGCCCCGGGCAAGACCAGCGAAAGCTTCAGCCTGTACCTGGACCCGGCGCTGGGGGTGAACGGCTACTGGAAGCAGGACAGCACCGGCACCTGGATCAACATCGCCAGCGAGCCGTATGGCGGCAAGATGGTGCTGGAAGGCGGGCGGGTGCGGCTGGACTTCCAGATCACGGACGGAGGCCAGTTCGATGCGGACGGCAAGGTGGACGGGGTCATCACGGACCCGGGGGCGCCGGGGCACATGCCGCTGTCGATCGTGGGGCAGGCGCCGGACATGGGGCACCACCCCTTCTGGTTCTGAGCGGCCCCTGCAGCCCACCCCCCTGCAAACCTTTGACAACATGAAACGGAACACACCGATGCCAACGAACACGCCGATGCAAAAGCCCAGCCCAACCCATCGCACACTGACCGCAGCCGCACTCACCCTGGCCCTGACCGGCCTGCTTGCTGCCTGCGGAGGTGGCGGCGGGGGGGGCACATCCGGCCCCACCATCGACCCCACCCAACTCCAAGGACGCTGGGTCACCGCCGCAGGCGTGACACCGGCCATGACCACCATCGTGGTGCCCGACGCCACCGGCACAGCCAGCGCCTGGCTGCTGGCCCAGGATGCCAGCCGACTGGTCAAGCTGGTGGTGCGCAGCGACAGCAGCGCCAACGGCAAGTCCTATGCACTGGGGCAAGGCAATGTTGCGGGGCAGGCCGTGACAGGCCAGGTCACCACGGCCCTGGCGGCCAGCCCCAAGAGCATCTCCTTCACGGGGGTGAACGCAGCAGCCCTGGCCCTGACACAGAGCGACACGCTCAGCACACCCGCCGTCCAGGCAGAGGCGGCAGGCACCTGGAGCGCCAGCTCGGGGGGGAGCGCGCAGAGCATGCAGTGGAGCATCGGGGCGACGGGCGTGGTGGTGGGCAACTCGACCACGGGGTGCACCTACGCGGGCAGCGTGGCGGCGATAGCGAGCACGGCGGCTTACAGCGTGAACTTCAACGAAAGCTGCCCGGACGGGGCCAGGACCGCGTTCAGCGGGGTGGCTACGCTCAATGGGGCCAGGAACGGGCTGACGGTGGTGGCGACCAGCGCGGATGAGGCCAAGGGGGCTGTTGTCTTCTTCTC
>JADMJR010000303.1 GCA_018780365.1 Acidovorax sp. | reverse complement strand
TCTGCGGGTCGCCCACCAGGGCGGTGCCTGCACCGCCACGCACCAAGCCCACGCCGGCCCACAGATTGGGGCTGATCTCCAGGTCCTTGCGGCTGCGCTTGGCACCACCAGCGTGCAAGGCGGCCATGCGGCGCTGGCCTTCGGAGTCCATGCGCGCAAACACGGCCTGGGCGCGCACCGCGGTGTCGTCATCCACATGGCTGATGAGTTCCTCGGCTGCGGCCCAGGCCTGCTCATCGGTCTCGCGCACGATGACGTGCAGGCGGATGCCGAAGTTGACGGTGCGGCCATGTTTGGCGGCGCGCGCGCGCACGTCTGCCACTTTTTTGGCGACTTCAGCCGGTGGCTCGCCCCATGTCAGATAGGTTTCCACCTGCTCGGCCGCCAGGTCGTGTGCGGCGGGCGACGAGCCGCCAAAGTACACGGGCGGGTGGGGCTGCTGCAGCGGTGGAAAGAGCAGCTTGGCCCCTTTCACCGAGAGGTGCTGGCCTTCAAAGTCCAGGCTCTCGCCCCGGTGGCTGCGCGTGAGGATCTCGCGCCAGATGCGGATGAACTCGGCCGACTGTTCGTAGCGCGTGGCGTGGTCCAGGAACACGCCGTCGCCCTCCAGCTCGGCCTGGTCGCCGCCGGTGACCAGGTTGATGAGCAAGCGCCCGCCCGAGAGCCGGTCGAACGTGGCCGCCATGCGCGCAGCCAGCGCGGGCTGGTGCAGGCCGGGGCGCACGGCCACCAAAAACTTGAGGTTGCGCGTGACAGGCAGCAGGCTGGCCGCCACCACCCACGGGTCTTCGCACGAGCGGCCAGTGGGGATGAGCACGCCTTCGTAGCCCAGGCTGTCAGCCGCCACTGCTACTTGCTTCAAGTAGTCGTGGTTGAGCTGGCGCGCGCCTTTGGCGGTGCCCAGGTAGCGGCTGTCGCCGTGGGTGGGGATGAACCAGAAAATTTTCATGGATGCCTCGAAGTTGTCGTTTGCGGTTGTGTTCTTGCAGTTGTGGCTCAGGACTGCGCGGGTGCAACGGCCAGTTGCGCGGCAGCAGGCCGCCACACGATGTCGGCCACGTTCACAGGTTTGGGGATGAGCCCTAGCTTGAAGAACGCATCGGCCACGCGCTGCTGGTCGGTTACGGTGGCGGTGCTGAGCAGCCCCACGGGCGACGACGGACGGCGCTGGATGAACAGGCTGACCACGCCTGCGTCCAGCCCACTGAAGTCGGCGATCAGCTTGATCGCGTCCTTGCGCGCCTCTTGCGCCAGGCGGTCGGCGCGGCTGAGTTCTTCAAACAGCACGCGCAGCACCTGGGGGTGGGCTTGCACAAACGGGCGGGCGGCCAGGTAGAACGAGTTGTTGCTGCTGGCCAGGTCGCGCCCCGTGGCCAGCACGCGCGGCTTGATCGCCAGTTCGGTGGCGGCGTAGAAGGGGTCCCAGATGGCCCAGGCATCGACGCTTTTGCGCTCGAACGCTGCGCGGGCATCGGCGGGTGTGAGGTAGACCGGTTGGATGTCGGCCCACTGCAGCCCTGCCCGCTCGACCGCCTTGACCAGCAGGTAGTGCGCGCTGCTGCCTTTTTGCACTGCCACGCGGCGACCCTTGATGTCGGCCAGGGTGCGCAGTGGCGAATCATTGAGCACCAGCAGCGCGGAGCTGTCGGGCTTGGGTGGCTCGGCGCCTACATACAACAGGTCTTTGCCAGCGGCCTGGGCAAACACGGGGGGCGAGTCGCCGGTCAGGCCGAATTCGAGGCTGCCGACCGACAGCGCCTCCAGCAGCTGCGGCCCAGCCGGGAACTCCAGCCAGCTGATCCGCGTGCCCGGAAAGCGTTTTTCCAGCACGCCCTGCTGCTTGAGGATGACGAGGTTGACGGCCGACTTCTGATAGCCAATGCGCAGTTGCTCAGGCCCTTGCACGGCTGCGCTTTGCGCGTGGGCATAGCGGCTGGCCAGCGCCCAGCTGAA
>JADMJR010000236.1 GCA_018780365.1 Acidovorax sp. | reverse complement strand
ACCGCATGTTCACCAGCCGGGCCGAGTTCCGCCTGCAGCTGCGCGAGGACAACGCGGACATGCGCCTGACGGAAGCAGGGCGCCGCATGGGCTTGGTGGACGACGCGCGCTGGGATGCGTTCAGCCGCAAGCGGGACGCTGTTTCACGTGAAACAGAACGCCTGAAAGCCACCTGGGTGAATCCGCGCAGCCTGCCTGCGGCAGAGTCGGAGCGGGTGCTGGGCAAGAGCATTGAGCATGAATACAACCTGTTCGAGCTGCTGCGCCGCCCCGATGTGAACTACGCCAATCTGGTGTCCATGGACGGTGGCAAATACGCGACCAACGATGTTTCACGTGAAACGCTGGGGCCCCTGAGTGAGCCCGTGGTGGAGCAGGTGGAGATTGCCGCCAAGTATTCGGGCTACATCGACCGCCAGAAGGACGAAGTGGAGCGTGCTGCACATTTTGAAAAGCTGCGTTTGCCGGCCGAACTGGATTACATGCAAGTCACGGCCCTGAGCATCGAGGCACGCCAGGTGCTCAGTCGCCACCGGCCCGAAACCCTGGGCCACGCCTCGCGCATCACGGGCATCACCCCGGCGGCGATCTCGCTGCTGATGGTGCATCTCAAGAAGGGCGGGTTCAAGGAGTTTGCGGCGGCTGCGGCTGCCAAGGCAGAGGGGGAAGTGGCGGCATGACGACGGCAGTGACAAACGACAGCTTGCGCCAACAGCTGCAGGCAGGGGCCGATGCCTTGGCCCTGGGTCTGACCGACGCCCAGATCACCCTGTTGATGGACTTTCTGGCACTGCTGCAGAAGTGGAACAAGGTCTACAACCTGACCTCGGTGCGCGATCCGCAGGAGATGATGACGCACCATCTGCTGGACAGCCTGGCCGCTGTGCCACCGCTGCGCCGCTACGTTGCAGTGCTGGCAGGGGAGGGCCACCACGCTGTGCGCTTGCTCGACGTCGGCTCGGGCGGAGGCCTGCCCGGAGTGGTGTTTGCCGTCTGCTGCCCGGAGGTGGATGTGAGCTGCGTAGACACCGTGGGCAAGAAGGCGGCGTTCATCCAGCAGGCGGCGGTGACTCTCAAGCTGCGCAACCTGCATGGCGTGCACGCGCGGGTCGAGACGCTGACAACACCCTTTGACATCATCAGCTGTCGCGCCTTTGCTTCGCTGCCCGACTTCGTGACCTGGTCGCGGGCTGCGCTGGTGGTGCCCCACGGCGTCTGGTTGGCCATGAAGGGCAAACACCCCGAGGATGAAATTGCGGCGCTCCCCGCCGATGTGTCAGTGTTTCACGTGGAACAGCTCACCGTCCCCGGTCTTGACGCCGGGCGCTGCATCATCTGGATGAAGCCAGCCTGAACCCGGACGTTGACTTTTCAGCGGCAGGGGCTGGGTGGTCGCGTAAACTCGGCTCCTCATTGCGGGTGCATCCTCTGAGCACCCATCCAGCACACCGGGAGAGATCATGTTTGGCATCGCAGACTACGGCGCCTTTGTCGCCTCCATTGTGTTGTTCCTGCTCATTCCAGGCCCCGGCAATCTGGCACTCATCACCTCCACCAGCAAGGGCGGCGTGCGCGGTGGCCTGGCGGCCACGATGGGCGTGATCGCGGGTGACCAGGTGCTGATGTGGGCGGCGGTGGCCGGAGTGGCGGCCTTGCTGGCCACGTACCCCACGGCGTTCAATGCAGTGCAGTGGCTGGGCGCAGCCTACCTGGCCTGGCTGGGCTTCAAGATGCTCACGGCCAAGCCGGGGGCGCAACCCATCCTCAACATCCAGCCGCGCCACTACTTCAAGCAGGCCGGGCTGATCACCTTGCTCAACCCCAAGGCCATCGTGTTCTACATGGCGTTCTTTCCGCTGTTTGTGGACCCGGCCCGCCACCAGGGTTTGCCGACCTTTGGCGTGATGGCGGCCACGGTGGCGGTGCTGACGTTTATCTATGGGCTGGTCGCCGTGCTGCTCACGCACCACCT
>JADMJR010000174.1 GCA_018780365.1 Acidovorax sp. | reverse complement strand
CTTCCTTGAAGTCGTTGGTGTAGCTCTTCATGTCCGAGCCTTCCACCTGGGTGCGTCCAAAGCTGAACACCACGTCGTCGGCCGTGAAGGGAGTGCCGTCATGGAATTGCACGCCCTTGCGCAGCTCGAAGCGCCACACGGTGGGCGAGGTCTGCTTCCAGGCGGTGGCCAGCGCTGGGGCCAGGCTCAGGTCCTTGTTGCGGCCCACCAGGGGTTCGTACACGTTGCCGGTCACGCTCAGCTGGAGCGATTCGTTGAGGGAGTGCGGGTCCATGGACAGCGAGTCACCCTGGTTGGCAACCCGGATGGTCTGCGCATTGGCAACCAGGCTGGCCGCTGCCATTGCAGCAAACAACACGCTAAGGGCAACTTTTTTCTGGAATTTCATGGAAATCTCCTCGTAGTGAAAAGGGATGCGAAAGTGGGGTTGGTTCATCCAGTTGGATGGGTGGTGGCGGTGGCGTTGCGCTGAGAGACCGACCCTCAGGGCATGGCCAGCGGCATCGACTGCTCGATCAGGCTGGCGTGCAACGCGGAGCCCAGTGGCAGGATGTCGTCGTTGAAGTCGTAGCGGCTGTTGTGCAACGCACTGCCACTGGCGCCTGTGCCCTGGCCAAGGCGCAGGTAGGCGCCTGGGCGGGTCTGGAGCATGAAGGCGAAATCCTCGGCGCCCATGCTGGGCTCCAGGTCGCGCACCACATGGTCGGCGCCCAGCAGGGATTCAGCGACATCGCCCGCAAAAATGGCTTCGCTTTCGCTGTTGATCGTGGCCGGGTAGATGCGCTCATAGTGGACGGTGGCCGTGGCGCCAAAACCCAGGGCGATGGCATTGCACAGCTCCTTGAGGCGCTTTTCCACCATCTCCTGCACCAACGGGTCGAACGTGCGCACGGTGCCCACCAGGGTGGCGGAGCCGGGCAACACACTGAAAGCACCCAGGTCGCCCGCCTGCACGGCGCACAGGCTGACCACGGCGCTTTCAATGGGGCGCACGTTGCGCGAGACGATGCTTTGCGCCGCCGTGATGATGTGCGCGGCCACGACCACCACATCCACCGTCTGGTAGGCATGGGCCCCGTGACCGCCACGGCCCGTGATCTCGATGGTGAAGCGGTCGGCCGCCGCCATCATGGGGCCGGAGTTGATGCCCACGGTGCCAGGCTTCATGGCCGGCCAGTTGTGCATGGCATAGATGGACTGCACCGGAAACCGGTCGAACAGACCGTCTTCCATCATCACGCGGGCACCGGCAAAACCTTCTTCGCCAGGCTGGAACACCAGCACGGCCGTGCCGTCGAAGTTGCGGGTTTCGGCCAGGTAGCGCGCAGCGCCCACCAGCATGGCGGTGTGGCCGTCGTGGCCACAGCCGTGCATGAGGCCGGGCTTGCACGACTTCCAGGAGAAGTCGTTGTGCTCGGCCAGGGGCAGCGCGTCCATGTCGGCGCGCAGGCCCACCACGCTGCCGCTGGACGTGCTGCGCCCCCGGATAACGCCCACAACCCCTGTGCGCCCGATACCGTCATGGACCTCGTCCACACCACAGAGCTTCAGGGCCTCTTTCACACGCTGGCTGGTGTAGATTTCCTCGAAGCCCAGTTCGGGGTGGGCGTGCAGATCACGCCGCAGTGCCGTCAGCTCCGGGTGGAACTGGGCAATGTGTGCAAACGCCCGTCCACCCGCCTTCAGACGAGGGCCTTGCATCAGTGGCCTCCCGCCTTGCCAACGCGCAGGCGGGGGTCCACCGCAAAGTACAACAAGTCCACCACCAGGTTGATCACCACAAAAATCAGGGCGATCAGGCAGAGGTAGGCGGCCATCACGGGGATGTCGGCAAAGGTCACCGCCTGAATGAACAGCAGGCCCATGCCAGGCCACTGGAACACCGTCTCGGTGATGATGGCAAAGGCGATCAGGCCACCGAGCTGCAGGCCGGTGATGGTCATCACCGGCACCAGCGTGTTCTTCAGCGCGTGGCCGAAATGCACGG
>JADMJR010000013.1 GCA_018780365.1 Acidovorax sp. | reverse complement strand
GCGAGACACCGGGGGTGAAGTAGCTGCGCGAGATTTCCTTGAACGGCAGGAAGCCGTGGCGGTCTTCGCCGTAGTCGACGAAACAGGCTTCCAGCGAGGGCTCGACGCGCGTGACGACGGCCTTGTAGATGTTGCCCTTGCGCTGCTCGCGCCCTTCGATTTCGATTTCGTAGTCGAGGAGTTTTTGTCCGTCGACGATGGCCAGGCGCCGTTCTTCGGGCTGCGTGGCGTTGATGAGCATCCGCTTCATGATGCGATTCCTTCAGTGTTTCGCGGACAGCAGCGGTGCAGCCCACCTGACCCACAGGGAGGGCTGCGCGGGCTGCTGCCCACAGTTTCCAAACCAATACAACAAGCTCTACAGGAGCTGTGAATGCCTGGACTGACGCATCGAAACGAAGGGAATTGCCGGGGATGCCAATGATCTGCCGCGCTCTAGCGCAGCATCGGGAGGCAGGGGCGCGTGGATGGGGGCGAGTGGTAGGAACGCAGTTTTGCTAGCAAAAGAGTAGCTGATTGCGCTTGCTGGCTGTGCGCTGAGGGCGATTTTGAGCATGCAGCCAAAGGCCGCAGCCTCCGCCACAGGGTCACCATCCATGCCATCAACAACCACATGCTCGCTTTGATCCGCTGGCAGGCTGCGCCCGGGTAGGGAACATCTGCCAGCTTGGGGGATTCCGTATCAGTGTTTCAATCTGTCAGCCCGCCGCACGGCGTGCTGGCCACCACAGGCATCTGGCCTGCAATCTGCGCGCACGACGCCCGCTGGCATCGACCTTCCTGCGCCAGTGCAAGGGTTGTGTGGACTAAACTCCAGACAAATCAACCACTTACATAACAACGCGCAGGTGAAACACATTATAGGGGCCAAACCGCCCACAGCCCCTGCGGGGCTTCCCGCAGCCCGCCTGGTGGAAGTGGATGCTGACTCCGCCGGCCAGCGGCTCGATAACTTTTTGATACGCCACTTGAAGGGTGTGCCAAAAACGCATGTCTACCGCATCATCCGCAGCGGCGAGGTGCGCATCAACAAGGGCCGTGCCAGCGCCGACACGCGGGTGGAAGCGGGCGACCAGGTGCGCCTGCCGCCTGTGCGCATCTCCGACAAGGTGGCCGAGAAGGCCGAGCGCCCCGCGCCCGCGCGCGAATTCCCCATCCTGCTCGAAGACGAGCACCTGATCGCCATCGACAAGCCTGCCGGCGTGGCGGTGCATGGCGGCAGCGGGGTGAGTTTCGGCGTGATCGAACAGTTGCGCCAGGCCCGGCCAGGCGCCAAGTTTCTGGAGCTGGTGCACCGGCTGGACCGCGACACCTCGGGCATCCTGCTGGTGGCCAAGAAACGGTCAGCGCTCACTCACCTGCAAGACCAGTTCCGCGAACGCGAGACGGGCAAGACCTATCTGGCACTCGTGACGGGCGCGTGGCCGGCCAACAAGAAGGTCATCGACCTGCCACTGCACAAGTACCTGCAGGCCGATGGCGAGCGCCGTGTGCGTGTGACCGCGGCCGACGACCCGGACGGCATGCGTTCCATCACGCTGGTCAAGGTGCGCAGCTCCGTGCCCGCGCGCGCTGCACAGGGGCTGCCCGCCATGTCGCTGCTGGAGGTGACTATCAAGACCGGCCGCACGCACCAGATCCGCGTGCACCTGGCCAGCCAGGGCCACGCCATCGTGGGCGACGACAAATACGGCGACTTTGAGCTGAACAAGCGCCTGCAAAAGCAGGGGATGAAGCGCATGTTTTTGCATGCCTGGCGGTTACAGTTCAATCATCCCGCCTCGGGTGAACGGGTGGCTCTGAATGCCGAGCTGCCGCCCGAGCTGGCCGATTTTGTCTCCCCCGCCTGACGATCCAGCGCGAAGAACCCCTCCATGCCCGCCAAAACTTTCCGTCCGCGCCGTTTCGATCTCATCGCCTTTGACTGGGATGGCACCCTGTTCGACTCCACCGCCATCATCGTGCGCTGTATCCAGGCGGCGGTGCGTGATGTCGGGGGCACCGTGCCCACCGACAAGGAGGCGGCCTATGTGATCGGCATGGGCCTGATGCAGGCGCTGGCCCATGCGGCACCGGACGTGCCGCCTGAAAAATACAACGACCTGGGCAACCGCTACCGCTTTCATTACATCCAGCACCAGGATGATCTGAGCCTGTTTGACGGCGTGTTGCCGATGCTGAACGACCTGCGCGAGCGTGGTCACCTGCTGGCCGTGGCCACGGGCAAAAGCCGGCGCGGGCTGGATGACGCACTGCACTCCGTGGACCTGCGCGGTGTGTTCGACGGCTCACGCACGGCCGACCAGACCGCCGGCAAGCCACACCCCTTGATGCTGCAGGAACTGATGGCTGAGTTTGACGTGGCGCCTGAACGCCTGCTCATGATCGGGGACACCACCCATGATTTGCAGATGGCCGTCAACGCCGGCTGCGCCAGCGTGGGGGTGAGCTACGGGGCCCATGAGCCTGATGCGTTCCACGTGCTGAACCCCTTGCAGGTGACCCATTCGGTGCGCGAACTGCATGACTGGCTGCTGCAGGAAGCCTGAAGCCACCCACCCAGGCACCGGTGGATGCCCGGGCGCTATCTTCCCGGCCCCGACGCCACGCCAGAGTCCGCCCAGTCCCCATGACGACCCTTCCTGAGCAGCTTGTCCCCTTGTGCCACAGCGCCGAACTGGTCGATGGTGGCCTGGCGGTTCCGTTTGACGTGCATTACGCAGGCCAGACCTGCCGGGCCTTTGCCATCCGTTACCGGGGCCTGCCCCATGCCTACCTGAACCGCTGCACGCACGTGGCGATGGAGATGGACTACCAGCCCGGCCGATTTTTTGACGACACCGGCCAGTGGCTGCTGTGCGCCACACACGGGGCGGCCTACCTGCCCCACACGGGCCAGTGCGCGGGTGGCCCTTGCCGGGGCGGGCTGGTGAAAATTGCTTTGTCAGAAAGTGATGGTGTGGTGCACTGGCATACTGCCTATAACCTACGACCCGTAGAGTTCTAACAATCCAGTGGAAATACCTTTTGTGCTGCCACCCGGCGCCAGCCAGCGCGACGCGCAGGCACCCAAGCCGGGGCAGAGCCCAGGACGCATGACATGACCGACCCCCAGCAGCCCGGCTCTTCGGGCTTTGACCCAAAAAGCAATCCCGCGCCCGACCTGTGGGCGCAAGTAGCTACAAATTCAGGAGCAACTGTGAGCGATTCATCGCGTGAACCCGGCTGGGAGCGCGCCACGCTGGAAAAGCTGGCCTTCTCTGCCCTCCATGAGCAACGCAGCGCCCGCCGCTGGAAGATCTTCTTTCGCCTGGCCTGGCTGGTGCTGATTGCCGCCGTTGCCTTCGTGGCCCTGCGCCAGGCATCGCCCAGTGCAAGCAAAAGTGCTCCGCACACGGCGGTGGTGGATATCAAGGGCGAGATCGCCAGCGGCGCCGAGGCAAGTGCCGAGTTCGTCGTGGCCGCCATGCGCAGCGCGCTGGAGGACGAGGGCTCGCAGGCGCTGGTGCTGCTCATCAACTCACCCGGCGGCAGCCCGGTGCAGGCAGGCATCATCAACGACGAGATCGTTCGCCTGAAGGCCAAGCACAACAAGCCGATCTATGCCGTGGTGGAAGAAACCTGCGCCTCGGCCGCCTACTACATCGCCGCCGCCGCCGACGACATCTACGTGGACAAGGCCAGCATCGTGGGCAGCATCGGCGTGTTGATGGACGGCTTTGGCTTCACCGGTGTCATGGAGAAGGTGGGCGTGGAGCGCCGCCTGCTGACCGCTGGCGAGAACAAGGGCTTCCTGGACCCCTTCAGCCCGCAGACCGAAAAGCAGCGCGCCTATGCGCAGACCATGCTCGACCAGATCCACCAGCAGTTCATCGCCGTGGTGAAAGCGGGGCGTGGCGACCGCCTCAAGACCACGCCCGATACCTTCAGCGGCCTGTTCTGGACCGGCCAGCAGGCTGTGGAAATGGGCTTGGCCGACAAGCTGGGCAACCTGGACTACGTGGCGCGCGAAGTGGTGAAGGCCGAAGACATCATCGACTACACCCGCCGCGACAACGTAGCTGAACGGCTGGTCAAGCGTTTTGGTGCAGCGATTGGTGTGGGCGCAGTGAAGTCGCTGTCCTTGGCTGGACCTCAGCTGCGCTGACACCCCTCGGCCCTGGCCTGCGGGCCCTTCACAAAAAAATGCCCCGGGTGGAGATTCCATCCGGGGCATTTTTCGTATGAGCGCGCGTGGTGTGGCGCAGCTGGCCTCCGAGGGTTGGAAGGCGGGTGATTCTTTGGCTGTCCGGCCCGCCGGCCTTGCCATTCAATTCACAAAGAATATTGGCCCTGGCGCCTGATTTATAAAAGCGCTGATTGCTATAAAAATTATAGCAATTGAGTGGTTCGTACTCAGCGGCCCAGTGCAAAAACGACAGGTGTGCGGTTGTCGGGAGGTGCGGGCTGCTGGCGCCATTGCCGTACCAGTTGGCTGCGGATGCGTGCGTCGGGCAGCGTCAGCCCGCTGGCCAGCGCCAGGCGGGTGTGGGGCTGTAGCGCCTGCACCAGGGCCTGCCACAGGGCGGCGTTGCGGTACGGGGTTTCGATGAAAAGCTGGGTCTGTCCTGTCTTGAGGGCCAGGCCTTCCAGCTCCTTGATGCGCTGGATGCGTTCCTGGCTGTCTTGGGGCAGGTAGCCAACAAACGCGAAGTTCTGCCCGTTCAATCCGCTGGCCGCCAGCGCCAGCAGCAGCGACACCGGGCCCACCAGGGGGACAACGGGGATATCGAGATCGTGTGCCGCACGCACCACGGACGAACCGGGGTCGGCCACGGCAGGCATGCCTGCCTCGCTGACCAGCCCCATGTCGTGCCCTGCCAGGGCCGCAGCGAGCAGCGGGCGGGCATCGAACGGGGCCGAGCCTTTGTCGCCGTGGTCGCCTTTCTTGTGCACCTCGCGCGGCAGCTCGGTGATTTGCTGCTGCTGAAGGGGGGCGGCCAGGGGGTGCAGGGCATCCACACGCTTGAGGTAGGCGCGGGTGCTCTTGGCGTTCTCGCAGACCCAGTGGGTGAGCCGCGCGGCGGCCTGCAGGGTGCTGGTGGGCAGCGCATCCTGAAGCGGGGCCTGGCTGTCGCAGCCAAAGTCGAGTGGCGCGGGCACCAGGAACAGGGTTCCGGTTTTGGTATTCATCGTTGGTCTCTATTGGGCTGCGCAGTATCTGCAGCCCTGGAAACTGGCGTGGCCCAGGAAAATGCACCCGTAGAACTGGCGTTGCCAGGCCACTGGGTGCGCGCCCCTCCCGAAGGAGAGGGGGGCGGCGCAAAGCGACTCAGGGGGTGTTTCATCATGGCAGCACCAGCCCTGCAGCGCGGAGCATGCGGCAGGTGCGGATCAGCGGCAGGCCAATGAGGGCCGTGGGGTCGTCGCTGTGGATGGCGTCGAGAAGCGCAATGCCCAGGCCTTCGCTCTTGGCGCTGCCCGCGCAGTCGTAGGGTTGTTCGGTGCGCAGGTAGCGCTCAATTTCTTCATCGGACAGGGCGCGGAACTGCACTTCCACAGGGGCCAGCTCCACCTGTTCAAAGGCCGTGGCGGCGCATACCACGGCCACGGCGGTCTGGAAAATCACTGTCTGGCCACGCATCTGGCGCAACTGCTGCACCGCACGTTCATGGCAGCCCGGCTTGCCCAACGGCTCGCCGGCGAGATCGGCCACCTGGTCGGAGCCGATCACCACGGCTTCGGGGTGCTGCCGCGCCACGGCGCGCGCTTTGGCAAGCGCCAGGCGCAAGGCCAGAGCACGGGGGGCTTCGCCGGGCAGGGGGGCTTCGTCCACTTCCGGGGCGGTGACGTCAAAAGGCAGGTTCAACCGCTGGAGCAATTCACGCCGGTAGCGCGAGGTAGAGCCCAATACCAGAGGGCGTTGCAGGGGAGGGGATTGATGCATGCGCCGATTCTCTTACACTGCCGCCATGACCAAGGAATTCTCCCCGCAGCGCCTGGACGTGAAAGCCTTTGCACAGGCGGGCGGACGGCTGGCGGGCCATGACTCGCTGTTGAAGTACGAACGCCTGGCCCAGGAGGCCAAAGGCCTGCACCCGGATCTCTTGGTGGACTGGGAGGCTGTGGGTGAAGTGCGCACAGCGCTCGGCGGCGCGGGGCAGGTATGGCTGCATATCAAGGTGCGTGCCAGTTTCCCTATGGAATGTCAGCGCTGCATGACTCCGGTGGATGTGCCGCTGGAGGTGGACCGCGAGTTTCGCTTTGTGGCGGACGAGGCCACGGCCGAGGCGCTGGACGATGAGAGCGAGGAAGATTTGCTTGCCATGAGCCGCGAATTCGACCTGCACGAACTCATTGAAGACGAGCTGTTGATGGCCTTGCCTGTGGTGCCCAAACACGACGAGTGCCCTACGGTTGTGCCGCTGGCTTCTTCCGACGACGATTTTGAGGAAGCCAATGACGAAAAGCCCAATCCTTTTGCTGCGCTCGCCGCATTGCGCAAGGATGACAAGGGGTGATTGGGTGACCCGAAAATCATTTGGGTTATAATCGTGGGCTTCACGCGAATCCCATCGTGTCTTTTGGGCTGATCGCGTTTTTACCAACCTACTCAAGATCAGGAGCCATCATGGCCGTTCAGCAAAACAAAAAGTCCCCTTCCAAGCGCGGCATGCACCGCTCGCACAATGCCCTGAATGTGCCAGGCATTGCTGTGGAACCCACCACTGGTGAAACGCACCTGCGTCACCACATCAGCCCCAACGGCTTCTACCGTGGCCGTCAGGTGCTGAAGAACAAGTCTGAAGCCTGACTTTCGCCCCATCCAAAGGCCCGTTGCTACACTTAATGTAGCGCGGGCCTTTGTTTTGACCGTCGTATTTATCTTCCGGCCTGTTTGGCCGACCGGACAAGTCGCCCATGATCACACTGGCTGTTGACTGCATGGGGGGCGACCACGGCCCCCGCGTCACGCTCGCGGCGTGCCGCCAGTTTCTCGACCACCACCCTGACGCCCGCTTGCTGCTTGTCGGCCTGGCGGATAGTTTGCAATCGTTTTCGCACGACCGTGCCACCATCGTTCCTGCCTCCGAAGTGGTGGCCATGGATGATCCGGTGGAGGTTGCCCTGCGCAGGAAGAAAGATTCTTCGATGCGCGTGGCCATCCAGCAGGTCAAGGATGGCACGGCCTCGGCGGCCGTCTCTGCAGGCAATACGGGCGCGCTGATGGCGATTGCCCGCTACATTCTCAAGACATTGGACGGCATTGACCGCCCAGCCATTGCCACCCAGTTGCCCAACGCCACGGGCGGTGCCACCACGGTGCTGGACCTCGGGGCCAATGTGGACTGCTCGGCGGAGCATCTGCTGCAGTTCGCCGTGATGGGCTCTGCCCTGGTTTCGGTGCTCCAGGAGGGCGGTGAGCCCACGGTGGGGTTGCTGAATATTGGCGAAGAAGTCATCAAGGGCAGCGAAGTCATCAAAAAGGCCGGCGAACTGCTGCGATCTGCTGCCAGTTCCGGTGATTTGAACTTTTATGGCAATGTCGAAGGCAATGACATTTTCAAGGGCACCGTGGATATCGTGGTGTGTGACGGTTTTGTGGGCAATGTGGCGCTCAAGGCCAGCGAAGGTGTGGCCTCGATGATCATTGGCGCGCTCAAAACCGAGTTCTCGCGCCATATTCTTACCAAAATGGCCGCGATCGTTGCTTATCCGATCTTAAAAGCGCTCATGAAGCGCATGGACTACCGCCGGTACAACGGTGCGGCGCTGCTCGGCCTGCGCGGACTGGTTTTCAAGAGCCACGGATCGGCCGATGCGATGGCTTTCGAGCAGGCTTTGAACCGGGCGTATGATGCAGCCCGCAACAACCTGCTCGACCGTGTCCGGACCCGGATTGCGCATGCGGCGCCTCTTCTGGTGCCTGCAGATGCCCAGCCCCAGCCTGGCGTAGCGGCGACGACACATTGATGAGACGCTACTCCCGCATTACCGGCACTGGCAGCTATCTGCCTCCCCGCCGGCTGACCAACGCCGATCTGGTGGCCGAACTGGGCCAACGCGGCATCGAAACCTCGGATGAATGGATTGTGGAGCGCACGGGCATCCGGGCGCGCCACTTTGCAGCCCCCGACGTGACCAGCAGTGATCTGGGCGTGGAGGCTGCGCGCAACGCCTTGCAGGCGGCCGGACTGCAGCCCACAGACATCGATCTGATCATCGTGGCCACGTCCACGCCAGACATGGTGTTCCCTTCGGTCGCTTGTATCTTGCAGAACAAGCTCGGGGCCAATGGCTGCCCGGCCTTTGATGTGCAGGCCGTGTGCAGTGGTTTTGTCTATGCACTCGCCGTGGCCGATGCCATGATCCAGACAGGTGCAGCCAACCGTGCACTGGTCATTGGCGCTGAGGTTTTCAGCCGCATCCTGGATTTCAACGACCGTACCACCTGCGTGCTGTTTGGGGATGGTGCCGGCGCTGTGGTGCTGGAGGCGTCGGAAACCCCGGGCATCCTGTCGAGTGATCTTCACGCCGATGGCAAGCATGTAGGTATCTTGTGTGTCCCTGGCAATGTGTCGGGTGGCCAGGTGCTGGGCGATCCCGTCCTCAAGATGGATGGGCAGGCGGTTTTCAAGCTGGCCGTAGGGGTGTTGGAAAAAGCCGCCCATGCTGCCCTTGCCAAGGCGGGGCTGACCGAGGCCGACATCGACTGGCTGATTCCGCACCAGGCCAACATCCGCATCATGCAAGGCACGGCCCGCAAGCTGAAGATGTCCATGGACAAGGTGGTGGTCACTGTGGATCAGCATGGCAACACCTCGGCGGCATCCATCCCGTTGGCGCTTGATCATGCGGTGCGCTCAGGCCAGGTCCAGAAGGGCGAGACGCTGCTGCTGGAAGGGGTGGGTGGTGGGTTCACCTGGGGTGCTGTGCTCCTGAAATTGTAGCTTGAAGTCCAATATGGACGGGCGGTAGCATCCAATTTCTCTCATGTTTCTGGATTTTTCATGACGTCTTTTACATTTGTCTTTCCCGGACAGGGTTCCCAGTCCGTGGGCATGCTCGATGGTTGGGGCGATCACCCCGTGGTGGCACAGACCCTGCAGGAAGCATCGGACGCCCTGGGCGAGGATGTGGGCCTGCTGATCAAGGAAGGCCCCAAGGAGGCGCTGGCCCTGACCACCAACACCCAGCCAGTGATGTTGGTGGCCGCCGTGGCGGCCTGGCGTGCCTGGCGCGCCGAGGGCGGAGCCGCCCCGGTGGCAGTGGCTGGCCACTCGCTTGGTGAGTATTCGGCCCTGGTGGCTGCGGGTGTGCTGACGCTGGCGCAGGCCGCGCCGCTGGTGCGTTTGCGGGCTGCCGCCATGCAGGAGGCCGTGCCGGTGGGCACGGGCGCCATGGCGGCCATCCTGGGGATGGAGGCTTCCAGGGTCATCGCGGGTTGCGCTGAGGCCGTGGCCTCTTTCGGGGCAGGTACCCCGGAAGTGGTCGAGGCCGTCAACTTCAACGATCCGGTCCAGACCGTGATCGCCGGCACCAAAGCCGGGGTGGACAAGGCGTGCGAAATGCTCAAAGCGGCTGGCGCGAAACGCGCTTTGCCTTTGCCGGTGTCGGCGCCTTTTCACTCCAGCTTGATGAAGCCTGCCGCCGAGAAACTGCGCGTGGCTTTGGCCGATGTGGTGCTGGCGGTGCCCCAGATTCCGGTGCTCAACAACGTCGATGTGCTGGTGCAGCAGGATGCAGGCGCCATTCGGGATGCGCTGTACCGCCAGGCTTTCGGCCCGGTGCGCTGGGTGGAGTGTGTACATGCACTCAAGGCGCGTGGTGTCTCCCATATTGTTGAATGTGGCCCCGGCAAGGTGTTGGCGGGCCTGACCAAGCGCATCGACCCCGAACTGGTCGGTATTGCATTGTTTGATCCGGCCACGCTGGCCGAAACCCGGGAGTTGTTGGCATGACGCAATCTTCATCAGCGGCGCAGGTGGCGCTGGTTACTGGCGCATCGCGCGGCATTGGTGCTGCGATCGCTTTGGAGCTGGCGGTGCGCGGCTACCAGGTGGTGGGCACTGCGACCTCGGACGAGGGGGCTGAGCGTATCAGCCAGGCCTTGTCGGCCTACCCCGGCTGTCGGGGTGCCAATCTGAATGTGAACGATGCTGCGGCTGTCGAAGCGCTGATGGATGCCATCGTCAAGCAGCAGGGGGGCCTGCACGTGGTGGTGAACAACGCGGGCATCACCCGCGATACCCTGGCCATGCGCATGAAGGACGACGACTGGGATGCGGTGCTGGACACCAATCTCAAGGCCGTTTTCCGTGTGAGCCGCGCCGCGATCCGCCCGATGATGAAGCAGCGCTTTGGGCGCATCATCAGCATCACCAGCGTGGTGGGTGCATCGGGCAATCCGGGCCAGGCCAACTATGCGGCGGCCAAGGCCGGTGTGGCCGGCATGACGCGAGCGCTGGCCCGTGAACTGGGCAGCCGCAGCATCACGGTGAACTGCGTAGCACCAGGTTTCATCGAGACCGACATGACCTCCGTATTGCCCGAAGACCAGCAAAAAGCGCTCAATGCGCAGATCCCGTTGGGCCATATGGGCAAGCCTTCGGACGTCGCGCATGCGGTGGCCTACCTGGCTTCGCGCGAGGCTGGCTATGTGACGGGGCAGGAGTTGCACGTCAATGGCGGCATGTACATGTAGTTGTTGAAAGTTAACGCCGGTTCATCCGGACGGCGGGTCGTTGAGGGGCTTCTCCTTAAGCGGCTAGAATCGCGGATTCATTCACAACCCCCAGAGGG
>JADMJR010000138.1 GCA_018780365.1 Acidovorax sp. | reverse complement strand
CCACCACGGTGGCCAGCGCGGCGCCCGAGTGAAAGCCGAACAGGCTGATGGCGGCCGCCACCGCCAGCTCAAAAAAGTTGGAGGCACCGATCAGCGCCGAGGGGCAGGCAATGTTGTGCTTCTCGCCCACGGCGCGGTTGAGCCAGTACGCCAGCCCGGCATTGAAAAACACCTGGATCAGGATGGGCACGGCCAGCAGGGCGATCACCAGCGGCTGCTGCAGGATGGCCTCGCCCTGGAACGCAAACAGCAGCACCAGCGTGGCCAGCAGCGCGGCAATGGACCAAGGCCCCATGCGTGCCATGACCGCGTCGAACACCACCGTGCCCTTGGCCAGCAGCGACCGGCGCAGCCATTGGGCCAGCACCACCGGAATCACGATGTAGAGCACCACCGAGGTCAACAAGGTGTCCCACGGCACGATGATGGCCGAGATGCCCAGCAAAAAGGCCACGAGCGGCGCAAATGCAATCACCATGATGCTGTCGTTCAGCGCCACCTGCGACAGCGTGAACAGCGGGTCGCCCCCGGTGAGGCGGCTCCACACAAACACCATGGCCGTGCACGGTGCCGCCGCCAGCAGGATGAGGCCCGCGATGTAGCTGTCCAGCTGGTCCGCCGGCAGGTACGGCGCAAACCAGTGGCGAATGAACAGCCAGCCCAGAAACGCCATCGAGAATGGCTTGACCAGCCAGTTCACCACCAGCGTCACCCCAATGCCCCGGGCGTGCTTGCGCACCTCGCCCAGCGCGCCAAAGTCCACTTTCACCAGCATGGGGATGACCATCACCCAGATCAGCAGCCCCACGGGCAGGTTGACCTGGGCGATCTCCATCCGGCCCACGGCCTGGAAAACACCAGGGAAGAACTGCCCCAGTGCAATGCCCACCACGATGCACAGGAACACCCAGACCGTGAGGTAGCGCTCGAACACACTCATGGGCGCGGGCACCGGCACGCCCGGCGCTGGCGGCACCGCCGCTTCGCAGTGCGCGCTCATGGCGCCACGGCGTGCTGCGACAGCGCACGGGCCGTGCTTTGCAGCAGGCTTTTTTCCAACTTGTCAGCAGGCAGGTTGATGAGCAGCTCAAGCCGCTGGTGGATGGCATGCAGGGTCTTGCGGAAGGCCTCGCGCTTTTCGTCCTCCGACCCATCCCCCTCGGACGGGTCGGCATAGCCCCAATGCGCCGTGGCCGGATGGCCCGGCCAGAAAGGGCACACCTCGCCCGCCGCGTTGTCGCAGACGGTGATGATGAGATCCATGGCCGGAGCGCCCGGGGCGGCGAACTCGTCCCAGCTTTTGCTGCGCAGGCCTTCGGTCGCAATGCCAGCGGCCTGCAGCGCCTGAAGGCCCAGCGGGTTGGGTTGCTGGTTGTCTCGCGGGCTGCTGCCTGCCGAGTAGGCGTGGAACCGGCCCGGCGCCATGTTGTTGAGCAACGCCTCGGCCAGGATGCTGCGGGCGGAGTTGTGGGTGCAGAGGAAAAGAACGTTCAGCGGTCTCATGGAAGCCTCTCAGCAGCAAGCAGCTTTGGTTGCAGGGGATGTGGGGGATGTGGCGGGGCCGCAGCATGCGGCCCGGGCCACCGTAGGGGCGGATGCCGCCGCAGGCGCGCAGCAGGCACCTGCTGCGGCTGGCGCGCTGGCTTCGTTGAAGACCGGGATGTCGCCCAGGGTATGGAAATGTTCCCACGCAATGCCCTGCGGGTCGGTCACCCAGTGTTTTTCGCTGCGGGCGTAGCAGCAGGTGGTGCTGCCCTCGTCCAGCAGGGCCATGTCGGCCGCCTCGGCGCGCGCCTTGAGCTCGGCCAGTTCGGCCGCGTCGTCGGTCTGCATGCCAAAGTGGTCCAGCCCCGGTTTCGCGCCCCGGGTAGAGATCGCGAAGTTGACGCGCGGGTCCTCCAGCATCCACTTGGCGTAGTCGGCCTCTACACGGGTCGGTGCTGCCGCAAACAGCCCCGAATAGAAAGCGATGCTCTTGGCCAGATCATCGACGTGTACATGGGCATGGAAACGTTTCATGGGGTTCTCCTTGAAAAGTGGTTAGCAGTGGCAGGACGAAGCGGTGTCGGAAGGGCCACAGGCCTCTCCTTCGCAGCAGTTTTCGGTGAGGTAGCCCAACAGCGCGTTCATCGTGTCGAACGCAGCGCGGTAGATCAGGTTGCGGCCCTGTCGCTCCTGGCTGATGAGCCCGGCATGCGACAGCTCCTTCAGGTGAAACGACAGGGTGTTGGCCGCCACATTCAGCTGGGTGGACAGATCGCCAGGGGTGAGCCCCGCAGGGCCTGCCACCACCAGGGCACGAAAGACCCGCAGACGGACCTCCTGGGCCAGGGCTGCGAGGGCGCGGACAACATCGGTTTCTTGCATGGGCAAATAATACAACAATTGTTGAATTGTTGAATAAAAGAAAAAAGAGCGTCCAAGAACAGGCTGACAGGCACACGGCCGCCCCGGTGGCTCCTCACGCATATACTTTCGCTATTCCATCAATGAATAGCGCTCTGCGCTTCGCTGCCATGCTGCATCGCCACCCCTTCCTGGCCCGCGCCCTCACCCTCATCGGCCTGGGTCTCGCCGCCGCGCACGTCGCCCAAGCCGACCAGGTATCTGTGGCGGTGGCGGCCAACTTCACCGCGCCCATGCAGAAGATCGCGGCCGCATTCGAAGCCGAGACGGGCCACAAGGCCGAACTTTCGTTCGGCGCCACCGGCAAGTTCTATGCACAGATCACCAACGGGGCGCCGTTCCAGGTGCTGCTGTCGGCCGACGACACCACGTCCGCCAAGCTGGAGCGCGAGGGCAAGGCCGTGGCCCACTCACGCTTTACCTATGCCATAGGCACGCTGGTGCTGTGGAGCGCGCAAGCCGGCACCGTGGATGCCCAGGGTGATGTGCTCAAGAGAGGTGACTTCAAGCACCTGGCCATTGCCAACCCCAAGCTGGCGCCCTATGGCGTGGCGGCCGTGCAGGTGATGGACAAGCTGGGCGTGACCGCCGCCCTTCAGCCACGTCTGGTGCAGGGCGAAAACATTGCCCAGACCTTCCAGTTTGTCTCCACCGGCAACGCACAACTGGGCTTTGTGGCGCTGTCGCAGGTGATGGTCGATGGCAAGATCCGCAGCGGCTCGGCCTGGCAGGTGCCGGCCAGCCTGCACGACCCCATCCGCCAGGATGCAGTGTTGCTGGCACCCGGCAAGGACAGCGCGGCGGCCACCACACTGCTCACCTACCTGCGCGGCGACAAGGCGCGCGCGATCATCCAGTCGTACGGCTATAGTTTTTGACGGAGTGCGGCTACTCACGCTCTTCTGGCGTCGTTGCGCCGCCTTGCCGTACCTCTGGTACTGTCTGCGCCGGAGCGCCTGGCCAGAACCGCTTCGCTGAGCTTTGTTAGCTGCTCAGCCTTCAAAAACCGTCCCATACCAGCGACTCGCTACACCCATGCCCTTTTCCAGTGCCGATCTGGCGGCCATCGGCCTCACGCTGCGGCTGGCGGGCACCACCATGGTGTTGCTGCTGGTGCTGTGCACGCCGCTGGCCTGGTGGCTGGCGCACACGCCATCGCGCTGGCGCGGCCCGGTGTCGGCCGTGGTGGCGCTGCCATTGGTGCTGCCACCCACGGTGATCGGGTTTTACCTGCTGGTCACGCTGGGCCCCAACGGCCCCTTGGGGCAGTTCACGCAATGGCTGGGGCTGGGCACCCTGCCCTTTACCTTCTGGGGGCTGGTGGTGGGCTCGCTCATTTATTCGCTGCCCTTTGCCGTACAGCCGCTGCAACACGCTTTTGAAGCCATGGGCCAGCGCCCGCTCGAAGCGGCGGCCACGCTGGGTGCGGGGCCGCTGGACCGGTTCTTTACGGTGGCGCTGCCACTGGCACGTCCGGGATTCATCACCGCCGCGATCCTGAGCTTTGCGCACACCGTGGGCGAGTTTGGCGTGGTGCTCATGCTGGGCGGCAACATCCCTGGCGTGACGCGTGTGGTGTCGGTGCAGATCTATGACCATGTCGAGGCGCTGGAATACACCCAGGCCCACTGGCTGGCCGGGGGCATGGTGCTGTTTTCATTTGTGGTGCTGCTTGGTTTGAACCTCACTCGCCGCAAGACGTCGTCGATGGTGCAGTGATGGAAGCCCCCGCCTCTTCCTCGCAGATCACCGCGCAGCTGAAGCTGGCCCACCCCGGCTTCGCGCTGGACGTAGACCTGCAACTGCCCGGCCGTGGCGTGACCGCTCTCTTCGGCCCCTCAGGCTGCGGCAAGACCACCTGCCTGCGCGCCATTGCCGGGCTTGCGCGCGCGCAGCCTGGGCGTGTGGTGGTCAACGGCGATGTGTGGCAGGACGATGCACAGAAAATCTGGCGGGCCATACACGAACGCGGCCTGGGCTATGTGTTCCAGGAGGCCAGCCTGTTCGACCACCTGAGCGTGCGCGGCAACATCGACTACGGCCTTCGGCGCACGCCCCCCCCACGCCGCAAGGTGGCACTGGAGCAGGCGGTGGAGCTGCTGGGCATCGCCCCCCTGATGGATCGCAGGCCCCAGGCCCTCTCGGGCGGTGAACGCCAGCGCGTGGCCATGGCACGCGCACTGGCCACCAGCCCGCGCCTGCTGCTCATGGACGAACCCCTGGCCGCCCTGGACGCGCAGCGCAAGGCCGAGGTCCTGCCCTATCTGGAGCGGCTGCACCGCAGCCTCGACATCCCCATGCTGTACGTGAGCCACGCCATCGAAGAAGTCGCGCGGCTGTCTGGCCACATGGTGCTGCTGCGAGAGGGCCGCGTGCTGGCCCAGGGGCCCACCGACGAACTGATCGTGCGCCTGGACCTGCCCCTGGCCCATGGAGACACGGCCGCCACGGTGATTGCCGGCACGGTGCTGTGCCACGATGCGCACGACCACATCACTACCGTGGGGTTCAATGGAGGACAACTGCTGCTGGTCAGCCCTGGGCCACGCACCGCGGGTGAGCCGCTGCGCCTGCGCGTGCAGGCGCGCGACGTGAGCCTGGCATTGGCGGCCCCAAGCGACACGAGCATCCTCAACATCCTGCCCGCCACCGTGGTGGCACTGGCACAAGACAGTCCGGGCCAGCTGATGGTGGCCCTGGACGCAGGCGCCACACGGCTGCTGGCGCGGGTCACCCAACGGTCGGCCCAGGCACTGGCACTGGTGCCAGGCCAAGCAGTGTTTGCGCAGGTCAAGGGCATTGCCATCGTGAACTAAGGCCCGGTGCGGTCCTCGCCACTCGCGCGGCCAGGCAACACCACACCGCAGCCCCATCAATCGTATGATGGCCCGCAAAGAAAAAGGGGAGGACATGGTTCCAATCGGGAGGACGAAGCAGTGCGGCCAATCCATGGCCGATGGGCGCGCAAGGCCCCTAGGGATCCTCTGCACAAATCACCGCGCCGTGTGCATCTGCCGTCTCGGGCGGTCTGCGGCGTTGCAAATACTCGCAATAGCTACGGCTATTGCTGCGTTTTGCGCCTTGCAGCCCATCCCGATCCGCAGCGCCCACTTACCGCTCGATTCGTGCAGAGGTTCCCTAGAAGGCTGGTGCCGCTTGCCACACGGGGCCTGAACCATGGCAACACTTAAAACACTCGTCCTGGGCGGCTACGGCAACTTTGGCGCGCGCATCTGCCGCGCACTGGCAGGCGACCCGGCAACCAACCACCACATTGCCTTGCTGGTCGCCGGCCGAGATGCCTCCCGCGCCCAGGCCTTGGCAGACACACTGGGCCATGGCGCGCAAGGCGTGGCGCTGGACCACCAGGCCCCGGGGCTGGCGGCCACCTTGCGGCAGTGGGGCGTAGGCCTGGTTGTTCACACCGCAGGGCCTTTCCAGTCGCAGGCCTACAGCGTGGCCCAGGCTGCTGCCGAGGCGGGCGCGCACTACATCGACCTGGCCGACGGTCGCCGCTTCGTGTGCGACTTTCCGGCCGCGCTGCAAGCCCCGTTTGCCGCCGCCGGGCGCACGGCCATCGCCGGTGCCAGCACCGTGCCCGCCCTGTCTTCGGCCGTCATCGACCACCTGTGCGCGGGCTGGCAGCACATCGACCGCATCGACATCTGCATCGCCCCCGCGCAGCGGGCGCCACGCGGCCAGGCCACGCTGGCGGCGGTGCTGAGCTACTGCGGCCTGCCCATTGACGTGTGGGACGGCGGCCGCTGGCAACCACAGCGGGGCTGGGCGCACCCCACGCCCGTGCAGTTTCACCGGCTGCGGCCGCGCCTGGGGGCGGTCTGCGACATCCCGGATCTGGAGATTTTTCCGGCCCACTACCAGGCCCGCGACCGCGTCACCTTCCGCGCCGCGCTGGAAGTGGGCCTGGCGCAGCGCACCTTCGCCGCCATCGCGGCCCTGCGCCACTGGGGCCTGCTGCCCCACCCCGAGAAGCTGGCCTGGCTGATGCACCACACCGGCGGTGTGCTGGACGGTATGGGCACGCCGCTGGGCGGCATGGTGGTGCGCGTGGCAGGCACCGATGCACAAGGCCAGCTGCGCCGCCGCGCCTGGCACATCGCGGCGGACCACGACCACGGCCCCGAGATCCCCTGCATGGCCACCATCCTGCTGGCCCGGCAACTGGCGGCCGGACAGCCTCTGCCCACGGGTGCGCACACCAGCACCAGCCTGCTGCCCCTGGCCGCTTTTGCGCCCGAGTTTGCAAAGTGGGGCATGCAGACGGATGTGGTGGATGAGCCGGTGGCCCCATGACGCTTGCACAACACAAGCTGCTGCGCTACAGCCTGGTGGCCGTCTGGCTGGCCACCGCCTTGGTCAGCGTGTGGGAGCTCCACGGCCAAAGCCGTGCGCTGCTGGCGGGTCTGCCCACAGCGTGGATGTCCGGCCCCGCCCCGTGGCTGCCCACAACGATCATCCTGGCAGGTGCTGCGGCAGATGCTGTGCTCGGGCTGTGGCTGGCGTTCCGCCCCGGGCGCAGCGCGTATGGGGCAGCGCTGCTGCTGATGGCCGCGATGACACTGTTGGCCACGCTCATCCACCCCGCGTGGTGGTTTCACCCCTTCGGGCCGCTCACCAAGAACCTGCCCATCGCCGCCATCCTGTGGGTGCTGCTGCAAGACTCGACCACCGCGACCTCGCCACCCAAGCCATGAGCCTGTACCTCACCCTCAAATGGCTGCACATCATCTCCAGCGTGCTGCTGGTGGGCACCGGGCTGGGCTCGGCGTTCTACATGTTCTTCACCAACCGCAGCGGCAATGTGCAGGCCCAGGCCGTGGTCAGCCGCCTGGTGGTGCGAGCGGACTGGTGGTTCACCACCCCTACGGTGTTCATCCAGCCCGCCACGGGGCTGGGCATGGCCGCCATGGCCGGGCTGCCCTGGAGCACGCCGTGGCTGGCCGTGTCCATTGCCCTGTATCTGGTGGCCGGTGCCTGCTGGTTGCCAGTGGTGTGGCTGCAGCTGCGCATGCGCGACCTGGCGGCGCAGGCGGCACAGGGCGATGGCCGTTTGCCCCCGCTGTACTGGCGCTATGCGCGCTGGTGGGAGGCGCTGGGCTACCCGGCTTTTGTGGCCATGGCCTTGGTGTTCTACCTGATGGTGAACAAGCCTGCCCTGGTGTTCTGAACGGCACCCTGCGGACTATCATCGCCCCATGCTGATCGAGACGCTGGACACCGCCCGCGACCTGGGACGCCTCAAGGAAATCCTGGGCGTGATGGTGCGCCACGGGTTTGGCGATACCGTGCGCCGCCTGGGCCTGGCAGACCGGCTGGAGCGTGCAGGCCAGGCCCTGAACTGGACCCACGCGGCCGACCTGGCCCGCGTCGAGCCCCCTGTGCAGGTGCGGCTGGCGCTTGAAGAACTGGGCCCGGCGTTTGTGAAGTTCGGCCAGATCCTGGCGGGCCGGGCCGACCTGTTCGGCCCCGACTGGATTGCCGAATTCGAAAAACTGCACAGCCAGGTGCCCGCAGTGCCCATCGATGCCCTGCGCCCGCAGCTGCGCGAAGACCTGGGCGCCGAGCCCGAAGCCGTGTTTGACTGGTTTGACACCACACCACTCGCCGCCGCATCGATCGCACAGGTGCACCGTGCCCGCCTGCAGGATGGCACCGAGGTCATCGTCAAGATCCGCCGCCCCGGCATTGCCGACACCATCCATGCCGACCTGCGCCTGCTGCAGCGCCTGGCGGCCCTGGCCGAGGCGGAGCTGCCCTCGCTCAAGCCCTACCACCCGCAGCAACTGGTGCGCGAATTCGCGCGTTCCCTGCGCCGCGAGCTGGACCTGGCGGGCGAATGCCGCCAGGCCGAGCGCATTGCCGCCAACATGGCCGCGTTGCCGCACATCGTGATCCCACGTGTGCACTGGGCCCACACCCGCGAACGCATCAATGTGCAGGACTTCATCGATGGCACTCCCGGCGGCGCCCTGGCCGCACTGACCCCCGAGGCCGGGTTTGACCGCGCAGTGCTGGCGCGGCGGGGCGCGCAAGCCGTGCTCAAGATGATTCTGGAAGATGGCGTCTTCCACGCCGATCCGC
The DNA here is from genome assembly GCA_018780365.1 of Acidovorax sp. Taxonomy (GTDB): domain Bacteria; phylum Pseudomonadota; class Gammaproteobacteria; order Burkholderiales; family Burkholderiaceae_C; genus Acidovorax. Next base: position 2,342 of record JADMJR010000138.1, on the reverse strand, counting down.
ACCCGGGCAATGTGTTTTACCTGCCCGGCAACCGCATGGCCTTCATCGACTTTGGCATGGTGGGCCGACTGTCGCAACGCCGGCGCGACGAGCTGCTGCAACTGCTACTGGGCCTGGTGGAGCACCAACCCCAGGCGGTGACCGACGTGCTGCTGGACTGGACGGGCGACGGGCCTGGCATCCACCTGGGCCAGCTCGAAACCGAGGTCGAAGCCTTTGTGGACCAGTACCACGGCGTGCCACTGGCGCAGCTGAGCCTGGGCCAGATGCTGGCCGATGTGAGCGCCATCCTGCGCGAACACCGCCTGGGCCTGCCGCCCGACCTCGCGCTGCTGATCAAGGCCTTCATCTCACTCGAAGGCATGGGCCGCAATCTCGACCCGGACTTTCACATGGCCACCGAAACCCTGCCCGTGCTCAAGCAGGTGGTGCGCCACCGCTACCGGCCCGAGGCGCTGGCCGGGCGTGCGTGGACCACATTGCGGCGGGCGCTGGCCACGGTGGAGCAGTTGCCCGACGACCTCTCGCGGCTGCTGCGCAATGCGCGGCGTGGGCACCTGCAGGTGGGCATCGAGTTGGCCCACCTCAGGCGCGTGGGCGACCAGATTGACCGGTCGGCCAACCGGCTGGCCATGGCGCTGGTGATTGCGGCGCTGATCATTGGCTCGTCCATCGTGATGACCGTGCAGGGCGGCCCCACGCTGTTCGGCCTGCCGGCCTTCGGGTTCCTGGGATTTTTTAGCGCGATGGTGTGTGGCCTGTGGCTGGTGCGGGCCATCTGGCGCAGCAGCCACCACCGGGATGACGACTGAGCGCTGCGGACCATGGTTCCGCTGAAAAAACACACGCCGCGCATCCCCCACCAGGCCGACACCAACGGCGCGTGCACATACACACCAGCGCCCCCGGCGCGCGGGTGATCAGGGTTGCCCAAATCCCAGCCGCTGCAGTACCGCTTGTGCTTCAGGTTGGCGCAATGACACGGCAAATGCCTGCGCCGCAGTGGGCGCATCAGCACGCACTGTCAGCCCATAGGCGGCGCCCACCTGCAGTGCCGGGGGCAGCTGCACCACGCGCAAGCGCGGCACCTCGGCCTGCGCGGCCACCGCGTTGGTGCAATAGGTCAGAAACACATCGGCCTGGCGCTGGTCCATCACCCATGCGTAGGTTCCCCTGCCTGCGGGCGGTTTGGGTGAATCTGCACCACCCGTGAGCTTGAGGGCCTTGGTATCCAACTGCGCATACGCGCCGGGCAACACCTTGTCGGCCTGGCGAAAAAGTGCCCAGGCGTAGTCGCCAGAAGGATCCGCCTGGGGCGTGGAGGTGCCCACGCGCACATCGCTGCGCAGCAGGGTCGCCAGCAGGGTGCCGGGGGTCGCGCTGATCTGTTCGCTGGCCAGCGCACACAGTGCATTGCGCGTGAACACCACCGGTGCCTGCCAGCCACCACGGGCCGCCAGGCGCTGGGGGTGGTCGGTGTCGGCCGAGGCAAAGACCTGCGCGGCCTCGCCTTTTTCGATGCGCTCGCGCAGCAGGCCCGAGGCGCCGAAGGTCAGTACCACCTTCTGGCCTGTGCGGGCTTCGTGGTCGCGCGCGATCTCGGTGAAGGCCTCGCGCAGGCTGCCAGCGGCATAGACCTGCACGGGAGCACCGTCAGCCAAGGGCGCCTTGGCTGGGCCCACCAACGAACAACCGGCGAGGGTCCACACGGTGGCTGCAGCCACAGCCACCACCTGGAAACGGCGTGCCATAGCGCCGGCTCACTTCGCGGCGTTCGGGAAGAACAGCTGCTCGCCGCCAATCTTGTAGCCTGCAATGGCCGCCTGGCCCGCAGGCGACACCACCCAGTCCACAAACTTCTGCGCGTCCTGCGCCTTCACATGCGGGTGCTTGGCGGGGTTGACCACCATCACGCCGTACTGGTTGAAGAGCTTGGTGTCGCCCTCGACCAGCACGGCCAGGTCGGCACGGTTCTTGAAGTTGAGCCAGGTACCCCGGTCGGCCAGCACATAGGCGCCACTGGATGCCGCGATGTTGAGCGCAGGGCCCATGCCGCAGCCACATTCCTTGTAGCCGCTGCCCTTGGCGGCATCAGCCCCTGCGAGCTTCCAGTAGCGCAGCTCGGCCGCATGGGTGCCGCTCTTGTCACCACGCGAAATGAAGTTGCCGTTGGCCGTGGCCAGTTTCTGCAGGGCCTGCACGATGTCCTTGCCTTTGGTGCCCACCGGGTCGTCCTTGGGGCCGATCAGGATGAAATCGTTGTACATCACGGGATAGCGCTTCACGCCCCAGCCATCGGCCACAAACTTTTCTTCGGCCACCTGGTCGTGCACAAACAGCAC
>JADMJR010000131.1 GCA_018780365.1 Acidovorax sp. | reverse complement strand
CCAAGATCTTCATCACCTACGGTGAGCACGACATGGCCGAGAACATCGTGCACCTGGTGCTGGCCCGCGTGCAGGGTGCGCCCGAAGGTGTGAAGGGCATCAGCCTGTTTGTGGTGCCCAAATTCATGGTCAATGCCGACGGCAGCCTGGGCGCACGCAACGACGCCCACTGCGTGAGCATCGAGCACAAGCTGGGCATCAAGGCCAGCCCTACGGCCGTGCTGCAGTTTGGCGACAACGGCGGTGCCGTGGGCTATCTGGTGGGGCAGGAAAACCGGGGCCTGGAGTACATGTTCATCATGATGAACGCGGCCCGCTACGCCGTGGGCATGCAGGGCATCGCGATCTCCGAGCGCGCCTACCAGAAGGCCGTGCAGTACGCGAAGGACCGCGTGCAAAGCCGCCCCGTGGACGGCAGCATCAACGCCAGCGCCGCCATCATCCACCACCCTGACGTGAAACGCATGCTCATGACCATGCGCGCCACCGTCGAGGGTTGCCGCGCCATGGCCACCGTGGCTGCAGCCGCCTTTGACGCCGCGCACCACCACCCCGATGCCGACACGCGCAAGCAGAACCAGGCGTTCTACGAATTCATGGTGCCGCTGGTCAAGGGCTACAGCACCGAGACCAGCCTGGAAGTGACCAGCCTGGGCGTGCAGGTGCACGGCGGCATGGGCTTCATCGAAGAGACGGGCGCTGCGCAGTACTACCGCGACGCCAAGATTCTGACGATCTACGAAGGCACCACCGCCATCCAGGCCAACGACCTGGTGGGCCGCAAGACGGCGCGCGATGGTGGCCAGACGGCCAAGGGCATTGCCGCGCAGATCGAGAAGACCGAGGCCGATCTGCTGGCCAGCGGCACCCCCGCCGCCCTGGCCGTGGCCAAGCGCCTGACGGCCGCACGCAAGGCGCTGCTCGATGTGATCGACTTTGTGGCCGGTGGCACCAAGGCCCAGCCCAACGCCGTGTTTGCGGGCAGCGTGCCCTACCTGATGCTCGCGGGCAATGTGGTGGCGGGCTGGCAGCTGGCGCGCAGCCTGCTGGTGGCGCAAGACCTGTTGCACAAGGGACAGGACGAAGCCTTCATGCGCGCAAAAATCACCACGGCCCAGTTTTATGCCGACCACATTCTGGTGAAGGCCTCTGGCCTGCGCGACAGCATTGTGGAAGGCGCAGCCAGTGTGACCGAGCTGGCGCTCGATGCCTTCTGAGGCGTGACGAGCGTGTTGTGAGGAGACGCGCCCCTGTGCTCCAGGGGTTGCTATAAAAATAATAGCTGCTAGCGCATGACCATCAGGCGGTAGCGGCCAATTTCATCCAAATTTTTGTTCTGGAAGTTGTTGCCATGTCCAAACTGCCTCCCGTGTTGCAAAACCTGTCGCTGCCCATCATCGGCTCGCCGCTGTTCATCATCAGCAACCCCAAGCTCGTGATCGAGCAGTGCAAGGCCGGCGTGGTGGGCTCCATGCCCGCGCTCAACGCACGCCCCGCCGAGCTGCTCGACGAATGGCTGGCCGAGATCACCGAAGCCCTGGCCGCCTACAACAAGGCGAACCCCGACAAGCCCGCCGCGCCCTTTGCCATCAACCAGATCGTGCACAAGAGCAATGACCGGCTGGAGCACGACATGCAGGTCTGCGCCAAGTACAAGGTGCCGATCATCATCACGTCTTTGGGCGCGCGCGAGGACGTGAACCAGGCCGTGCATGCCTGGGGCGGTGTGGTGCTGCACGACATCATCAACAACAAGTTCGCGCACAAGGCCATCGAGAAGGGCGCCGACGGCCTGATCGCCGTGGCGGCGGGCGCGGGGGGGCATGCGGGCGTGAAGAGCCCGTTTGCACTGATCCAGGAAATCCGCCAGTGGTTCGACGGCCCCATTGCACTGAGCGGTTCCATCGCCAGCGGCGATGCCGTGCTGGCAGCGCAGGCCATGGGTGCGGACTTTGGCTACATCGGCTCGGCCTTCATCGCCACACACGAAGCGCGTGCCAGCGACGACTACAAGCAGGCCATCGTGGCGGGCAGCTCGGACGACATCGTCTACAGCAACCTGTTCACCGGTGTGCACGGCAACTACCTGGCCCCATCGATCCGCGCCGCTGGCATGGACCCGGACAACCTGCCCGAGTCCGACCCGAGCAAGATGAACTTTGGCGGCGATGCCAAGAAGGCCTGGAAGGACATCTGGGGCTGCGGCCAGGGCATTGGTGCCATTGATGCCGTGACGAGCACGGCCGAGCTGGTGGCCAAGCTGCGCGCCGAATACGAGGCCGCCCGGGCACGCTTGAAACTCTGATTCCGCCGCACGCTTCCCCGGCTTTCTGCGCCCGCAGCGTTTGACACGCTGCGGGCGCAGTCGTTTGGGGGCGTGCTTGTGGACGGATCGCGACAGGGCAAACCCCCAATAGACGGCGGCCTGCTTGCAAATAATGATGATGATTAATAACCAGATGGTGCTGCATTCCGTGGCACCGCTCTTTTCATCGTTGTTGTGAGGTAAGCGCCATGCTGCGTTCGTGTCTGCTGGGGTTGCTGTTGGCGCTGGGCGCCAGCCAGGGGGCGCAGGCCCGCAATGAGGGTGTGACCAACGATGAGATTCGCCTTGGTGCATCGGCGGTGCTCTCCGGGCCGCTGGGCGCGCAGACGGCACAGTACGGTGAGGGCTCGCGGCTGATGTTCGACGCAGTCAATGCCCAGGGCGGTGTGTTTGGACGCATGATCCGCTACACCACGCTGGACGATGGTTTCGACACCCCCAAGGCCGTGGAGAACACGCGCCAGCTGCTGGAGAGCGACAAGGTCTTCATGATCTACAACAGCACGGGCACGGCGCAGACGGCCGCCATCCTGCCGCTGATCAAGGAGCACCGGACGCTGCTTTTTGGGCCGGTCACCGGCGCCTCGGTGTTCCGCGAAAGCCTGAATCCTTACGTCTTTCACGTGCGGGCCGGCTATGCCAGCGAGGCGGGCCGGATCGTTTCGCAGCTGCGCCACCAGGGCATCAGCCGCGTGGCCGTGTTCTACCAGGACGACGGCCTGGGCAAAACGCTGCTGGCGGAACTCAAGAAAGCCTCCGAGGAGGAGAAGCTTGCTTTTGTCGCCGAGATCAAGGTCGACCCCAAGCAGCCCGACTTTGTCGCTGCAGCGCAGGTCACCGAAAGAGCCCAAGCCCAGGCCGTGATCGTCGCCACGGCGGGAACCACCTTCACCAGCTACGTCAAGGCCGTGCAGGCCACGCCCGCGCGGCCTGCGTACTATGGGTTTTCGGTGGCCAGCATGGACGTGATCCACCGCGAACTCAAAGACAAGGCGCGTGGGATCATCCTTGCGCAGATCATGCCGTCGCTGCGCAGCACCACGGTGCCGGTGGTGGCGGAGTACCTGGCGCTGCTGAAAGCCAAGTCACCTGGCGCCCAGCCCTCTGCGTCGCAGTTTGAAGGGTTTGTACACGCGCGGTTGCTCGTGGAGGGGCTGCGCCGCGCCGGCCGCAACCTCACCACCGAGTCCTTCACCAAGGCGATGGAAGACAGTGGCGAGATCGCGTTCGGGCGCTTCAGCGTGAAGTATTCACCCAAGAGCCACAACGGCTCCACCTACGTGGAACTGGCCATCGTGGATGCGGAAGGCAGCTTGAGGTATTGAGCCGCTGGGGACGCAACCCCAGCGATGGAGAGGCCCTTGCACGGGCGCACGGGTCTGGACCGTGCTTGTTTCACAGGCGAACAGCTCGGGCAGCACCAACCACTTGGCGAGCACCTGCGGCGCGCTAGGGGCGAGACCGGCAAGATGCCCCCGAGCGCCAACCCCAGGCGCCACAGCACGCCCTGGCACCAGCGGCCCAGCGGGCGGCCTTGCGCGGCCATTCACCATGGATTTTCAGAACGAACCAGCTGCTGACGCCCGGCATGGCGTAGGCGGCGTTCAAGACGTGGCGACGCACGGGGCATGCAAAAAATCTGCTGGCGGAGGACAATACACGGTTTGCCCCAGGGCTCTGCAGCGCCCTGGCCGGTTGATTCCACCCAGAACAACATGTCCTCTTCCACCTCCCGCACGCCGCTGATCGACATGATCAAAGGCATGGCGTGCATCACCATCGTCTGGCACCACCTGGCCTTTTATGGCCCCATGTCGGACATCGCACAGCCTCTGGCACCGGCCCTGATGGCGTGGCTGTATGACTATGGGCGCATGGCGGTGCAGGTGTTTCTGGTGCTGGGGGGCTACCTGGCCGCTGCCAGCCTGGCGCCCCAGGGTGTGGCGCGGTTTGACCATGCAGGCAACACGGTGGCCAAGCGTTTTGTGCGGCTGGTGGTTCCTTACGCAGTGGCGCTGTTGCTGACCGTGGTGGTGGCGGCCTGGGTGCGGCCCTGGATGGACCACCCTTCCGTGCCAGAGGAGCCGACCCTGGCGCAATTGCTGGCCAATGCCTTGTTGTTGCAGGACATCGTGGACGAAGGGGCCCTGTCGGCCGGGGTCTGGTATGTGGCCATTGATTTCCAGCTGTTTGCACTGAGCGTGCTGGTCTGGGCGGGTGTCAGGGCGCTGCCGGGTGCGTGGGCGCAGCGGCACGGGGCTGCGCTGGCCCGGGTGCTGATCGTGGCGGGTGTGGCCGCATCGCTGTGGGTCTTCAACCGCATGGCGGGGCTCGACATGTGGGCGATCTACTTCTTGGGCGCCTACGGCCTGGGCATGCTGGCCTTCTGGGCCGTGCGCTCGCCCAACCCGGTGGGGTGGCTCAGCGCCATTGTGCTGCTGGGCGGTGGGGCCCTGGCGATGGATTTCCGGGGGCGCATCGTGGTGGCACTGGTCACGGCGCTGTGCCTGGTGGTGGCGCTGCGGTCTGAGCGTGTGCGGGCCTGGGGGGGCTTTGCGCCGCTGGTGCGCGTGGGGCAGATGTCCTACTCCATCTTCCTTGTGCACTTTGCCGTGTGCCTGCTGGTCAACGCCGTGGTCAGCCACCTGTGGCCTGCGTCGCCGCTGCCCAATGCGCTGGGCATGCTGCTGGCGTTTGTGCTGTCCCTTGCTGCCGGGCGCCTGTTGTACCTGCGGGTGGAGCAGCATGTGCCCACCTGGTCCACCGCCTTGCGCTGGCAGGCGGGGCTGGTGGGCACCGGTCTGCTGGTCGCCGTCTCCAACAACGGGTTCTGATTCTGAGTGAGGGCTCGCCAAGAGCCCTTCAGCGCAGCAGCTTGCGCTCGCGCCGCTTGCGCTGCCGGTCCAGAAACCAGGCCATGAAGGGCAGGATCAGCATTGAGCCCGGGATCACCCAGATGAACAGGTAGGGGCTCACGGACGATGCCGACCGCATCACATCGCGCAGATGGGCGCGTTCATCGGCCGTCCAGTTGCCCTGGCGGCGCTGCTGCACCAGCCACACCACCGATCCCTTCATGGTGGCCATCTCGCGCTTGAGGCGGCTCTTTTCACGGCTGTTGCCCGCGAGGAACGAGCAGAACCACTCGGGCGCCCGCTCCATGCGGCTCTGGAAGGCGAGGGTGGAGTCCGGGTCGAACGGGTCGATGGACGGGGGCAGGTCTGGCGTGTGCGGTGCGGGCGGTGTGGTCATGGCGGCTGCCATTGTCGCGGCTCACGGCGCTTTGCACCACCCCAATCCATGGCAACCACGCCATCCAGACGGGGTCAATGGGAACAGACGGCGCCCAACGCTCCAGGAGGCTCCTGCCACCCCACAACCTCAGAAACTGGCGTGCCCAAAGGCCAGGGCAGCCAAGCAAGGGCCGCCCCGCAGCGAGGGCTGCGTCCCCCTGCCCGCAGCGCGCAGCGCTGCGAGAGCGGGGGGAAGCGGCGCAGCCGCTCAGGGGGGTGTTCCGAATTCAACGGTGCAGTTCGCCTGCGCTCTCGGGTTGGTACAGGATGTCCTTCACCCGCACCGTCATCGACTTGCCGCCCGGCCCGGGCCAGGCCAGTTCGTCGCCCACCGCCAGGCCCAGCAGGGCGCTGCCCACGGGGGCGAAGATCGAGATGCGGTCCGCCGTGCCATCCGCGTCGCGCGGGTAGACAAGGGTCAGGCAGAACTCCTTGCCCGTCTCCAGGATGGAGAACTGCACGGTGGAGTTCATGGTCACCACATTGGGCGGGATCTCCTCGGGCGGCACCACGTCCGCCCGGTCCAGCTCTGCCTGTAGATCCGCCTTGCCTGGAAAGACGCTGGCCGGAATCGCGGCCAGCAGGGCCTCGATGCGGTCAACGTCGAGTGACGACAGGATGATCTGGGGCTTGCGCGCCATGGCAGTACCTCTGGGATGGTTGTGACAAAGCGCGGGACTGTAGACCATTGGCAATCTCGCACTGCCGTGCGCGGTCATTCGGCGGCAGCTGGATGGCCTCCATACGTTCTCAGTCTCCCTTGATGTTGCGGGCCTGGATGAGCGCCCCAAACCGTGTGCTGTCGATGGTGGCGCGGGCATGGAAGTCGGCGGGCGACATCGGCGCGGGCACGCCGCCCAGCGCGGTGATGCGCTCCTTCACGGCGGCGGTGGCCAGCACCTTGTTGATCTCGCGGTTCAGGCGTGCCACCACCTCGGGCGGTGTGCCGGCGGGGGCATAAAAGCCAAACCAGGTGTCGGCATCAAAGCCCTTGAGGCCCACTTCATCGAGCGTGGGCACATCGGGGAACAGGGGCGAGCGCTTGGCGCTGCCCACTGCCAACAGTTTGAGCTTGCCAGCCTTCACATGCGAGAGGCCGATGCCGGGGTCGAACATGAAGTCCACCTGTCCGCCCAGCAGGTCCTGCATGGCGGGGGCAGCACCCCGGTAGGGCACATGCACGGCAAACACATTGGCCTGGGCCTTGAGCATCTCGGCCGCCAGGTGCGGCGAGCTGCCGTTGCCTGGCGTGCCAAAGCTCAGCTTGCCGGGGTGGGCCTTGAGGTATTTCATGAACTCCTGGATGTTGTTGACCGGCAGTGTGGGCCGGACCTCCAGGAACACCAGCACGCGCGCAGCCGCCGCCACGGGGACCAGGTCCTTGGCGGGGTCGAACGGCATCTTGGGGTACAGGTGCGGATTGACCGACACCATGCCGCCCGAACTCATGAGCAGCGTGTAGCCGTCGGCCGGTGACTTGGCCACCGCCTCGCCGCCGATGTTGCCGCCGGCACCGCCCCGGTTCTCCACCACCACGGGTTGGCCCAGCGCAGCCTGCAGCGGCACGGTGACCGCACGCGCAATCTGGTCGGCCGCGCCGCCTGCGGGGAAGTTCACGATCACCCTGATCGGCTTGCCGGGCCAGGCCTCGGTCTGGGCGTGGGCGGGCTGCTGCAGCATCAGCAGGCCGAAGGCCGTGCCAGCCAGGGCCAGCGCGCTCAGCAGGTGGCGTTTGGAGCGAAGGGGGGAGGAATGCATGCTTGTCTCCGGTAAAGCCCGGGTGTGCCGGGTCTTGTGCAATGAACCAAAAATTTTGGCGGGCTGTGTGCGCTCCGGCGGGGTGCTGTGTCAGGCCACATCCACCTCCACCAGGATGGCGCGGGGATGGGCCAGCGCGTCGCGCAGCACCGGTGCCAGCTGGCGGGCATCGCTCACGCGCACGGCGTCGCAGCCCTGGCCCCGCGCCAGCGCCAGGAAGTCCAGGTCGGGCAGGTCGGTGCCTTCGAGCTTGTCGCCTTCATGAAACCCGAAGGTGGGCGCGAACTCCTGCAGCGCTGCGTAGCGGCGGTTCTTCAGGATGATGAAGGTGATGGGCAACTGCAGTTGCGCCGCGCTCCACAGCGCCTGGATGGAGTACATCGCCGAGCCGTCGCCAATGAGCCCGATGACCTTGTGATCGGGCTTGGCCAGTGCCACGCCCACGGCGGCAGGCAGGCCATAGCCCAGGCCGCCGCTGCACATGGTGTAGAAGGTTTCGCTCTGCAAAATGGGCAGGTAGGCGTGCATGGCGGCGCGCGAGCTGGGGGCTTCCTCCACCACGATGGACGCTGCATCACGCACCTCGGCCAGTGTCTGCATCACGTAGGGCACGCTCATCAAGGCGCCGGGGGCTGAAGCCTCGGCCCGTGGCCGCGCGGCGCGGGCCGGGGGCAGGGCGCGCGCTGCAGGCGCCGGGCGCGCCAGCAAGTCCTGCACGCCCAGGCGCACGCTGCCCACGGCCGAGGTGCCCTCGGGCGTCCAGGCGGCCGTGCCCGGGTCGTCAATCAGCTGCACCAGTTGCGCCCCGGGCGGCACATGGGGGCCAAAGCCTTCCACGTGGTACGTGAAGGCAGCGGCGCCGAGCGCAAACACCAGGTCGTGCCCGCCCAGCAGCGCCACGATCTTCTCGCGCATGGCAGGCAGCACACCTGCAAACAGGCGGTGGTCCTGCGGAAAGCCACAGCGGCCGGACATGGGCGCGATCCACACGGCGGCGTTGTGCCGCTCGGCCAGCGCCAGCACGCCGTCCCAGGCGCGGTCGCGGTCCACGGCGGCGCCCACCACAAACACGGGGCGCTGTGCGCCATCCAGCGCATCGCCGATGGCCTGCAGCACTCGGGGCTCGGGGCGCGACTCGGTGCTCACGGTGCGGGCCTTCAGCGGCTCGCAAGGCTTGTCCCAGTCGTCGGCGGGGATGGACACCAGCACCGGACCGCGTGGCTGCTGCATGGCGATGTAGTAGGCGCGGGCAATGGCCAGTGGCACGTCTTCGGCGCGCGCGGGCTCGATGCTCCACTTCACGTACGGCTTGGGCAGCTCGGTGGCCTGGCCCGAGAACAGGAAGGGGTCGAACGGCAGGATGGAGCGCGCCTGCTGCCCGGCCGTGATGACCATGGGCGTGCGGTTCTTGTGCGCCGTGAAGATGTTGCCCATGGCGTGGCCCACGCCTGCGGCCGAATGCAGGTTCACAAAGGCCGCGTTGTGCGTGGCCTGGGCGTAGCCGTCGGCCATGCCCACCACCACCGACTCTTGCAGGCCGAGGATGTAGCAGAAGTCCGGGGGGAAGTCGAGGAACAGCGGCAGCTCGGTGGAGCCCGGGTTGCCAAAGATGGTATCGATGTGAAAGCCGCGCAGCAGGTTGAGCACGGCCTCGCGCACGGTGGGCAGAGGGGTTTCTTCAGAAGGCATCCCGCCATCTTCGGGGGGCTTGCTTCATCCATCAATAAAATGAAATGACTAAGCAGTATTCATTCAATGCATATCAAGGACATCGACCTCAACCTGCTGCGGCTGTTCGATGCGGTCTACCGCACACGCAATGTGAGCCGCGCCGCCGACCTGCTGGACCTGACCCAGCCCGCTGCCAGCCAGGCGCTGACGCGGCTGCGCCTGCTTATCAAAGACCCGCTGTTTGTGCGCGCAGGCGGCGGCGTGCAGCCCACCCCCAAGGCCGACCGGCTGGCCAACGCCGTGCGCAGCGCGCTGGGCCTGCTGGAAGAGGCCCTCAACGAGTCGGCCTTGTTCGACCCTCTGCAGTCGCGCAAGGTCTTTCGCATCCACATGAGCGATATTGGCGAGGGCCGCTTTCTGCCGGACCTGATGGTGGCGCTGCAGCGCCAGGCACCCGGCGTGCGGCTGGAGACATTGCCCGTGCCGCGCCACGAGATCCCCCAGCGGCTGGACAGCGGCGCCATCGACTTTGCCTTTGGCTTTTTGCCCACGGTGAAGGACACGCAGCGTGTGCAGCTCCTCCAGGACCGCTACGTGGTGCTGCTGCGCGCAGGCCACCCCTTCGCCGCTACCAGGCGCAGCGGCCCCGTCCTGCTCAGCGCCCTGCGCCAGCTGGAGTTTGTGGCCGTGCGCACCCACTCCGACACCCTGCGCATTCTGGAGATGCAACAGTTGCAGGACCGCATCCGCCTGACCACCGAACACTTCATGGTGCTGCCCGCCATCGTGCGGGCTACGGACCTGGCCGTGGTCATGCCCCGCAACATCGCGTGCACTTTTGCGGCCGACGGTGGCTACACCCTGATCGAGCCCGCACTGCCGCTGCGCGACTTCACGGTGTCGCTGCACTGGAGCCGCCGCTTTGAAAGCGACCCCGGCAACCAGTGGATGCGGGGGCTGATCGAGCAGCTGTTCAAGGAGTAAACAGGGCCCAGGCCTCGCGCATGCCTGCGGGGTAGAGGAGCAAGCACGTAATTCTAAATATCTGTATATTTATACAGTTATGTCTCGCACCTTCACGGACAAGTCCGACATCCCCGCGCCGCCCGAAGAGGTCCGCATCCCGCTGCAGGCCATCCGTGGTCGGGGCGCGGCCACGGCCCTGGCACACCGGTTTGCGCGGGATGTGCGCGAGGTGGCCGACGACGGCTGGGGCCAACTGCCGGGGGGCAATGATGCGGACGACGATGCATCCACCACCCCCGCCGCCACCCGCGTGCACCTCGAAACCGCGCGCAGCGCCATCTGCGCCAACGACTCGCCGGACATCTTCTTTGAACTCTCGGTCAACCCCTACCGGGGCTGCGAGCATGGCTGCATCTATTGCTACGCCCGGCCCACGCACAGCTACCTCAACTTTTCGCCCGGGCTGGACTTTGAGACGCAGATCGTGGCCAAACACAACATCGCCAGCGTGCTGCGGCACGAGCTGGCCCAGCCGCGTTATGTGCCGCGCCTCTTGAACATCGGCTCCGCCACCGACTGCTACCAGCCCGTGGAGCGCGAGCTGAAGCTCACCCGCAGCCTCATCGAGGTGATGCGCGACGCGCGCCACCCGTTTTCGCTCATCACCAAGTCCAGCGGCGTGGAGCGCGACCTGGACCTGCTCGCCCCGCTGGCGGCGCAGCGCCTGGCCGCTGTCTACGTCACCATCACCACGCTCGACGCCACCCTGGCCCGCCGCATGGAACCCCGCGCCGCCGCGCCCCACCGGCGCCTGCGCACCATCCGCGCGCTGGCCGAGGCGGGTG
>JADMJR010000162.1 GCA_018780365.1 Acidovorax sp. | reverse complement strand
TTTCGTCGTCGCACATGATGGCGTTCTTGTAGGCCATGAAGTGCTTGAAGCTGTTCACGCCCTCCTGTTGCACCAGCGTGCCCATGTCGGCGCGCACCTGCTCGCTCCACCAGGTGATGGCGACATGAAAGCTGTAGTCGGCCGCCGACTTCTCGGCCCAGCCGCGCCACTTGCGGTAGGCATCCAGGATGGGCTCCTGCGGGTCGGGGATTACGAAGTCGATGATGCTGGTGGTGCCCCCGGCCAGGCCTGCGGCCGTGCCCGTGAAGAAGTCGTCCATGGTGACCGTGCCCATGAACGGCAGCTGCATGTGCGTGTGTGGATCGATGCCGCCGGGCAGCACGTACTGCCCGCTGGCGTCGAGCACCTGCGCCCCCGCGGGCGCCTGAGCCGCAGCCCCCTCCCCCACGGCCACGATGCGGCCATCGACACACAGCACATCGGCGCGCTGCTCACGGTCGGCGTTGACCACGGTTCCACCGCGGATCACAAGGGCTTGGGTCATGGGGGTCTCCTTCAGGGATACAGATCAAAAAAAAGGGCCCTGCACTGGCACCAGGCCCAGGCAGGGCCAGAGGTCACTTCTTCTTGGCGGTCAGGTAGTAATAGGTACCGGCCACGGCCAGACTGAAGAACCAGCCCGAGTCGAACAGCGTGAGCCAGATGGCGGGCATGCCCGCCTTGTCCACCACGCCCGACACCGCCAGATAGCCTGGCAGGCAAGGCAGCACGCCCAGTGCAAAGGCGATGAGCGCGTGCAGGTTCCAGCCATTGCTGTACTCATACTCGCCACCCCGGCGGTACAGGTCTTCCACCTTCAGCTCACTCTTGCGCACCAAGTAGTAGTCCACCAGCAAAATGCCCGCGATGGCGCCCAGCAGCGTGCCGTAGCCACCCAGCCAGGTGAAGAGGTAGCCGCCCGATGTGGCCAGGATCTTCCAGGGCATGAACACGAGACCAATCAGCGCGGCGATGACGCCCCCCATGCGGAAGCTGATCTTCGACGGTGCGATCTGGCTGAAGTCGTACGACGGCGACACCAGGTTGGCGGCCACGTTGGTCGTCAGGTTGGCCAGCAGGATCACCAGCAGGCCCAGGCCTGCGGCCACGCTGCCCATCTGCGTGAGCAAGCCATCAGGGAACAACTGTGCCTTGCCATACAAAATGGCCGACGCCGAGAAACCGATGACGCCCACCATGGAGAACAGCGCCATGGGCAGCGGAAGGCCGATGGCCTGGCCCACGACCTGGTCCTTTTGCGACTTGGCGAAGCGCGTGAAGTCCGGGATGTTGAGCGCCAGCGTGGCCCAGAAGCCCACCAGCCCCGTAAGTGCCGCCCAGGTCTTGGGCCCGCCTTCCACCACCTTGGCGGGCAGATTGAAAAGCTGACCCGATGGCACCTTCATCATCAGCACCACAACGAACAGCACCGAGGCGCCAATCATGAGAGGCGCGGCAATCACTTCCAGCAGGCGGATGGACTCCGGCCCCTTCCAGATGAAGTAGATGTGCACCGCCCAGAACGCCAGAAAACACATGAACTGCGAGGTGCTGATGGTCTCCCCAGCGGCTGGCCCTGCCAGGTTCATACCCACGATGTTCAAGAAGCCATGCAGCGCGAGTGCGCCGAAGTAGCAATTGATGGAGAACCAGCCGCACGCCACCAGGCCACGCAGCACGGCCGGCAGGTTGGCGCCCTTCACACCAAACGAAGCACGCGCCAGCACCGGAAACGGCACGCCGTATTTGGGCCCTACGCGGCCGATGAGCACCATGGGCACCAGCACGATGCAGTTGGCCAGGAACACGAGCCACACGGCCATCTGCCAGGTGAAGCCCTGGTCCAGCATGGAACTGGCCATGGTGTAGGTGGGCACACACACCACCATGCCCACCCAGAGTGCGGCGAAGTCTTTCCAGGTCCAGTGCCGCTGCGCGGCAGTGGTGGGGAGCAAATCCTCATTGGCGAGCGTGTTGGAGGCTCCGCCGGGCATTAGCCCCGCCACATGGGCCG
>JADMJR010000292.1 GCA_018780365.1 Acidovorax sp. | reverse complement strand
AACTCGAAGCGCTGGGGCAGCGTGCTGCCTTCGGCAAAGTCGGGGCTGGTGAGCGTGAAGGCCTGGGCTGGGGCGGCCAGCGCAAGGCCCAGAGTGGCGACGGCAGACAGGGCGCGAAGGGGGCGCGAAAGAGGAAAAGACATCAGAAAAGCTCCTTGCAATAGCGGGGTGAAACAAGGCCTTGATGGTGCGGTGCGCCGCGCCATGGCACTGGCCCGGCGGCGTCAAAGGCTGTGCGCGGAGCGTCAGGAAGATGCGCGCTCAACGCACCAATACCGTTCGGGCTGAGCCTGTCGAAGCCCTGTGCTGCGCTTCGACTACGCTCAGTGAATGGATCTGATTTTTTGAACTGGTGCCTTGGCCCCCGCCTCAGGGACGTAGTTGCGAGGGCGGAAATCCAAAACGCTCGCGGAAGGCGGCACTGAAGCGGCTGTGCGACTCGTAGCCGCAGCGGGCCGCAATCTCGGACACCTGCAGCGCGGAGCTTTGCAGCAGCACCAGCCCCGTCTCCAGCCGCACATCGCGCAGGCACTGGCTCACGGTTTCACCCTCTTGCGCCAGGCGGCGCTGCAGGGTGCTGGCGCTGGTGGCAAACGCGGCGGCGATGCGCTCCAGCGTCCAGTCGGCCTGCGGGCTGGGGCCGATGAGGCGGCGCACACGCTCGGCCCAGCCCAGCTCGCCCGGCGGGGCAAAAACGATGCCCGCCTCGGCCAGCATCAGCAGCACTTCGAGCGCGCGGTGTTCGCGCAGGGCCTGCGAGCTGGCCTCGCTCTCCAGCGCGGCCACGGCGCGCATGTAGCTGTCTTCAAACGCCGCATCGGCTGCGAGGCCCGCACAGCCTTGCACAGGCGGCACGGCTGCAAACTGGCCGAACTGGCGGTGGAACTGCTCCACCAGCTCGGGCGCAAAACACAGCAGCCGCGCCACGTAGCGGCCCTGCGGGGCGGGGTCGTTGACGATTTCCCACTGTGCGCCGCGCGGCAGCAAAAACACGCGCCCGCTGGGGTAGCGATGCCCGCCCCCGGGCGTGACCAGGTGTTTGGTGCCCGACACCACCCAACCCACCGAATCCATGCGCACCGTGACGGTGTGGATGCGGTGGTGGACCGAGGTGGCAATCTGCAGGGACAGTGCGGGTTCCATCATCCATCTCTCCCTTGTGGCGCCCGCTCCATCCATCGCGCTGCGCCGTGCTGTGTGACGGCAGGCTTCGCGCGGGTGCGGGGTGCCGTCAGCGCGTGCGCTCTCGCGTCACGCCCACATCGATATCGCCAAACACGGTCACACCGCTGGCGCCCTGCGATGGCTGCGGGTTGGCGGGGTCGCTGGACCGTGCGGAGCCCGGCGCGCTGCTGCAACCGCCCAGCACACCGGCAACGGCCAAGGCCACCAGCGCGGTGCGCCACACGCCCAGAGCAGGCGATGCGGCGGGCCCGGCGCTGCGGGGCTTCATCCTTCGCCGCCCAGGTGGTTGCCCAGGATGCCCGCCAGCTCGAACATGCCCGCGCTGTCTTTGCCGAACACCGCACGCAGCTTGTCGTCGGCGACGATGGTGCGCTTGTCCTTGGGGTCTTGCAGGTTGTGGGCCTTGATGTATTCCCACATCTTCTTGACCGCCTCGGGCCGGGCCACGGGCTCGGTGCCGATCACGGCGGCCAGGGCGGCGCTGGGGGCCTTGCCTGCGGCGGCCTTGCGCGGGGCTTTGGCGGCGGTGGTTTTGGCGGCAGCCTTCTTTGCAGGAGCTTTTTTGGCCGCTGCGCCCGTCTTGCCTGCCTTGGCAGCTACTGTTTTTGTAGCAGCACCAGGGCGTGGTGGGAACTTGCTGGGCGCAAACTCAAAGTTGACCTTGCCCGCCTCCTTGTCCCACGCCAGGTGGGCCTTGAAGGCGCGGCGGGTGCGCATGCTCACGAACTTGTCGAGCAGGTCGGTCTTGCCGGTCTCCAGCAGTTTGTGCATCTGCTCGCGCTCCACAGGCTGCTGCAGGATGATCTTGCCGCTCTTGAAGGTGCAGCTGGGCGTGGGCTGCGCGGCAGTGGGCACGGCCTTGCTGCACACGTAGTTGCTGCCGTGCTCGTGCACTTCCGATCCGCAGATGGGGCAGGGGCCGAGCGCGGCGTCTTCAAACTCCACCAGTTCGCCCGACTCCTCGCCCTTCTTGTCGTCGCCAAAGTCGAATTCGAGCTTGTAGTTGTGCGCCTCGTCGTCGTACTTGATGATGATTTCGGACGTGAAGGGCCAGCCCGCCTTGGAGCGGAAACCCTCCAGCGGGCCGATCTTCTTGTCGCGCAGGAGCGCGTTGGCCTCTGCCGTCTCAAACGTGCGGCCTGCAGGCGACTTGCCAAAGCTGAAGCCGCAAGGCTCTGCGCCCGGCTTGCCCACACAGGCAAAGCGGCGGTAGTTTTCCTTCACCACGCCGCCGCAGTTGGGGCACTGCGATTCGAGCGTGGCGTAGTCGCCGGGGATGGTGTCGCGGTCGTATTCCTTGGCCTTCTTGACCATGCGCTCGGTCATGGTGGCAATGCCGGCCATGAAGTCTTCGCGGCTGAGCAGGCCCTTTTCCATTTGCGAGAGCTTGAACTCCCATTCACCGGTCAGGTCGGCACGGCAGAGCTCTTCGACCTCCAGCCCGCGCAGCAGCGTCATCAGCTGGAAGGCCTTGGCCGTGGGAATGATCTCGCGGCCTTCGCGCAGCATGTACTTTTCAGTCAGCAAGCCTTCGATGGTGGCCGCGCGCGTGGCAGGCGTGCCCAGGCCTTTTTCCTGCATGGCTTCGCGCAGCTCTTCGTCGTCGATCTGCTTGCCGGCGCTTTCCATGGCGCCGAGCAGCGTGGCTTCCGAATACCGCGCTGGCGGCTTGGTCTTGAGGCCCTTGGGGTCCACTTGCAGGGTGTTGACGCTTTCGCCAGGCTTCACCGGCACCAGGTTCTGGCCCTTGTCGCCGTCCTTGCCTCCTTCCACTTCGTCGGCCGCTTCCTTGCCGTAGATGGCCAGCCAGCCGGGCTTGACCAGCACCTTGCCTTCGGTCTTGAAGCTGTGCGGTACGACCGTGGAAATACGGGTGGTCACGGTGTATTCAGCACTCGGGAAGAACACCGCCATGAAGCGGCGCACGACCAGGTCGTACAGCTTCTGCTCGGCTTCACTCAGGCCGCTGGGCGCCTGCAGCGTGGGGATGATGGCAAAGTGATCGCTCACTTTGCTGTTGTCGAAGATGCGCTTGGACGGGCGCACGTAGTTGTTGTTCAGTGCGGTGAGCGCGTGCGGCGCCAGGTGCCGCATGCCGCTGTCGGCCAGCATCTCGAAGGTCTGCTTGGCCACCGGCAGGTAGTCCTCGGGCAGCGCGCGCGAGTCGGTCCGCGGGTAGGTCAGGGCCTTGTGGCGCTCGTACAGGCTTTGCGCCAGCGCCAGCGTGGTCTTGGCCGAGAAGCCGAACTTGCCGTTGGCCTCGCGCTGCAGGCTGGTCAGGTCAAACAGCAGGGGTGAGGCTTGCGTGGTGGGCTTGCTCTCTTCGGTGACGGTGGCCTGCTTGCCGCGCACGGCGTTGGCAATGGCCGTGGCTTCGGCGGCAGACCACACGCGGTCGGCGCGGGCTTCCACATCCTCGCCCTTCTTCCACTTGGGGTCAAACCACTTGGCGGGGTATTCACCGGCTTCGGCGCCGAAGGTGGCGTGGATTTCCCAGTAGTCGCGGCTGATGAACTTGCGGATCTTTTCTTCGCGCTCCACCACCAGCGACAGCGTGGGCGTCTGCACCCGGCCCACGGTGGTCAGGAAGAACCCGCCGTCACGCGAGTTGAACGCCGTCATGGCGCGCGTGCCGTTGATGCCCACCAGCCAGTCGGCCTCGCTGCGGCTGCGCGCGGCGTGGGCCAGGCCCGCCATCTGCTGCTCGGTGCGCAGGGCGTCGAAGCCGTCGCGGATGGCCTGGGGCGTCATGGACTGCAGCCACAGGCGCTTGACGGGCTTGCCCAGGGGCTTGGCGCCGCCGGCGTACTGCTCGATCAGGCGGAAGATCAGCTCACCCTCGCGGCCCGCGTCACAGGCGTTGATGAGTTGCGTCACGTCCTTGCGCTTGGCCTGCTTGACCACTGCGTTCAGGCGCGTCTTGGTCTTGTCCACGGGCTTGAGGTCAAAGTACGGCGGGATCACGGGCAGGTGGGCAAAGCTCCACTTGCCGCGCTTCACGTCGAATTCTTCGGGCGCCTGGATCTCCACCAGGTGGCCCACGGCGCTGGTGACTACATAGCGGTCGTTCTCGAAGTGCTCGTCGTGTTTGTCGAACTTGCCGGCCACGGGCGTCAGTGCGCGCACGATGTCTTGCGCGACAGAGGGTTTTTCTGCAATTACCAGGGTCTTGGTCATTTTGGGGCTCTCGCCAGTCATTCTGGTTGCCCGGGTTCCGGGCGCTTCTACAATTCGGGTCTCACGCGCATGCACACGCATACACGCGCACGCACACATGTGTGCACTATCAAGTTAACAGAGTTTTTGCCATGCCCCGCTCCGCATCGCCTGCCGCCCCCACCCTTGCACCGGGCCGCCGCATCCAGACCCGGCGCTCGGGCGTCCATGGCAAGGGCGTGTTTGCCGTGCAGGATATTGCGGAAGGCGAAGTCCTTGTGGAGTACACGGGTGAAGTGATTGGCTGGCAGGAAGCGCAGGACCGGCACCCCCACGACCCCCAGCAACCCAACCACACGTTTTACTTTCACGTGGATGAAGACCACGTGATCGACGCAAAGTTCGGCGGCAACTCCTCGCGCTGGATCAACCACAGCTGCAACCCCAACTGCTACGCCGACGAACGGGACGGCCGCATTTTCATCACTGCGCTGCGCAATATCCAGGCGGGCGAAGAGTTGAACTACGACTACGGCCTGATCATTGAAGAGCGTTACACGCCCAAGCTCAAGGCCGAATACCCCTGCTGGTGTGGCAGCACCAACTGCCGGGGCACGCTGCTGGCGCCCAAACGCGGCTGGGCACCGCCCGTGCCGCTGCCGCCGTCCAAGCCATCTGCCTCCAAAAGCAGCAAGACGCCCCAAAAGGCCCAGCCACGGGGCCGCACCCAGTGACTACATCCCCGATCCGCTGGCCCGCCGAGGCCATCTGGGAAGCAGTGTCACCGCTGTTACCGGGTTTTACCGTCGAGGTGCTGCCCAGCATCGACTCGACCAACACCGAACTCATGCGCCGCGCGCGCACCGGCCGGTGCGAGCCCACGCTGCTGGTGGCCGAGCAGCAGACCGCTGGGCGCGGGCGGCTGGGGCGTGTGTGGCAAAGCGATGTGGGTGCTTCACTGATGATGTCGCTGGGCCTGCCGCTGGCGCCCCAGGACTGGTCGGGCCTGTCGCTGGCCGTGGGGGTGAGCGTGGCCGAAAGCCTGCAGCCCGTGTTGCCTCCACTCGGCCCCAGCCAGCCATCGCGCGTGGGCCTCAAGTGGCCCAACGACCTGTGGCTGGGTGGCGCGGCGGGTGACCGCAAGCTGGGTGGCATCCTGGTGGAGACGGCGAGTTTTGTCACCCCCCAGCCGGTGGCCACGCAGGCCGGCGCCAGCACCGCGCGCTATGTGGTGGTGGGCATCGGCATCAACGTGTTGCCCCGCAGCCCCGAGGGCATGAGCATGCCGCCTGGTTGCCTGCAGGATGTAGAGCAGGGGCTGGATGCCCCCACCGCCCTGCTGCGCATCGTGCCGCCGCTGGTGGCCATGCTGCAGTCGTTTGAAGGCTATGGTTTTGCCCCCATGCAGCCCCGCTTTGCGGCCCGCGATGTGCTGCAGGGCCGCGCCGTGACGCTGAGCGATGGTCACACTGGCACTGCGCACGGTGTGGGCGACGATGGTGCGCTGCTGGTGCACACCGCAGGGGGCATGCAGGCCATCACCAGTTCTGAAATCAGCGTGCGGCCGGTTTTGCCGGCCCCCCTGAACCGCTTCGCGCCATCCCCCGAGGGGGGCGCCACCGGTGGCCCGGCAAAGCCCACCCCTTTGTGACGCGGGCTGTGGCAGCGCCAGCGGTGCAGGTTGCGCGCGGCAAGCAAGTAACACCTGAACGAAAAGAATGAAAGAGAGGCCCCCATGCTGCGACTTGCCGTGATCGCGCTGTTGCTCGCCAACGCGGGCTACTTCGCGTGGTCGCAGGGCCATCTGCGCCCCTGGGGCCTGGCCCCCGAGGAGCAGGCCGAGCCCCAGCGCATGAACCAGCAGATCCGGCCCGAGACGCTGCAGATCCTGAAGGTGAACCCGGGCAAGACCTCCTCCAGCAGCCCGGCCCCGGCGCCTGCAGCGCCCTCCACCCCGCCCATGGCGGCCCCAGCCAGCACCACTGCGGCCACAGACACCCCCGCCCCGCCTGCCGACCCCGCCGAATGCCTGCAGGCCGGCGTTTTTGACGACCGCCAGGCCGAGGCCCTGCGCACCGCCGCCGCAGGCCTGCCACAAGGCAGCTGGGCGCTGGAGCCCACGCCCATCCCAGGCCGCTGGATGGTCTACATGGGGCGTTTCGAGGATGTGGAAACCCTGGACAAGAAGCGCGCCGAACTGCGCGCACGCAAGGTGGATTTCGACCGCGCGGGGGGCACGCTGGAGCTGGGCCTGTCGCTGGGCCGCTTCTCGTCCGAAGACGCGGCCAAACGCGAGCTGGTCACCCTGGGCAACAAGGGCGTGCGCACCGCCCGCGTGATCCAGGAACGCCCCGACTCCCCCGGCTTCACACTGCGCCTGCCCGCCGTGAACGACGCCTTGCGCACGCAGCTCGATAGCCTGCGCAGCGCCATGGCAGGCAAAACGTTGCGTACTTGTGGCTAAAGAGCCCACCCGCATACCCACCGGCCCCCTTCTGCGCCACCCTCTCCCATGACCGAAGAAGCTTCTGCCGTCCACTGCGACCAGCACGGCGAATCGTTGGCCACCTATGTGTGCGGCCACTTGTGCAGGCACCCTTTGCAGCGCTGGTTTTGCGACATGCCCGAACCGGACTACCGCCACCCCGACGCCTGGTGTGCCAGCTGCCACGCCGAAATGCTCAAGGAAGGCGGGTGGAACGACCACAACGAAGAGTGCCTGGACCTGCAGATCATCTGCCACCACTGCTACGAAGCCTCCAAATCCCGTAGCGTGGAGTCGCTGGAAGGCCCCGACAAGGAGGCATGGGTGACCGCCGTGGCCCACGGCCACCAGGCGCTGCAGGAGAAACAGCGTGCGCTGGAGGCCGACTACGGCCTCTCGCACTTTGAGCGCTGGGACCATGACGCGTCGGCGGGAACGCTGACCTTCTCGGACGGTGGTGTGGCGCGCGTGGTGGCCGACATCGAGTTCATCGGCTCGGTGTCGGAAGCCAGTGGCACCTGGCTGTGGGCCTGGGCCAATTTTCACCACCAGGCCCAGGTGGTGGCGCGCATCCCTGCCGTGTGGGAGTGGGGCGAAGCCCGGGGCTTTTTGCACCTCACCGTGCCCTTGTGGAAGGGCGATGCCACCGATGGCTGGGAGCTGTCGGGCGTGGCCGCCGAGGTGCTGGGTGCCTGCGGGGTGTACCGCGTGCCCACGGCCAGCGGGTTTCTCTACATGGCGCTGATGTCGGTGCAGCGCGTGGGCTGAGCCCGCCCCCGGCCCTGGAGCCTTGAGCCCCAGGTCCCAGGTCCTAGCCCGCCACCACCGCGCCCCGCGCAACAAACCGCACGCTGAACCGCGCGCCGGGTGGCTGCTGGCCGGGGCGTACGTCTTCGAGGACGACCTCGGCGCCATGTTTGCGCGCGATCTCCAGCACGATGGGTAGGCCCAGGCCGGAGCCGTCGGCCTCGCTGCCCAGCGCCCGGTAAAAGGGCTGGAAGACCAGCTCGCGCTCGGCCTCGGGCACGCCGGGGCCCGAGTCTTCGACCTGCAGCAGCAGCACATGGCCAAAGGTGTCGGCCAGCACGCGGGCCGTGACCACGCCGGGTTTGTCGGCCGTGGAGGGCGTGTAGTTGATGGCGTTGTCCACCAGGTTGCGCACCAGCTCCTTGATCAGCGTGGGGTTGCCGTCGAGCAGCACGCCGGGCGAGCCGGGCTCGGCGCCGTCGTAGCCCAGGTCGATGTGTTTGTCGAGCGCACGTGGCACCGAATCGCGCACCACCTCGATGGTCAGGCGCGCCAGATCACAGGGCTGGCGCGCAAAACCCACGCCGCTGCCTTCGGCGCGTGCCAGCGCCAGCAGCTGGTTGACGGTGTGCGTGGCGCGGATGCTGGAGCGCCCGATCTGCTGCAGCGAGCGTTTGAGCTCTTCGGTGCTGGTGCCTTCGCGCTGCGCCAGGTCGGCCTGCATGCGCAGGCCCGCCAGCGGGGTCTTGAGCTGGTGCGCCGCATCGGCCAGAAAACGCTTTTGTGTGGCCAGCGAGTCGTTGAGCCGCTGCAGCAGGTCGTTCACCGAAGACACCAGCGGCGCCACTTCGAGCGGCACGGTGCGGTCGTCCAGCGGCGAGAGGTCGTCGGGGTTGCGCGCGCGGATGCGCTGCTCCAGCTGGTTGAGCGGCTGGATGCCCCGCGCCAGCGCCAGCCACACCAGCAGCACGGCCAGCGGCAGGATGACGAACTGCGGCAGCATCACGCCCTTGATGATTTCGGTGGCCAGTACGCTGCGCTTCTCGCGGGTTTCGGCCACCTGGACGAGCGCCACCGGCATGTCGGGCAAGGGCAGCCGCACCCAGATGTAGGCCACGCGGATTTCGATGCCGCGCATCTCGGCGTCGCGCAGCCGCACCTCGCCCGGCAGGGGGACTTCGTCGCTTGGGGGCTCGGGCAGTTCGCGTTCGCCCGACAGGAATTCGCCGCCGGGGCCAATGACCTGGTAGTAGACGATGTCGGAGTCGTCGGCCCGCAGGATCTCGCTGGCGGGCTGGGGCAGGTTGAACTGCGCCTTGTCGCCCACCACACTCACCAACTGGGCCAGCGCATGGGCGTTGTATTCGAGCGCGCGGTCAAACGGCTTGTTGGCCAGGCCCTGCGCCACCAGCCAGGTGAGCGCCAGGCTCACGGGCCACAGCAGCAGCAGCGGCGTGAGCATCCAGTCCAGGATCTCGCCGAACAGGGAGCGCTGCTCTCGCTGAAAGATTTTCAAGGCGTTTGCCGTGCTGGTTTTATGAACTAAATTGGCCGCTACCGCGCATCCATCATGCCTTGATAGCTATCAATTTCATACTATCCAGGGATTTTCTCAAGGCAGTAGCCCAGGCCGCGCACGGTGGCGATGCGGATGGGGCCACCCTCGATCTTCTTGCGCAGGCGGTGGATGTAGACCTCGATGGCGTTGTTGCTCACCTCTTCGCCCCATTCGCACAGGCGCTCGACCAGTTGCTCCTTGCTCACCAGCCGGCCCGCGCGCTGCAGCAGCACTTCGAGCAGGCCCAGCTCGCGCGCCGACAGCTCGATCATCTTGCCGTCGATGGTGGCCACGCGGCCGGCCTGGTCGTACACCAGCGGGCCGTGCTTGATGGCGCTGCTGGTACCGCCCATGCCCCGGCGCGTGAGGGCCCGCACGCGCGCTTCCAGCTCCTGCAGGCTGAAGGGCTTGGCCATGTAGTCGTCGGCACCGAAATCGAGGCCCTTCACGCGCTCTTCCACGCTGTCGGCGGCGGTGAGGATGAGCACCGGCAGGGCCGAGCCCCGGCCGCGCAGCTTTTTCAGCACCTCCAGCCCGTGCATCTTGGGCAGGCCCAGGTCCAGGATGAGCAGGTCAAATTCGTTGTTGGTCAGCAGGGCGGCATCGGCCTCGCTGCCACTGGCGACATGGTCCACCACGGCGCCCGAGGCGCGCAGGGTGCGCAGCAGGCCATCGGCCAGCACCTGGTCGTCTTCGGCAATGAGGATGCGCATGGGGGGTGTCTCCTGGTGGTGGGCGGGGCGGTCTGCTGCCGCGCCTGTGCCACGATTTTAGGCGGCACGGCGCCACGCTGCGCCGAGAACACCGCCCCCGTGGCGCGTTCGCCCGCCCGGCCCCAGGCCGTCAGCGCGGGTCGTGCGCCAGCAGCTTGTGCACCAGGGTCTGCAGGTCGGCCTGCAGGCGCGCCATGCCCTCGGGGTGCTGCGCCAGGGTCTGCTCGTCCATGTAGAGCTTGCGGTTGATCTCGACCTGGATACTGTGGCGGTGCTGCGCGGGGTGGCCATATCGGCGCACCAGCTCCACGCCCTTGTAGGGGTGGTTGTATTCCACGCTGTAGCCACAGGCGCGCAGGTGCTCGCAGAGCAGCGCGGACAGCGCCGGGCTGGCGGTGGTGCCATCGCGGTCACCGATCACGAAATCGGCATGCTCCAGCCCCGGAAACTCGGTGGCAAAGCGCCCGGCCACGGCGGGCATGGAATGGCAGTTGAGGTGGATGCTGTAGCCGTGGCGCGCGTGGGCGGCGTCGATGGCCTGGGCCACCGCCGCGTGGTAGGGGCGCCAGCAGCGGTCGATGCGGGCGCGCACCTCGGCCACCGTGAGCTGGCGTTGGTAAATGGGCTCGCCCTCGTCGGTGAACTTCCAGACCAGGCCCTTGCCCAGGCGCACCTTGCTAAGCACCTGGGGGTCGGTGGAGATGGGATCGGTCCATGCGCCGTCGAGCAGGCTGGTATCGAGCTCGGTGGTGTCGCGGTTGGCGTCGAGGTAGATGCGGGGGAAATGGGCTTCGACCCAGGCCACGCCCAGGGCGGGGGCAAAGGCGTAGATTTTTTCAACGTGCGTGTCTTCTGCGCGGCGCAGCGTGGGCAGATCGCAGGCCGAGCCAAAGTCGGCGGGGTATTGGGTGCCGCTGTGCGGCGAATCGAGCACCAGCGGGGTGCTGCCGGGCAGGGCCGTCACCATGCGGGCGGCAGAGGTGGCCCGCCCAGGCGAGCCGGTCAGGCCGGGCTGGGCGTGTTGAAAGCGGTGGTGGATCAGTTTCAAGGCTGCATGCATAGGCAGAGTGTGCGCAAAGGAGGGCGG
>JADMJR010000171.1 GCA_018780365.1 Acidovorax sp. | reverse complement strand
CCAGCGCCCGCGCTTCGCCCGCCTTGTTGAGCTGGGCCAGCACCTCGTCCAGCTCGCGCCAGAAGGTGGGGTGCATGGTGTTCATGGCCTCGGGGCGGTTCAGCACCAGGTGGGCCACATGGTGGGTGATGCTGAGGGAGAAGCAGGTGAGTGTGGTGTTCATGGGCCGTCACTGTAGACCCGCTGGCTGCAGGCGGGTCGTCGCCTGGGTGACTTTGGATGATTTTGGCCTCTGGCGCCTGTCTAGAGGGCACTGGTAGCTATCAAAAAAGGAGTGATTTCGCGCGGGCGGTAGAACGGTAGAAGCCTGGTGGGTGCAGTCTGTCAATCGCCACCCCCACCGCAGCCGCCGCCGTCTCCTCCACCGTCACTGCCGCCGCCATCCGAGCTCTCGGCGCCGCCAAAATCGCCCGAACTGCCGCTGTGGCTGCCGTCCGAAAAGCTGGTGCCGCAGTAGCTGTCGCCGCCGCTGCCGCCCGCGTCGCTCTTGCGGGCGATGTCAGAGCAATCGGGCACGTAGGTGAAGCCCCCGGCAATGGCAAATTTGGCATCCAGCGCAAACAGCAGGGGCAGGCGGCTGGGGGCCTTGGGGTCGATGGATTCTTCCTTGCACACCCAGTACCAGCAGCGGCGCAGGCCGTCGTTGTGGCGGGCTTTCTTACCCAGCGCCTCGGCCGGGGTGTGGTGCAGAAAGAAGCCCAGGGCGTTGTGGCACCACATCTTGTAGGCCTGGGTGTGCAGGATGAACTCATACCACAGCGCATCCACGGCCCTCGATGGCATGGCCACAAACTGCTTGTTGCCACGCAGGCAGGCCATGAAGAACTGGCGCAGGCCGCGTTCGACCAGCTCACAGTCGCGGGGGCTCAGGTGGGGGTAGGTTTCGCGCAGCTTGCGCTGCAGAAAGCGGGGCAGGGGAGCTTCGCGGATGTAGCGCTCGCGCACGGCGGTGGTCCAGCGGATCAGGATCACGGTGACCAGCACCGTGACAAACACATACAGCAGCCAGATCCACTGAAGCTTCCAGACGCCAGCAAACACCCCGATGAAAGCCAGCACCCACAGGATGATGGCCGCCTGGGCCACCTTGTTGCCGCAGCGCACCAGGGCGTGTTCGACTCGTTGCATCGTCCCTCCTTGTTGTTGTGATGTGGTCCAGCCATTGCACGACGGCAATGTGACGAATGTGTGACATTCGCGTGGCGTTGTCGCCAGGCTGTCACGGTGTCACGCACCCACACAACGCTCAGGGAGGGGCGGAGCCACCCCGGCAGCAGCTGCGGTCAACGCCGTTTGCCGCTGCCCCCAAAGATGCTGCCCAGCACGCCGCGCAAAATCTCCTTGCCCAGCGTGGTGCCCATGGTGCGCACGGCCGACTTGGCCATGGTCTGCGCCAGGCCATCGCGTTTGCCGCCGCGCGGGCCGGTGGTGCCAAACAGCACGTCGTTGAGCCCACCCATCAGGCCGCCACCGTTGTCTTCCGCGTTGGCGGGGGCACTTTTGCTGCCATTGGCGGGCGCCTGGGCACTGGCTTCGGCCGCGCGGCCCTTGAGCTTTTCATAGGCGGATTCGCGGTCCACCAGCTTTTCATACACACCCGCGACCAACGAGTTGGCCACCAGCACCTGGCGCTGCTGTGGCGTGATGGGGCCCAGCTGGCTGCCGGGCGGCAGCACGAAAACCCGCTCGGTGATGCTCGGGCGGCCCTTGGCGTCGAGAAAGCTGACCAGCGCCTCGCCCACGGCCAGCTCGGTGATGGCGGTTTCGATGTCCAGGCCCGGCTTTTGCCGCATGGTGGTGGCCGTGGCCTTCACGGCTTTCTGGTCACGCGGGGTGAAGGCGCGCAGCGCATGCTGCACACGGTTGCCCAGCTGGGCCAGCACGCTGTCGGGGATGTCGAGCGGGTTCTGCGTGACGAAATAGACGCCCACGCCCTTGGAGCGCACCAGCCGCACCACGAGTTCGATGCGCTCGACGAGCACCTTGGGCGCCTCGTTGAACAGCAGGTGGGCCTCGTCGAAGAAGAACACC
>JADMJR010000156.1 GCA_018780365.1 Acidovorax sp. | reverse complement strand
TGCCGATGCCGCCCACCAGCAGGCTCACGGCGGCCACCGCGCCCAGCAGCATGGGCATGACCTTGGTGGTGCCCGAGAGCGTGTCGGCCAGTTGTTTGGTGTCGAGCACATTGAAGTTGTCTTCGTCCGAATCCGACAACTTGCGCAGCTCGCGCAGCAGCTGGGTGAGGCTGGCCTTCACACGCTCGGGGTCGCTGCCATCCTTCATCGACACCAACAGCGTATTCACCCGCGTATTGCCCGTCACGCGGCGCTGCAGCGTGCGCAGGGGCACCAGCACCGTGTCGTCCTGGTCGTTGCCAAACGCGCCCTGCCCCTTGGACGCCAGCACGCCCACCACCTCGCACGAAAACGCCTTCACGCGCAACTGGCCGCCCACGGCATCGGCGGTGCCAAACAGCTCGCGCCGCACGGTTTCGCCAATCAGGCAGACGGCGGCACCCGCGCGCAATTCGGCGTCGGTAAAGACGCGGCCAGTGCGCACCGTCCAATTGCCGGTCTCCAGCCAGGCGTTGGTGCTGCCGATCACACTGGTCGTCCAGTTGCGCCCGCCCACCACCGCCGTGGCGGCGGCCCGCGCCTCGGGCGCCACGGCCAGGATGCCGCCGATCTGCTGCGCGATCATGTCGGCATCGGTGTCCTTGAAGGCCGGTGCCCCCGTGCCGCCGCCCGGCCCCATGCGCTGGCCGGGGCGCACCTGCAGCAGGTTGGTGCCCAGGCCCGAGATCTGGTTCTGGATGGCCATCGTGGCGCCATTGCCCAGCGTGACCATGGTGATCACCGCGCTCACACCGATCACGATGCCCAGGATGGTGAGGAACGAGCGCATGAGGTTGCGCCGGATGGAGCGCAGCGCGAGCAGCAAAGTGTTGAGCAGCATCAGTGGCTTCCTGCTTCAGACGCTGCCCTTCCAGGCGCCGCACTGGTGCGCAGCCCCACGGGATCGGGGTTGCTTGCATCGCTGCCCACCACCCCATCCACAAAGCGCACGATGCGCCGCGCGTACTGCGCCATGTCGGGCTCGTGCGTGACCATGAGCACGGTGATGCCGTGGTCGGCATTCAGGCGCCAGAGCAGCTCCATGATCTCGTGGCTGCGCTGGGTGTCGAGGTTGCCCGTGGGCTCATCGGCCAGCAGCACATCGGGCTCGGTGACGATGGCGCGCGCAATGGCCACGCGCTGCTGCTGCCCGCCCGACAACTCGGCGGGCGTGTGGTGTTCCCAGCCCTTGAGGCCCACGGCCGCCAGCGCACGCGCAGCCGCCGCATGGCGCGCCGTGGCGGATTCGCCCCGGTACAACAGGGGCAGCTCCACGTTCTCTTGCGCCGAGGTGCGGGCCAGCAGGTTAAAACCCTGGAACACAAAGCCGAAGTAACGCCGCCGCAACCGCGCGCGCTCGTCGCGCGAGAGCGACTCCACATGCACGCCCTTGAACAGGTATTCGCCTGTGGTGGGCCTGTCCAGGCAGCCCAGCGTGTTCATGGCCGTGGACTTGCCCGAGCCGCTGGGGCCCATGATGGCCACGAAGTCACCCGGGGCAATGTCCAGGTCTACGCCCTTCAGGGCCTGGAAGGCCAGCGCGCCTTCGCCATAGACCTTGGTCACGCCGCGCAGGCGGATGAGGGGAGTGTCGCCATCCCCGCTCATGGCTTGGCCCCTGCTGCGCGCTGGTCGGTGATCACAGCCATGCCGGGCGCCAGGCCTTCGCCCGTGACCTCCGTATGGCGGCCATCGCTGATGCCCACCTGCACATCGATGGGCTTGGCGGTGCCGTCTTGCAGCACCCACACCTGCCGGGCCTTGCCCGCGCCATCGCCCGCACCATCACCCATACCTGCACCCGCGCCCGGTTTGCGTGGGCCCGAGCCAGAGCGGGGCATGCGCGGCATGAGCTGCGACATGATGCCGCCGCCGCTGCTGCCCGATGCCGCAGGCTTGGCACCACCCGCACCCGGCTTGGCCTGCGCCCCAGCAGCTTGTGCAGGCGTGAAGCGCAGCGCCGTGTTGGGCACCAGCAGCACATCCTTGCGCTCGG
>JADMJR010000040.1 GCA_018780365.1 Acidovorax sp. | reverse complement strand
GCTGCTTGCGGTGGTTTTTTGCGGTAGAACCGCGGGTTAGGTTATCGATCCACACCGCCTGTGCGCTGGCGCGCGAGAGGGGCTGTGTGGGCCTGTGGCAAGGCCTTGCGGCACTGCCTGCGGGGCCTCATTTGCACGAGGGCCCCACACGTTTCAGCCCTGCGCAGCTGCTGCGAAGGGCTGGCGCTCCTGCCACCAGGCCAACACCTGTTCGACGGCTTCATCAATCGTCAAATCGGAGTTGTCCAGGACCAGGGCATCCTGCGCGGGCTTGAGCGGTGCGACGCTGCGGGAGCTGTCCCGTGCGTCACGCGCCTCCAGATCCGCGCGAAGGTCTTCGATACTAGCCGAAAAACCCTTTGAAATCAACTGTTTATAACGCCGCTCGGCGCGGCAGGCGGCGCTGGCCGTCAAATAGACCTTGAGCGGGGCCTCTGGGAAGATCACGGTGCCCATGTCGCGGCCGTCGGCCACCAGGCCCGGCAGGCGCTGGAAGCTGTGCTGCAGGTCTACCAGGGCCGTGCGCACGGCGGGCAGGGCGGAGACACGGGACGCGTTCATTCCGGCTTCCTCGGTGCGGATGGCGTCGGTCACGTCGTCGCTGCCCAGCAACACCCGGCCGCTTTCAAAGCGCACCGGCAGGGTCTGCGCCATGGATGCAATGCGTGCTTCGTGGTCGGCGTCGATGGCCAGGCCTGCACGCAGCGCGGCCAAGGCGGTGATGCGGTACATCGCCCCCGAGTCGAGAAAGCGGTAGCCCAGCCTCTGAGCCACCGCAGCCGCCACCGTGCCCTTGCCCGAGGCAGTCGGGCCGTCGATGCAGATCACCGGGATGTGGGCGGTCTCGACCTGGGCGACCGAGAACAGGGCCTCGAAGTAGTCCGGGAAGGTCTTGGCCACACATTTGGGGTCTTCGATGCGCACCGGCAGGCGGGCCGGGTTGAAGGCGGCCAGCGAGAAACACATGGCCACGCGGTGGTCGTCGTAGGTGTGGATGCTGGCGGCTTTCCAGTCTGCCGCCTGGGAAGGGGGCGTGACACGGATGAAGTCTGCGCCTTCTTCCACCGTAGCGCCGAGCTTGCGCAGTTCGGTGGCCATGGCGGCAATGCGGTCGGTTTCCTTCACGCGCCAGCTGGCGATGTTGGTCAGCGTGGTGGTGCCTTCGGCATACAGCGCCATCACGGCCAGCGTCATGGCCGCGTCGGGGATGTGGTTGCAGTCCAGTTCAATGGCCTTGAGGGGCCACGCGCCGCGTTCGATTTGCAGCCAGTTGGCCCCGCCCGTGACCACGGCACCCATGGCGCGTGCGGCCAGGGCAAAACGGATGTCGCCCTGGATCGAATCCAGCCCGACACCCTGAATTTTGATGCTTTTTTGGCCCTCACCGCCTGTTGCTATTGCACCAAGTGCTATGAAATAGCTAGCAGATGAGGCGTCGGCCTCCACATGGATGCTGCCAGGCGACTGGTAGCGGCTGCCGGCGGCGATGGTGAAGCGCTGCCAGTTCTGGTGTTCGACCACGATGCCAAACCGCGCCAGCAGCTGGAGCGTGATGGCGATGTAGGGCTTGGAGATTAGCTCGCCCACCACGTCGATCACGATGGCCTGTGCGCCCGCAGCGAGCGGTAGCGCCATCAGCAGGGCAGTGAGGAACTGGCTTGACACATCGCCCCGCACGCGGATGGGCTCTGCCAGCGCCAGGGCTGGCACCCCTTGGCCGTGGGCGATCTTGAGCGGCGGGTAGCCTTCGTTGCCCAGGTAGTCGATCTGGCAGCCCAACTGGCGCAGGGCGTCCACGAGGTCGCCGATGGGGCGCTCGTGCATGCGCGGCACGCCCGACAGCTCGAACTCGCCGCCCAGCAACGCCAGCGCAGCCGTGAGGGGGCGCATGGCGGTGCCAGCATTGCCTAGGAAGAGCTTGGCCGGAGATTGCGGCATGCGGCCCCCCAGGCCGGTGATGCGCACGGTGCTGCTGCCCGCCGATTCATCCACGGTGCAGCCGATCTGGCGCAGGGCATCCAGCATCACGCGCGTGTCGTCGGACGCCAGCAGGTCGTGCACGGTGGTGGTGCCGTTGCTCAGCGCGGCCAGCAGCAGCACGCGGTTGGAGATGCTCTTGGAGCCCGGCAGGTGGACTTCGCCTGCAGCGGCTTGCAGGGGGGGGAGATCGAGGAATGCGGTGCTGTACATCAGTATCTTTCGTCCATTGGTGCCAGCGCTCGTCGCCGCTGGCGCAGACCTATCCCAGTGCACCCGTGGAACTGGCTTTGCCAGGCCACCGGGTGCATCCCCCTTGGAGGAAGGCGCCGCAGGCGACTCAGGGGGGATTACTTCCGGGGGTTACTTGCGTTTTGCACCCATGCGCCAATGGGCGCGGGTTTCGCTGGCCAGGGTCAACATGTCTTCCAGCGCCTGGGCGTTGCCCTTTTCCATGGCCTGCTCGATGTTGCGCAGGGCCTGCTGGAACAGTTGGGACTGGGCAATGAGCTCTGCCCGGTTGGACAGCAGGATGTCGCGCCACACCTTGGGGTCGCTGGCTGCGATGCGGGTGAAATCCCGGAACCCGGGGCCCGCCAGGGACAGGAAATCATCGCCATGGGATTGCCCGGTGATGCTGTTCATCATCGCGAAGGCGAGCACATGGGGCAGGTGACTGACGGCCGCAAACGCTGCGTCATGCGACTCGGGCGACATGCTGGTCACGCGGCAGCCCAGCGCGCTCCAGATTTTTTCGGCATTCTGGAGCTGAACGGTCAGGGTGCGTTCGGTCGGCGTCAGGATGACCTGGCGCCCGCTGTAGAGGTCTGCCTCGGCGTGTTCCACGCCCGACACTTCGCGCCCCGTGATGGGGTGCGCCGGCACAAACGAGCCGACCTGGTCACGCAAGGCCCGTTGTGCAGCCTGCACCACATCGGCTTTGGTCGAGCCCACATCCATGATGAGCATCTGGGGCGTGACCAGATGTTTGATGGCCTTCAGGGTGGCTTCGGTGGCTGCAACGGGCACGGCCACCAGCACAACGTCGGCACCGGCCACGGCCAGCAGGGCCGACGGAGCCTCGACATCGATCACGCCCAGCTGGCGTGCGCGGTCGGTGGTGGAGGGCGACTTGCTGTAGCCCACCACCCGCTTGACCAGACCCGCCTTCTTCATGGCCAGGGCAAACGAGCCCCCCATGAGCCCGCAGCCAATCAGTCCCAATTGTTCAAACATGGCGACGGCTCCTCAGGATGACACGGGGTAGGTGCCCAGAACCTTGTAGAAGGCGCACAGGCTGCGCAGTTCTTCCAGCGCCCGTGCCACATGGGGCTGCGCGGGATGGCCGTCGAGGTCGATGTAGAAGTAGTACTCCCACTGGCCGGTGCGTGCGGGGCGTGATTCAAAACGTGTCATGGACACACCATGGGTTTTGAGTGGCACCAGCAGGTCATGCACCGCGCCGGGCTGGTTGGGCACCGACACGACCAGGCTGGTGCAGTCCTTGCCCGAGGGGGGGGGCGTCTGCAGCGTGTGGGGCAGGCAGATGATGGCAAAACGGGTGCGGTTGTACGCGTCGTCCTGGATGGCGTGGGCGACGATGTGCAGGCCAAATTGTGTGGCTGCGCGTTCGCTGGACAGCGCCGCCCAGGCCGGGTTGGTGGTGGCCAGGCGGGCGCCTTCGGCGTTGCTCGATACCGGGCGGCGCTCGGCATGCGGCAGGTGTTTGGTCAACCAGGCCTGGCATTGCGCCAGCGCCTGCGGGTGGGCCAATACCACCTTGATACCATCGAGCGAGTTATTGGTGCGCAGCAGGTTGTGGCGCACCAGCAGGCTCACTTCGCCCACCACGTGGGTGGGGGTGTGCAGGAACAGGTCGAGCGAGCGGGTGACCACGCCTTCGGTGGAGTTCTCCACACCCACCACGCCGTACTGAGCGCTGCCAGCCGCCGTGGCGTGGAACACCTCGTCGAAGTTGGCGCAGTACATCAGGTCGGCCGCGCCGCCAAAAAATTCAATGGCGGCCTGTTCGCAGAACGTGCCCTCGGGGCCCAGCACGGCCACGCGCTGGGGCGATTCGAGTGCCAGGCAGGCCGACATGATTTCGCGCCAGATGGCGGCCACATGGGGCCCCTTGAGCGGGCCCGGGTTGGCGGTCTGGATCTTCTCGATGACCTGCGCCACACGGTCGGGGCGGAAGAACGGCGTGCCTTCGCGTTTCTTGACTTCGCCCACCTGCTCGGCCACCAGTGCCCGCTGGTTCAGCAGCGTCAGCAGTTGCTGGTCGATGGAGTCGATCTGCACGCGCAGGCTGGCGAGGTCGGGTGAGGCTAACGGATTGTTCATGGACGGTGGGATGTCTGTGCGGGCTCTTGAAGCCGTTTTTGTACCGGGCGCGTTCTTCTTCAGGCGTGTTTTTGTTCAAATTCTCGCATGTAGTCCACCAGCGCCTGCACGCCGGCCAGTGGCATGGCGTTGTAGACACTGGCGCGCATGCCGCCCACGGACTTGTGGCCCTTGAGTTGCAGCAGACCACGTTCCTTGGCGCCAGCCAGGAACGCATCGTTGCGGCTTTCGTCGCGCAGGAAGAACGGAATGTTCATGCGCGAGCGGCAGTTGGCCGCCACCTTGTTCACATACAGCTGCGAGCTGTCGATGGCGTTGTAGAGCAGGGCGGCCTTGGCGATGTTGCGCTGCTCCATCGCGGCCACGCCACTCAGGCCGCCCTCGGTCTGGCGCTTGAGCCACTGGAAGGTGAGGCCCGCGATGTAGATGCCCCAGGTGGGGGGCGTGTTGTACATGGACTGGTTGTCGGCCACGGTTTTGTAGTCAAAGGCGCTGGGGCAGGCGGGCAGGGCGTGGCCCAGCAGGTCTTCGCGCACGATCACCAGCGTGAGGCCCGCAGGGCCCAGGTTCTTTTGCGCGCCGCCAAAGGCCAGGCCCACGCGCGACCAGTCCACGGGCCGCGATGCCACGTGCGACGAAAAATCGATGACCAGGGGCGCATCGCATCCCAGCGCCTTCAGGTCGGGCAACTCGTGGAACTCGATGCCGTTGATGGTTTCGTTGCTGCAGATATGCAGGTAGCTTGCGCCTCGACTGACCGTCCACGAGCTCGGGTCGGGCAGGGTGGTGAAGCCGGTGTTTTCGGCAGAGGCCACGATGTTCACTTCGGAGGCGTACTTGCGCGCTTCCTTCTGCGACTTCTGGCTCCAGCTGCCCGTCACCACAAAATCCACGGCGCCAGCGCGTGAAAGATTCAGCGGCACGATGGCGTTTTCGGCCAGCCCGCCGCCCTGCATGAACAGGATCTTGTAGTGGGTGGGCACGGCCAGCAGCGCGCGCAGGTCGGCTTCGGCCTGCTCGTAGATGGACAGGAATTCTTTGCCCCGGTGGCTCATCTCCATCACGCCCATGCCGCTGCCATGCCAGTCGAGCATTTCGGCGGCGGCTTGCTCCAGCACTTCGGCGGGGATGGCGGCCGGGCCGGCCGAGAAGTTGTAGGGGCGGGTCATGGTTTAACAGTCAAAAATGCTGCTTGCGCCTGCTGGATAAGCGCCAGTAGCTATACTTTTAATAGTATTCGGGTGCCATGCTCGGCATGGCACCCGGTGAGGGCGGGGCTGGGAGGTCAGGCGTCAGGAGTTGGGGGTGTGCCGGAATCAGCGGGGCCACCACTGTCCGCACTGCTGCCGTCACCGTCGGTGTCGGCATCGACCACATTGGCATCGTTTTCCACGATGCGTTGCAGGCCGCTGAGCTTGGAGCCTTCGTCCAGCGCGATCAGCGTCACGCCCTGCGTGGCGCGGCCCAGCTCGCGGATCTCGGACACGCGGGTGCGCACCAGCACGCCCTTGTCGGTGATGAGCATGATCTCGTCATCGGCATGCACCAGCGTGGCGGCCACGACCTTGCCGTTGCGCTCGCTCTGCTGGATGGCGATCATGCCCTTGGTGCCGCGGCCGTGGCGCGTGTACTCGACGATGCTGGTGCGCTTGCCGTAGCCGTTCTCGGTGGCAGTGAGCACGCTTTGTGTCTCGTCTTCGGCCACCAGCATGGCGATCACGCTCTGGCCGTCTTCCAGCATCATGCCGCGCACGCCGCGGGCCTGGCGGCCCAGGGGGCGCACATCGTTCTCGTCAAAGCGAACGGCCTTGCCGCCGTCGCTGAACAACATCACGTCGTGCTGGCCGTCGGTGAGGGCGGCGCCTACAAGATAGTCGCCGTCATCGAGGTTGACGGCAATGATGCCGCCCTTGCGCGGGTTGCTGAATTCGTCGAGCGCGGTCTTCTTCACTGTGCCCATGCTGGTCGACATGAACACGTAGCGGTCGGCGGGGAAGGTGCGCATGTCGCCGGTGAGCGCCAGCACCACGTTGATCTTCTCGCCGTCTTGCAGCGGGAACATGTTCACGATGGGGCGGCCGCGCGAGCCGCGCGAACCGGCGGGCACTTCCCAGACCTTGAGCCAGTACAGCCGGCCACGGTTGGAGAAGCACAGGATGTAGTCGTGCGTGTTGGCGATGAAGAGCTGGTCGATCCAGTCGTCTTCTTTGGTCGCCGTGGCCTGCTTGCCGCGTCCGCCGCGCTTCTGGGCGCGGTATTCGGACAGGGGCTGGCTCTTGATGTAGCCAGTGTGGCTGAGCGTCACCACCATGTCGGTGGGGGTGATCAGGTCCTCGGTGGAGAGGTCCTGCGCGCTGTACTCGACGATGCTGCGGCGAGCTCCCAGCTTGTGCTGGCCGAACTCGGTCTTGATGGAGGTGAGTTCGTCGCCAATGATGGTGGAGACGCGCTCGGGCTTGGCCAGGATGTCCAGCAGGTCTTCGATGACCGCCATGACTTCCTTGTACTCGGCCACGATCTTGTCCTGCTCCAGGCCCGTGAGGCGCTGCAGGCGCATCTGCAGGATTTCCTGGGCCTGCGTTTCCGACAGGCGGTACAGGCCGTCCTGGCCCATGCCGAATTCTTTTTCGAGGCCGTCGGGGCGATAGTCGTCAGCATTGATCACGCCACCGTCGGCACGCGTGCGGGTGAGCATCTCGCGCACCAGCTTGCTGTCCCAGGGGCGGGCCATCAGCTCGGCCTTGGCCACTGGCGGGGTGGGGGCGTTGCGGATGATGGCGATGAAGTCGTCGATGTTGGCCAGCGCCACGGCCAGGCCTTCGAGCACGTGGCCACGATCACGGGCCTTGCGCAGCTCGAACACGGTGCGGCGGGTGACCACCTCGCGGCGGTGCTGCAGGAAGACGCTGATCAGATCCTTGAGGTTGCACAGGCGGGGCTGGCCGTCGATCAGCGCCACCATGTTCATGCCGAAGGTGTCCTGCAGCTGCGTCTGCTTGTACAGGTTGTTGAGCACCACCTCAGGCACTTCGCCGCGCTTGAGCTCGATCACCAGGCGCATGCCCGATTTGTCGGACTCGTCCTGGATGTGGCTGATGCCTTCGATCTTCTTCTCATGCACCAGTTCGGCCATGCGCTCCTGTAGCGTCTTTTTGTTGACCTGGTAGGGCAGCTCGTCGACGATGATCGCCTGGCGCTGGCCACGGTCGATGTCCTCGAAGTGGCACTTGGCACGCATGATCACGCGCCCGCGTCCCGTGCGGTACCCATCCTTCACACCGTTAATGCCGTAGATGATGCCAGCGGTGGGGAAGTCGGGGGCCGGGATGATTTCCATCAACTCATCGATGGTGGTATCGGGGTTGCGCAGCATGTGCAGGCATGCATCCACCACCTCGTTGAGGTTGTGCGGCGGGATATTCGTGGCCATGCCCACGGCAATACCGGCCGATCCATTCACCAGCAGATTGGGGAGCTTGCTGGGCAACACCAGCGGCTCCTTTTCGCTGCCGTCGTAGTTGGGGCCGAAATCGACGGTTTCCTTGTCGATATCGCCCAGCATTTCATGCGCGATTTTTGCCAGGCGGATTTCGGTGTATCGCATGGCCGCGGCGTTGTCGCCATCCACCGAGCCGAAATTGCCCTGACCGTCCACCAGCATGTGGCGCAGCGAGAAATCCTGGGCCATCCGCACGATGGTGTCGTACACCGCCGAATCTCCGTGCGGGTGGTATTTACCAATCACATCGCCCACGATACGGGCAGACTTCTTGTAGGGCCGGTTCCAGTCGTTGTTGAGTTCGTGCATCGCAAAAAGTACGCGGCGATGCACCGGCTTCAAGCCGTCGCGCGCGTCGGGCAGAGCCCGGCCCACGATCACGCTCATCGCGTAATCGAGATAACTGCGCCGCATCTCCTCTTCGAGGCTGATAGGCAAGGTTTCTTTGGCAAACTGGGTCATTGGGGGCGGCGGTGACGGCAAAGGAGGATCATTTTAGGGGTAAGACCGTGTAGCGACCGCGCAACATATCGAAGCAATTCAGGTTTTGTCCTACGGGCCTCTGGCTGTCACCACCGCTTTTGCCCTGTTACGTATGGCACAATCGTTTGAACGCTTTGGGTGGTGGTCATCCCAAGCGTCCTGATTCGCAGCGCGGCTGCGGCTTTTTCCCCAAGAGGAGAACCATGAAGAAACTGAACAAAGTGGCGATGTTGTTTGCCTCTGCAGCGCTCGCAACCGCCGCTGGCGCACAAACCGTTGACAACTGGCGCAATGCCAGCGGTGATCTGGTCTGGAAGAACGGCACCAATGAATACTGCTGGCGCGATGCCAACTGGACGCCTGCTACGGCTGCCGCTGGTTGCGACGGCGCTATCGCCAAGGCCGCTCCTGCTGCTGCTCCAGCCCCTGCCGCCGCTCCCGCTCCTGCCGCCGCTCCTGCACCAGCTGCTGCTCCTGCTCCAGCCGTGGCCACCAAGGTGACCTACGCCGCTGATGCATTCTTCGACTTCGACAAGTCGGTGCTGAAGCCAGAAGGCAAGGCCAAGCTGGACGACCTGGTTTCCAAGGTCAAGGGCATCAACCTGGAAGTCATCATCGCCGTGGGTCACACTGACTCCGTGGGCTCTGATGCTTACAACCAGAAGCTGTCGGTGCGCCGTTCCGAAGCCGTCAAGGCTTATCTGGTGTCCAAGGGCATCGAAAAGAACCGCGTGTACACCGAAGGCAAGGGCGAAAAGCAACCAGTTGCTGACAACAAGACCGCCGAAGGCCGTGCCAAGAACCGCCGCGTGGAAATCGAAGTGGTCGGTACCCGCGCTTCCAAGTAATCTTCGGATTGCTTCAAAAAAAGCCCCGGTGACGGGGCTTTTTTGCGTCTGGAGCATTTACTGAACCGCCTTCATGGACAATTACCGGTATGAGTGACACCGTCAATGCAGATCCGGCCGAACTGGCCAAATTTTCGGAGTTGGCCCACCGCTGGTGGGACCCGGACAGTGAATTTCGTCCTTTGCACCAAATCAACCCGCTGCGACTCGATTGGATCAATGGGTTCTGCGGGCTATCTGGACAGCGGGTGCTGGACGTGGGTTGTGGTGGCGGCATCCTGGCCGACTCCATGGCGCGAAAGGGGGCAGATGTGCTGGGAATTGACTTGGCATCCAAGGCTTTGCGTGTGGCCCAGTTGCATGCCCTGGAGGCCGGCACCCAGAATATCCGTTACCAGGAAATCAGCGTCGAGGCACTGGCCAAGGAGCAACCCGCGAGCTTTGATACTGTGACCTGTATGGAGATGCTGGAGCATGTCCCAGACCCGGCATCTGTGGTGCGCGCGTGCTCGGAGTTGGTGAAGCCGGGCGGGTGGGTGTTTTTCTCGACAATCAACCGCAATGCCAAGGCGTTCATGCTGGCTATTGTCGGCGCGGAGTATGTGTTGAACATGCTGCCCCGTGGCACGCATGAGTATGCCAAGATGATTCGCCCCAGCGAGCTGGCTGCTAGCTGCCGTAGCGCCCGTCTCGATGTTCTGCACACAAAGGGCCTTGAGTACAACCCGCTGACGAAACGGTACTGGCTCAGCGCCGACACCAGTGTGAACTATCTGTTTGCCACCCGGCGTGCCGTCTGACGGAGTGCCCATGTTCCATGATATTTGTGCAGTCCTGTTT
This sequence comes from Acidovorax sp., assembly GCA_018780365.1. Classification (GTDB taxonomy): domain Bacteria; phylum Pseudomonadota; class Gammaproteobacteria; order Burkholderiales; family Burkholderiaceae_C; genus Acidovorax. The sequence goes on along the minus strand of JADMJR010000040.1, from coordinate 40,100 downwards.
GACCTGGATGGGACTCTGATCGACAGCGCCCCGGATCTTGGTGCGGCGGCCGACAAAATGCGGACGGACCGCGGTCTGCCTTCCTTGCCCATGGCCCGGTACCGGCCCATGGCGGGCGCTGGCGCGCGTGGCATGCTCGGGGAGGCCTTTGGCATGACCCCGGATCACCCGGAGTTTGCTGTCTGGCGTGAAGAGTTTTTCGTGAACTACGAGTCACGGATGACGGAGAACACCACGATTTTTGAGGGTGTGCCAGAACTGGTCGGCCAGATTTTGCGGCGCAACATGGCTTGGGGGGTGGTCACCAACAAGGCGGCGCGTTTTACCGAGCCGCTGACCCGGGCAATTCCGCTGTTCCAGACGGCAGGAGCGGTTGTGAGTGGCGACACCACGCCCCATGCAAAGCCACATCCCGCTCCACTGCTGGAGGCTGCTGCGCGCCTTAATCTCCTTCCCGAGCAGTGCATCTACGTGGGGGACGATGAGCGTGACATTGTGGCGGGCCTTGCCGCAGGCATGGGGACCGTGGCTGCCATCTATGGATACTTGGGTTCCAAGACCGATCCCAAGGAATGGGGGGCACATGCTGCAATTAAATCTCCTGCGGAGCTCTTGCAATTGCTCGCGCACGCCTAAAATAGAACTCTTGGGGCTGTCCTGGTTTCGACGTGGGTTCGGAATCGGTGTGGTGCATGTCGAGCTTGAGTCACGCTCGTAAATCTCGATTTAAAAAACTAACTGCAAACGACGAACGTTTCGCACTCGCTGCTTAATTGCCAGTGAGCCTTGCAACAGTTGGCCGATGGGCTGGGCAAGGGGGTTCTGAGCAATCAGTGCCTCCCGGCTGCAAGGATAATTACATGGGCTGGCTTTGATCCGGGTACCTTGGGTTGGGGCAAGAAAATAGGGTGCTGGCGGCCTGTGTAGCGTGCGACTGCGCGACACAGGCGGCGAGATTCAAATCAGATCGCTAAACATGTAGATCTGCCCGATGAAGGCTTGCGGACGCGGGTTCAATTCCCGCCAGCTCCACCACCATAACGTCCAAGGGCGTTCGCTGACTTCCAGCGAACGCCCTTTTTCTTTGCAGAATCAACAGCTTACAGTGCATGGACGTGCGCAACCGTCCGTGTGCATCCAAGGCAAAGCGGGGGAACAGACGGGGGAACAAACCGGAAAAGTCGTAGACTGCGCCCAGTTGTTCCCCCGTTTCCCTATGGGGGAGGCCGTTCCCCCACCCCTGGAGCTGTTCCCCCATGTTGACCGATGCCCACTGCAAAAACGCGAGTTGTCCCCCCACCGCCAAGCGTGAGCGCCTGGCTGATTCGGGCGGGCTCTATCTGGAAGTGAGCCCCACTGGGTCAAAGCGGTGGTTTTGGAAGTACCGCATGGATGGGAAAGAAGGCCGCATGGCGCTGGGCAGTTACCCAGCCGTGGGGCTGACCACTGCCCGCAAGGCCCGAGACGCCGCCAAGCTCCAGAAAGCGGGCGGGGTGGATCCAGTGCAGGCCCGGAAGGTCGAAAAGCTCAAGGCCACCAATCCGGCCGGGGACACCTTCAAGGTGGTGGCCCTGGAGTGGTTCGGTAAACAGAAGCCCCAATGGAGCGACGCACACGCCGAGCGCTCGCTGCGCCAATTCGAGCGCGATCTGTTTCCCTGGCTGGGCGAAAGGCGCCTGGCTGAAATTGAGCCCGTGGAGCTGCTGGCCACCTTGCGAAAAGTGGAAGAACGTGGCGCCGTTGAGACAGCCGACCGAGGTTTGATGCTTGCCCGCCAGGTGTGGCGCTATGGCGTGGCCACTGGCAGGGTGGGGCGGGACATCACGGGCGACCTGAAAGGAGCGCTTTCCCCGTACCGGGGCACGCACTTTGCCGCCATCACTGACCCCTTAAAACTGGGCGATCTGCTGCGGGCCATCGATGCCTACCGGGGAGGCCCCATCGTGCGGGCGGCCCTCAAGCTGGCGCCCCTGCTGTTCCAGCGGCCGGGCGAGCTGCGCGGTGCGGCTTGGGCAGAGATCGACCTCGACGCGGCGCTGTGGACAATCCCGGCCGCCCGCATGAAGCGCGGGAAGGACGGCAAGGAAAACGGCCATCCCCACTTGGTGCCGCTGTCCACGCAGGCCGTGGCGGTGCTGCGTGATCTGCACCCGCTGACGGGGCACAGCGCAATGGTGTTCCCTGGCGAGCGCAACCACGCCCGGCCCATCTCTGAAAACTCCGTGCGCACGGCGTTGATCACCATGGGCTACACGCCCGAAGTGCAGACCTGGCACGGCTTCAGAGCCACGGCCCGCACCATGCTTGCCGAGCGCCTGGACTGTGACCCGCTGGTGATCGAGGCGCAACTGGCCCACGCGGTGAAGGATGCCAATGGCCGGGCCTACAACCGCACCCAGTACCTCGCCCACCGGGCGCGGATGATGCAGCAATGGGCGGACTACCTAGACAAGCTGCGCCAGGGGGCGGAGGTGATACCGATGCCCCAGCGTGCCGCCTGAGTGCCCACGCCAGCACCACACCACAAGGGCCGCGAGGCCCTTTTTTCATGGGGGCGATGGCTGTGCGTTGTATTTCCTTCGGGTGCTGAACTGGCAAAACGGCGGGGACGCGGGGACAAATCCAGAAAATCGAGGATTCATGCGGGTTTGAAGGGTGACGGGGTGCGGGGACAAGGCGGGGACGGGGCGGGGACAGAGCGGGGACAAGGGAGATATTTATTAGATTGTGAAATTCATTCACTTATTCATACCTATTGAACCCGCCCCAGCCCTTCAAGGGGAGCCCCTTGAAGGCGGTTTGGCTGCTCCTCCACTTCGGTGGCAGTGGGCCCGGAACGCCCCGCGCGGCCTGCGCTGGAGGTGTTGCACGCGCATGCACATCGGTGGAAATGAGCGCGTGAGGGCCTTCCCCTGGCGCCACCTCCGCCCGGCTTTTTCATCGGGGATGGGTATGCTTTGGCTACACATAAAACAGGAGAAAAGCATGGCGAAATCCGCGGTACCAGGACTGTTTGCTCGACAGATGGCGCCAAAACCGGGGGCGCTGGATTTAGTCAATGCGGCGCTGTACGTCGCGCTTTCAGTTTCGACTGTGCAAAAGCTGGTTCGAGAGGGTGACTTTCCATTGCCGCGAAAGCTGTCGGGCCGTAGGGTGGGCTTCCTTGTCCCTGAGATTGACGAGTGGCTCGAAGCGCGGCCCGTCTCGCAATTGTTGCCACCGCCAAATACTGGGCACAGCAACCGGCCGGGGGTTGCGCCGCAACACGCCCAACCGCTGGCGCAATGAGGGCGTGGAAATACCTGCATGGGTGCCAAAGCACCTTGGCCTGCTGTTGGAGCTATGGCGCCTGCACGCCGCATAGCTGGTGTCGACAAGCACTAAAGGCGACGATTGAGCCCCATGGATGAAGTTCTCTCAATCGAACAGGTCGCTTCGCTGCTGTCATGCGAAGCGACTACCGTTGCCGAACATTTGAAGAATGGACTGTTGCCAGGGCTGAAATTTGGGCGCCATTGGGTGGTCCCTGCGCGGGCGTTTTTTGAACGAATAAATGAGATGGCACATGAGCAAGCCGCCATGCGTAGAGACGAGAAAAAGAGAGCCAGAACGCCGCTTGCCCATGTAATCCCTCCGTCGGCTGGCGGGCAGCGGCGACGTGCGCCGCCTCCGCTGCCTTCACTTACTGTTCCTGGGCATATTTAAATCCCCCCGACCGAGCTCGATGCGTGAGAACGCGCTGTTCTTGAATCGGCTTACAAAGACTGAGAACGTGGTCCACCTTTGACCTTTCGACGCGCATAGGCGGCCCGCGCCATCGCCCTGACATGCTCAGGATTCGCGGCACGCCGTGCCCGCTCCTGTTCACAGAAGTGCTCAGGATTCATCGCGTACACCTCGCGTTTTTTGGCGTTCCTGGCACCGCCCCTGCGTTGGGCTGAGAGGCGGTCTGTCGCGTTGTACTGATCCCTTTTGGCGTCCTTGCGTTGCCGTCGCTTTTCAAGTTCTCTGTCATGCCATTCGGGCTCTTGTCGGGCAATCCGAGCAAGGGCGGCCATCTTGTACTTTTGGATCTGCTCAGGAGAAAGTTTTGCCCGCCACTGGCGCTGGCGCTCCCGCCGCTGTTCCCGCTGATCTTCTGTTTCTTCGGCCTTGTGGATGCGCTTCTTTTCTGCGCGGTGCTCTGCAAAGCGGGTCTTTGCTGCCTCGCGTTCCGGGCCATAGACGCGCTGAAACCAAGGCTTGTGACCTAGCAGCGCGTTCCCATCAGCCGAACTGGTCCCATCGATGTATAGAAGCCGCGACGGAGCGCCCCACATTTCGCGTTCCAACCTCTCGCTTAATTCTTCAAGCTGGGTTCGCCAGCCATTCACAATGCGCGATTCAAACGTAGCCATGCCTGCCTCCCCCGTGCATAATGCCCGCAACCCCTGACCGGGGCCGGTGCGTAAGAACACCTTTTCGATGAGCGGCGCAACCTCCCCGATAGTGAGGTTTTGTCACGTCTGTATTCAGTGCGTGCGGCATTTGGCCGTACGCTTGGTTTCGGGCGGGATGGCCTCAGCGGCAACGCCTGGCGCACGTCTTATCGCGTGTTCTTAACATCCCGTCCACCCTATGCGCGTAAGAACGCATGCGGTGGTTTCAGTCTCGATAAGGAGCAAGAAGCCATGACACCCGTCATCACCCTGGCCAGCCGCCGCGCTGCGCCCAACGGCCCCCAAGGCGCCCGCCTTGGAGTTCCCACTGACCCCATTCAACTGCATGCCGAGGCGCACAACGCCCTGGCCATGGCGTTGCACTACTTGCGCCAGCCTGAGGCGAATGTGCCAGGCGCTGCCCGCAAGGCAGTGCAGGCCCTGGCTGCGCTGCGCAGCCTGAGCAATGCGGACGTTTGCGCAAGCCCCAGCATGCAAGGGGGTGCGGCATGAGTGGCATCGCCTTCATCACGCGCCAGCATGAGGCTGGATCGCTCCGGGTGCGCGAGTCGTCTGCGAACCTGCCTGGTGGTGCGCATCTGAGCATCGCCGCCACGCGATCTACGCGCTTTGTCGATTTGCACATGGGGCACGACTTCATGGGCTTGCATCTTGAGTTTTTTCCAGAACAAGCGCGGGCCGTGGCTGCTGAGTTGCTGGCCTGTGCTGATGCGCTGCAAGGGAGAGCCTGAGCCATGCCAACCTCAATAATTGCCAAGCCTGCAAAGTGCCCGACTCAACTTCGGCGCCCGAAGGTCGGAGAGGCCGTGCCCGCGTATGGCCTTATGGATGGATCGAACAGTTTTCGCCAGGGTTTACGAGCACGTGAGCGAGCTGTTATCGATCGTGCGCTGGGTATTCTGGGGCGATATCTGCGCGGCCCTGGGGACGTATTTGATAGCCCGGATGCCGTTAAGCAGTATCTGCGGCTTCACCTCGCTGCAGAGCCCTGCGAGCACTTCGCCGTGCTGTACCTCGACAGCCAGAACAGAGGGATTGCGTTCGAGCGGCACTTTGCGGGGACGCTCACGAAAACCAGCGTGTACCCGCGTGAGATTGCTGTGGCCGCAATGCGGCACCATGCTGCGGCCGTGGTGCTAGCGCACAACCACCCAAGCGGCAGCGTGAAACCCAGCAGGGCAGATGAAACACTGACCCAGACCTTGAAACAGGCTTTGGCGCTGGTTGATGTGCGCGTGCTGGACCATGTGATTGTGGGCGGCACGCAGGCGCTGAGCATGGCAGAGCAGGGGCTGATGTAGCGCAGTGAGTTTTCGCCACGCCTAGCCCGAGGCTGATCACCGAAGGCGAAAAGCCGGACACCTTCACCGGCCTGGCGCTGGCATCTCTTGAGGGCGCACCTGGAAGGGGCGCGATGGTGTTACCAACATGGGCAGAGCGTGCCTTTGAAAAGCATAGGCCGCGTGGCGCGGGGAACGATGATCCTGACCCTGAACGCCTTGAGTGGTGGCAAGGATGCAATCAGCGCTTTGCGCTGCGTTGGACGGACCTTGGCGCCATGGATTGGGATATTCCTGACGAGCATCAGTGCTACTCCGATATACGGCGACACGTGATCATCAATCCGCCTGATTTTGTTCGAATGTGCATTCTTGAAACGGTCCTTGATCTTGCCTGGGATCACAGCGTTGGCAATGCACCAGATAGGGTGACTCCATCAGTCAAGGAGCTGGAATCGTTGAACACCAAGATCGCCAGCACTGCTCGCGACCTTGCGACCTTGTTTCGGCAGCGCGATCGGTTGCGTTTTGATAACGCCGTTGAGGACTGTGTAACTGACGACGCCGCTCTTGATGGGTTCGATTTTTGGGATGCGCTTGAGTTAGCGACCAATCTGCCTCACGTAGCGAATTGGGCCAATGTCGCGCAGCATGAAACGGAACGGTTCTTGAACATCGCCAGAACCCAATCAAGGACAAAACCGCGCTGGCCTGAGCTGCTTGACCAAGTGGCCGGAAGTGTGCGCGTCGTGGTGCCTTCAGATGCCGGGGACGTTGCAGTACATGCGTCCCGCACGAAAGCGACAGAGTGGTCCCGATGGGGGCGGCGCTTGCTGGGAACATTGGACGATTGGAGCGGAACCTTCCCGAGTGGCTTTTTGCGTGCCCGTTTGACCGGAGCCCATTTAGCGTGCCTTCTGGAGGTGGCGCTGGATGCGCCGCCCGAGGCATTCAACAAAAGGCAGATGGAGCGACTTTCGGACAACTATGAACGGTCGAAAAAAAGCTAGGACGAATCACCAGTATTGAGCTGCTCGAATCGTCCTTCACGTTCGGTGGGTTGATTGAAATCATCGGGGCTCCAACTCTCTGGAGGTCCCATTGAACCTTAGTGCACCCCCCACCCCCACGCGTAGCGTGGCCCCTGCGTCCCCTGAAAGCGCCGTAACGGTTCCGCTCCGGCACCCCGAAAAGCTTCTGCGACTTCCGCGTGTGGAGGACGCGACAGCGCTCAAGAAGTCAACGATCTACGCTGGCATGCGAGACGGGACCTTCCCGACGCCGGTTCGGCTCGCAGGTGGTCGCGCAGTCGCCTGGCGTGAATCCGAAGTGCAGGCGTGGATTGCCGCACGCACCAAGACAGGTTGCACCAATGACGGGGCCTGACACCAAACTAATGCCCATAGCAAAAGCCCTGGCTGCGGCTTGCGAGAGTGCCCAGCAGTGTCTGCAAGCCGCTGCCGATGCCCTTGCGTTGAAGATGCCCGCCGATGGCGTGATGTATTCCAGCCTCTGGCGACAGCCCGGCCGCAAACCCGTGACCGTGTTGATGCTATGGCCATGCTGGGTGCTGGAAGTAGAGCCCGGCACCGGGGCGATCATTGCTGAGACGCACATTGCCGAACTGCAGGCGAAGCGGCCCGAAACGGCGGCCTTCCTGCGGCGCGCGGCAGAGGGCGGCCCGATGAAATCCGTCTTTCACTACCCGCCGCAGTCACGACGCCAGCGCGTCACGGTGGATGCACTGTGTGTGCTGCGTGTGCATGACGCAAAAACAGGCGAGCTGCGGGCTGAATCGGAACCAGGCCAGCCGGGCGTGCTGCGTGCGGGTTTTGAGTCCCTGACGCCCGCGGACCTGGCGCCGCGGATGAACTGAGGTGCGGCATGGTAGCCCCAGCGAAGCTCCAAGAAGACACCCGGCCGAGCAGGCGGTGCGTGTTGTTGACTTCCTCGAAAAGCACCCCGCCAGCACGCAAAAGGAAATCGGCGCGGCGTGCGGCACCTGTATTTCCGAATTGCGTTCGGACATGCAGCGCACCGAGGTCTACAGCACGAGCTACAGCCTTGAGCGCGACTGGCGCCAGATCCCTTGTGCACGTGGCAGCCAACTTCGCAAGGTACGCACCTACGCCCGGGTGTGGCGGCCGCGAGCCCGGTTCGATTGTTCATTTTCTGCTGCCTGAGTCTGTGTATTCAACACCGACAAAGACGGCGTGAACGCTTCACCTTTCAAGCAACCCCGAATAGGAAAAACATGAAAATCTCTCTGTCCATCACCGGTCTGGATGCTGTCAAGCGACAGATCGCCAACGCCGACAAACAGGTGCGTTTTGCAGCTTCCCGCGCGTTGAACGAAACCGCACAGGAGGTGCGCAAAGCCATCCCTGGAGAGCTATCCAGAAGCCTGGACCGACCCACGCCTTTCACCACCAGTGACAAAGCGACATTCGTACGGCCTGCTACGAAAGAGCGTCTGGAGGCCGCCGTGCAATTCAAAGATCGGCAAGCCAGCTATCTGCGCTACCAGTTGGAAGGTGGCTTGCGCCAACCCGCCCGCAAGGCGCTTCGATTGCCCAGCGCCATCGGACTCGATCAACACGGCAACCTGCCGAAAGGGATCATCAAGCAGCTCGTTGCTATTGCTCGCAAGGAGGGCAAATTGGGCAAGCGCCGGGCGAGACGCATCAAGGTGAGCAACAAGCTCGAACTGTTTTACGGGGACCCAAAGGATTTGGGCGCTCGAAAGTTTCCACCAGGCATCTACAAGATCGTGTCTCGGGGCAAGGGGGTGGGGGCGCAGTTGATCCCATTGATCGTGTTCCCTGAGCAAGCAGCCAAGTATGAAAAGCGCGTGGACCTGGAGCCGATGGCTCGCGCCGTTGTCCTGAAAACATTTGGCCCTGCATTTGAGCGCGAACTGCGTGCTGCCCTGCAATCCGCCATCGCATGACCCACATCACCCCCGGCCTGATCCGCGCAGCGCTGGCGCATATCCCCGCCAGCCTGGCGCGTGACGAATGGGCGCGGGTGGGCATGGCCATCAAAAGCGAGTTTCCCGACGCCACCGGCCAAGACCTGTTTGAAACGTGGAGCGCCACCGCAGAGGGGCACGACGCACGCGCCACGCGCAGCACCTGGCGTAGCATCAAGGCAGGCGGTGGTGTGGGCATCGGCACGCTGTTGCACCTGGCCAAAGAACACGGCTTTGTGCTGCCCAAGGCCAGCGAAGCCCCGGCCGCACCGAGCCCCGAGGTGCTGGCGCAACGCGAGCGCGAGCGGGTGGAGCGCCAGCAGGCAGAGCAAGCCCGCCAGCAGGCCGCCCACGCGGCTGCAGCGGCCGATGCTGTGGCGCAGTGGGATGCAGCCAGCGACAGCGGCGCCAGCCCCTACCTGGCCCGCAAGGGTGTGCAAGCCCATGGCGTGCGCTTTGCACCTGATGGCTGCGTGCTGGTGCCCTTGCGCGATGCTGCGGGGGATCTGTGGAACCTGCAGCGCATTGCACCCGAGCGCCCGGCCGATGGCACCGACAAACTGTTTTTGAAGGGCGGGCGCAAGTCCGGGCTGTGGCACTGGTGCGGTGATCCGGCCGGGGCTGCTGTGCTGTTGGGTGCCGAGGGCTACGCCACGGCCGCCAGCCTGCACCAGGCTACCGGGCGCCCCGTGGCCGTGGCCTTTGATGCGGGCAACCTGGCGCACGTGGCAAAAGCCCTGCGACAGCAAAACCGCACCGCGTTGCTCGTGCTCTGTGGTGATGACGACGCAGCCACCGAAGCCCGCACTGGCACCAACACCGGCCGCGTGAAGGCCGAGGCCGCAGCCCGTGCAGTGCGTGGCCTGGCCGTGTTCCCCGAGGGCCTGCCCGATGGCGGCAGCGACTTCAACGACATGCACCAGGCTCAGGGTCTGCAGGCCGTGGGCGCTTGCTTAGAGTCCGCCATTGCAGCCCACCAGGCAGAGCAGGCCGAACGCGCCCAGCAAGCCGCGCAGAGCACCACGGCAGGCAAGGCCACCACCCGCACACCAAGCCAGCCCCGCGGGGCCGGTGGTGGGAACGTTGGGGGCAATGAGCCCCCCAGCGACTGCCGCCCGTTCGACCCCTTCACTGTCAATGATTCGGGCGTATGGCATGCGGGCGTGGACAAGGAAGGGCAACCCAAGGCACCGCAGTGGGTGTGCAGCCGCCTCGATGTGCAGGCCCTTACACGCGACCAAGACGGCGCAGGCTGGGGCTATCTGCTGGCCTTTGCCGACCCGCTGGGCAAGCCCAAGCAATGGGCCATGCCCGCCCGCATGCTGTCTGGCGATGGGGGCGAATACCGCGCCGCGCTGTTGAACATGGGGCTCCGCATCGCCCCATCGCCAGCAGCTCGCAACCTGCTGACCCAATACATACAGACCCGCCAGCCGGGCGAGTTTGCGAGCTGCACCGACCGGATCGGCTGGCACGGCCGCGCCTTTGTGCTGCCCCATGAAACCATCGGCGACGATGCAGAGCGCATCGTGTTCCAGTCTGAAAGCCAGATGGAGAACACCTTTCGCGTGAGGCACGATGCAGCCGCCTGGCGTGATCGCATTGGTGCATTGTGCGTGGGCAATTCCCGGCTGGTGTTTGCGGTGGCCAGTGCCTTTGCCGGGCCGCTGCTGCGCCCTGCAGGTATGGAGAGCGGGGGCTTTCACATCCGGGGCGACAGCAGCTCAGGCAAGACCACAGCCCTGCGTCTGGCCGCCAGCGTATACGGTGGCGCAAGCTATATGCAGCGCTGGCGCACCACCGACAACGCGCTTGAAGCCATCGCCGCGCAGCATTGCGATTCGTTGCTGATCCTGGATGAGCTGGCGCAGGTAGAGGGCAAGGTGGCAGGCGAGTGCGCCTACATGCTGGCCAATGAACAGAGCAAGGCACGCGCCACCCGCAACGGTGCACCACGCGCCCGCCTGTCCTGGCGGCTGCTGTTCTTGTCTGCTGGTGAGCTGGGGCTTGCCGACCACATGGCCGAAGGCATGAAGCGCACGCGCACCGGGCAAGAAGTGCGCATGGCAGACATACCGGCCGATGCAGGCGCGGGGCTGGGGGCTTTCGAGCATCTGCACGACTTTGCGGGCGGGGCTGCGTTCTCCAGTCATCTGGCACGTGAGGCGCAGGCGTGCCACGGCGCACCGGGCCGGGCCTTTGTTGAATGGGCATGCGCCAATGCCGACAGCCTGCCCAAGCGCCTGCGCGCGTCTGTGCAGGCGCTGGCCCGTGAGTGGATACCGCAGGGCGCATCGGGCCAGGTGGAGCGCGTGGGCGCCCGCTTTGCGCTGGTGGGGGTGGCTGGCGAGCTGGCCACCGAGGCCGGGCTGACGGGCTGGCCAGCGGGCGAGAGCGCACGCGGTGCACGTGCGTGCTTTGACGCTTGGCTGGCTGCGCGTGGCGGCGCTGGCAATGGTGAAGTGGTGGCCATGCTGCGGGCCGTGCGCCGCTTCTTGGAGACGCACGGTGATGGGCGCTTTGCCATGTGGCACCGGGCCGCTGATGACCACGCCCCCAAGACGCTGCAACGTGCCGGCGTGCGCCGCATGCTGAACGCCGATGGCGAGCCCATCAAGACCGATGCCGGGCACCAGCGGGAGTATGGGGAGCGCATGCCCGCCACGCTGGGCGAGGGTGTCAGCTTTGAATACTTCGTGCTGGCTGAAACGTTCAAGGCGGAAATCTGCCAGGGCTTCGACCATGTGGCGGTGTGCAAGGTGTTGGAGGCGCACGGGTGCCTGACCGTGAAAGAAGAGGGGCGCTACACCACAAGCACCCGTCTACCCGGCATTGGAAAGGTGCGGTGCTACTGCATACCTCCGGCCATTTTTGAGCTGGATATTTGATCCAGATTTTTAACCCTGAAAGGACGATATGAACCCGATGACAAACAAGATTTCGCAAATGGCGAGCCTGCTGCTGAACAGTCCAAGGCTGCAGCAGATGGCTGAACAAGAGGAAATCAGGAAGCGTGACGAAGAGACTCGCGCCCGCTCTGCGTGCTTGCGCGAGCTGACCGCAGAAGCTGCCGCGCTGCAGTCTGTGGCAGACAGAAAAGCAGAGGCGCAGCAAGAGCTGGAAAATCTGCGCCACCAGTTTAAGCCCCTGGAGGACGCTGCGCTTGCAAAGCTGATCGCATTGGATGAAGAACACCGTTTTGCACAGTCAAGCTACTCGCGCAAAGCTGCGGAACTTGGTAAAAAGCACGGCGAAGGTGCATTGGCGACCGCGCTGCGAAGGCTCCAGCTACTCAAGACAGAGCGCATGGCTGTGCGTGAGAGCACCGAAGCCATTCGGTACATATCTACGCCCTGGGGCACGCGTCGCAAGAATCCGCAGTTTCAGGAAAAGGCGGGGGCGCTGGACGCGGAAATCGCCGCAATTGAACAATCTGAGATGACGCTGAGCGCTCTGTTAATGAGCGAAGCCAGTCCCCACCAAATCGAGTTGACAGTTTCTCGGGCGCTTACTGCGCATGGGATGGCAGATGTGCGTGAGCTGGAGGCGGGTGCGACGGTGGACTGATAGGTTTACTGACGCCACATGACACCGCCAAATGCTAAAGCCCGCCGCAGCGACGGTGGTCTATTGGTGTGGGGGGGCCAGTGGCGTCCCAGCCTGGAGCGAGACGGCACCATGAGCAGTCCGCGGGCCACATGCAGGCCTCGCCGCTGAAATCCTGCCGCTGGGTTGAGATGAGATTGGTTTTCGTTCGGTCTGTCGTTTTACTCAAGTGCACTGTGACGGCTGTTCAGATTCTCAGTGTGTCTGTGCATTGCGGACGCCGGAACTGGTGCCCATGCTCCCAAGGTGAAGCGCGCCGGGAAAATACCAGATGCCGGGGCTGAGATAAAGCGTCTTGGTCTGGGTTTCATCTGCTCTAACGAAATTGCAGCCGACGTCAATGGCTAGCCTGTCGCGCTAGGTCGGCGACCTTTCCCCTCAGGTTCCTGCTTCCATCCGGGCCGTCGTGACAGCACCATGGCGGCTTCTCAACCTTAGGAGGCAACATGCCCACCCAAATCACTTCAAACCACCTTCGTGACAAGCTCATCCACACCCTTGGTGAGGATGACCGCACGAAAGACTGGATGCCTCAGATTGCGGCTGCCATCATCATCCAGGACCGACCAGACCTCCTCACGGGGGCCAACTGGGATCTGGTCGTCTGGTCAGCTATCAAGGGCTTGCCCCCGGAATGTCAGGCGGCGATTCTGGACGCGGTGAGCGATGCCAAGGTCGAATTTCGTCTACCTGCCCACGTTCTTGGCAGCAGCGCTTTCTAAAACAAGCCTGCGCCGGTTCTGCTTGGTGGTCCCAGTTGTAGATCACCAGCGCACCCGTTTAACCCTCTTGGCTCCGCCTCCAACGGTGTAGACCAGCTTTAGCGCCTCCGTGCCGAACCCGGCGAAGCACTCTCGGATAGCCGGGTGGTAGTTGAAAGAAACGACCGCCTTGCTTTTGACCTGCCGCAGGTTGCCGCCGTTGCCATGTAATAGCGAACGAAGTGTTCCCGGCTCACAGGTTTCCCCTACAGGGGTACGTGACAAACAAGGCGCTTGCGTTGTCTGTGCATGCCGCGCACCAGGGGCATTGATGGCGCTAACGTTGCTGCACAGCAGTCTGCGCTGTATGGCTTGCCACCGCTTCGAACTCTCGCCATGCAGCGGAAAGTGCCCGCACGGCATCGCGCCTGCCCCACCCATTGCCGAGGTATGCCTTGGCCTCTTTCAGCGACCGCACGCCCGAAGGGAATTTTTTGTCACGCATCACGTCGTAGGCCAGATCACCGACAGGGTCGTCGCGCTCGCGCTGCTGCTCAAGCCAGCGATGGAACGGGCTTCGGTTCGCTTCGCGTGCTGCGCCCGCGAGCTTCTCGGCTTCTATGTCAGGCTGCAGGATGTTGGGCGGGTTCTCGGGCCGGTGGCCTATGGATGTGTAGTCGCTGGGTGAGCGCTGAAAACGCTCAATTGCCGCCAGAGCACGCGCACCATGAGGCACGCGGTGGCGCTCAAGGAAGTGATCAGGCAGCCCGAAGAAATCGCACTCTGCGCAGTAGTACACAGCAGGGTTGCCCTCGTCCTGATCGCCGTGAAGATACCGGCGTGGCCCATGTGGTGCGAGCACCGGTGTAGAGGTAGAAGCCGGTGCGGGCTTTGCCGCGTTGCCTGCCTTTGCGAACTGCGACCAATTGCCAAAGCCGTGCGACTGCGCGATCTGATCTTGAGCTTGGTAAATGCGAATGCCTGTTTGCTTCGCCAAGCGTTTGGCGTTGCGACGGGATTGCTCAATGAGAGCGGGGGAAGGCGATGCCTGCATGGCGTACTCCAGTGGTCCCCAAGGAAAGATGCGCCCACACACCAAGCCAGAGAGACCCTTGAAGAAGGCCAAACAGGTTGAAATTTGACGCTGCCGGGACCGGCTTCGCACTGTGGGCGCGCTAGCCAGCGGAGTGGCTTGACGAAAAGTATAGCCAGAAATCCTATGTTGTAAAACTGCTCGCAGAGCGCAGTTCAAATCGCCTGCCAGGGCCACGCTGCTGTCGGCACGGCCGCACAGTGCGCTGGCATCAGGGCAGTCCAGCTGCTGCGAACACAAGACGCAGACGGAGTGGAAGCGTTATGGAAGCGCTACGTCAGGCTGCGGGCGTTGGTGATCCTGTTTGTGCAGGTGGTTGATGCCATTGCGGTGGGGTTGGTGTAGTTGCGGTTCGGCGGCATTCGGTACTTAAAGCGCCGCAGGCGCCCCACCGCGCCGCTTGATGGTGGGGGTGGTGAGTTCCTTCCGCGCAGTATTTACCGCTGCGGTACCAAAGAAGAACGGGAGCGCCCTTTGCGCTTTCCAGTCGAAAAGATGAATGTGTGGATTGCACCCGCAGTCTGGACGGGCTTTTATGTTTGGGACGGTGGCCCTGCCACCTCCCCGGGTTGGGTCCTTCCGGGGTACCTTGTATGCGGGTCATTCGCGTCGCATCCTCGGGCTGTTCCGCAAGTCCCTATAGGGGGTTAAGTGAAGGCGTGCCTTCAATGCTTGGACGCTGACGCACCCCTGTGGATTCATTTGTCCCCGGCAGATATTCGTTTGGCCCCGGCGTCTCCGGGGCCAACTTTTTTCAATGATGACAATGGGTTGCGTGCGGTTTCCCCATTTGTCCCCGGTGTCCCCGGCAAAAATCAGTCACACCCGGAAGGAAATGAGCGAACCGCCAATGTGCGGGTCCTTCGTGGCTGGCCTGCCACCCCCCGGGTTAGGTTCTTCCGGGGCACCTTGCATGCGGGTCATTCGCGTCGCGTCCCCGAACTGTTGCGCAGCCTTGCAAGGGGGGTTGTGTTGTGGGAGCGCATGGCCCAGCGAAGGCAAAGCGGGGGAACAAATGGGGGAACAAACTGCAAACTGAAAATCACGAACCTAGCATTCATGCGGGTTTCAAGGATTCATTCAGTAGACGCCAGCCCACCAGTAACCTGTCCAAAGGCATCCAATGCAATCCATTGGATGCCTTTTTTCTTTGTGTTTTCAATAACTTAGCGTCTAGTGAGATCTAGTCGTGTCCAACCACAGCTAACGCTGAACCGGGGCACGAATCGGGGAACAGGGTGCAATGCATTGCAGGGAACGGTAATTGTTCCCCCGTTCTCCTCTGAAAAACGCCTGTTCCCCCACCCTGAGACGTTCCCCCATGCACCGCCACACACTGGAAACCCCAGTCTGTGGCGGTTTTTTTTTGCCCTTTGGTGTCTGGTGGTGTCGGTGAATTCACACGGAATTCACACCGATTTGGAAATTCCCACCATGCGCAATTCAGGTTTGGGCTTTTGGTAATCCTCCCTGATGAAGCGGCCGTAGGTGCGAAACACCATCCCTATGCCTCATACCCCAGCTGCTGGGCGGCATGCCAGGGGTTCGGCTTGGCCGCTAGGGATCCTCTGCACAAATCACCGCGCCGTGTGCATCTGCGGTCTCGGGCGGTCTGCCGCGTTGCAAATACTCGCAATAGCTACGGCTATTGCTGCGTTTTGCGCCTTGCAGCCCATCCCGATCCGCAGCGCCCACTTACCGCTCGATTCGTGCAGAGGTTCCCTAGTCGGTGTACTGCCATTCGGCCTTGTACTCTTGTGTATCAGTTCTTGAAAATCACCTCCCAGCGCAGCACAATGCCCGCTCATTCAAGCCGGAGGCCGCTATGCCAATGGAATACCTGCAGGGGCTGGCAAGCGATGAGTTGCCTCTGATGGAGTCGGATGCCATCAATATTGACAAACTGCGGGTGTTGCGAGCCGCAGGCATGGTGGAGGTCAAACTCCCCGCAGTAGATGCACCGCAGCAAAAAGCCCATGTGCTCTACATCACCGGCCTGGGTCGTGCCACGTTGCGTGCTGGGGGATGGCCTGCTTCCGCGCCGCGGCTTCAGCCGCACTGCGACCTGGAGCCATCGTTCGATTGATGGGGTTCTGGTTGGGTGATGGCCAAAAACCTTCCGGGGGCACTCCGCCCGGATGTCCGTAGGGCAACCCATTGCCTCCTTCTGGCGCAGATGCCACACGGCCTCTGTGCTAGTGGGCCTGTGCGGATGGCTTCAAGGTGCTTGCATGTTGTGGTGGGTGCCGATAAAACCTTGGCAGTGGCAGGCAGTGGCATGGGCCGGTGCAGTGGGCTCGGCAGCTGCCCCTGCTCAATTTGCTGATGGGCTTGTGGTGCCCGTGCGGGAGAACATGATGATGGTGCTCACGTTGCATATTCGGCATGAAGGCTCTCACCAATACCTGGCGAGGGTGTTTGATGGCAAGGTGCAGGTGGGGGATTCCACCCTGCATGCGCGCATTGACGAAGCCATTGCCGCTTACGGTGCGCAAGGAGGGCAGTCCTTTCCGGGCGTCACGGCGTTCAGCATCTGGTATGGCGGCTGGAGCATCGGTGCGAAGCCTCTGGCGCAAATGGTGAACGAGGCGGCGTTGCTGGCCAACCGTTTGGTGGTGTTGTCTGCCGTGGTCCGCTGAACCCGACAAAAAAAGAGTGCGGGCATAAATTCACCATGCGAAACAAAATGAAATAAACCGAAACTGCGTCGAGACGACGTGGCGCGCGCCGCGCGGCACCATCAGGGTCATGTTCAACACCGTCCGCGAAAGGACTGCATCATGAAACCCTGGATCAAGAAAACCCTGATGGGCATCTTTGGCGCTTCCATTGCGGTGGGCGGTCTGACGGCCTGCTCCAGCAACCACCACCACCGTGGCCCCATGAGTGCCGAGAAGATGGCTGAAGTGCGCGGCAAGGTGGTTGAACGCGTCAGCAGCAAGCTGGATCTGAACGACGCACAAAAGACCAAGCTCAACGTGCTGGCCGACAAGATGGAGGCGCAGCGCACGGCGTTCATTGGCAAGACGGCCGACCCGCGCGCAGAAATGCAGGCCATTGTGGCGGGCGAGAAGTTCGACCGCGCACGCGCGCAGACCTTGCTGGAGGAGAAAACCCGCGCCGTGCAGGCCCACAGCCCCGAGGTGGTCAGCGCGATGGCAGATTTCTACGACAGCCTGAACCCCGAGCAGCAGCACAAGGTGCGCGAGCTGATGCAGCGGCGCAAGGGCTGGATGGCACGCGGTTGATGGCAGGGGGGCCTCTCCATGTCACCCACGCTGGAACCCATTCACCGCCTGGCGCAGGGCGTGCGCACGCACGGGCCTGCGTTGCTGGCGGGCATGCCCGATCCCCACGATGAGCTGATGTCCCTGGTCTGGGGGCCGCGTTTTGACCGCGAGCATGCGCTGGGCCTGGTGGCCCGCCAGCCCGAGGTCGCAGCCCACACCTTGCCCGCCTTGCTGGCTGCTGCCGATCATTTTGATGCACTCCATGCGGGCGCCCAGGGCCGCCTGCGCCGCTTGATCGTGCGGCACCGCGCGTTGCGCGGCTTGGGCGACGGCGCCGCCGGGGCCTTCAACGGAATGAACGCCTGA
The DNA here is from genome assembly GCA_018780365.1 of Acidovorax sp. Classification (GTDB taxonomy): domain Bacteria; phylum Pseudomonadota; class Gammaproteobacteria; order Burkholderiales; family Burkholderiaceae_C; genus Acidovorax. Next base: position 22,414 of record JADMJR010000040.1, on the reverse strand, counting down.
CAGTGTGAGAATTGCGCATGCACCGCATCCTGCTCATTGACGACGACGCCCAGCTCGGGCCTCCGCTGGCCATCTATTTCCAGCGGTTCGAGCTGGAGCTGGTCCACGCCCTCAAACCCAGCGACGGGCTGGCCCAGCTGGGGGCGGGGGGCTTCGATGCGGCCATCCTGGATGTGATGCTGCCCGAGATGGATGGGTTTGAGCTGTGCCGCACCATCCGCAAGCAGGGCGACCTGCCCATCGTGATGCTCACGGCGCGCGGCGAGGTGATGGACCGCGTGGTGGGGCTGGAGCTGGGGGCCGACGACTATTTGCCCAAACCCTTCGAGCCGCGCGAGCTGGTGGCGCGCCTGCAGACCGTGCTGCGCCGCCGGCGCGGGCCGGGGCAGGGTGCGGCCGTGGGCTCGCTGGAGTTCGACGGGCTCACCATCGACGCGGCCCGCCGCAGTGTGTTGCGCCAGGGCATGGCCGTGGAGCTGACCGGCACCGAATTCGACCTGCTGCACCTGCTGGCCCGCGAGCCCGGCAAGGTGTTCAGCCGAGACGACATCCTGAACCAGCTGCGCGGCCATGAGGCCGAGCTGTACACCCGCGCGGTGGACATCGTGGTGAGCCGGCTGCGCAAGAAGCTGGAGCCGCTGGACTGCATCAAGACGCTGCGCAATGCCGGTTATTCGCTGGCCCTGCGGCGGGCGGCACCATGATGAGGATGCGAGAGGCACACGCGGCCCACGACCCCCACTGCCCCTGGCACCGCCGTGCGCGGCATGCCGTGGGGCATTCGCTGCGCATTCGCCTGGTGCTGGTGTTCATGGCCCTGGCCGTGACGGTGGCCGTCACCTTCATGGGCGGGGTGCAGAAGGCAGTAGCCGTGGGGTGGAAAGAAGCGGCCAGACCCCTGTTGATGGACTATGTGGACCGGCTGACCGCCGAGATCGGCAGCCCGCCCAGCATCGAGCGTGCCCAGGCGATTGCCAACCGCCTGCCCGTCACGCTGCGCATCGACGGGCCGCAGATCCACTGGGCTTCGCACCCCGACCAGCAACGCTCCGACTGGATCAGCGACAAGTTCCGCAAGGAAGACCACTGGGCGGGCGATGAGAGCGGTCACGGCCTGCTGCAGCGCACCACGGCCGATGGGCACCACATCGAGTTTGGCCTCAACGCGCTGTCGTGGGACAAGCGCCCGCGCATCGCCTGGGGCACGCTCACCGTGCTGCTGCTGCTGACGGCGCTGGCCTATGTGTATGTGCGCCACCTGCTGCGCCCGCTGGACGACATCCGCCAGGGCGCCCAGCGTTTTGGCAATGGCAACTTCGCCCAGCCGATCCCCGTGCGGCATGCGCACCGGCCCGACGAGCTAGGGCAGCTGGCGGCCACCATCAACACCATGGGTGACGACATCCACCAGATGCTCGAAGCCAAACGCGCCCTGCTGCTGGCCATGAGCCACGAGCTGCGCAGCCCGCTGACCCGCGCCCGGCTGAACACCGAGCTGCTGCCCGAGACCGCCGACATTGAGGCCCAGCGGCTGGCCCTGCTGCGCGACCTGGGCGAAATGGCGGGCCTCATCACCGACCTGCTGGAGAGCGAGCGCCTGGCCGGGCGCCACGCCGCGCTGCACCGCGAGCCCACCGACCTCACGGAGCTGGCGCGCGAGGTGATCGCCGAGCTGGGCTCCCGCCATGTGGGCGCCGCCGATATCGTGCTGCACGCGCCGCCAGACCTGCCCACCATCCGGCTCGACCGCTCCCGCCTGCGGCTGCTGCTGCGCAACCTGCTGGACAATAGCCTGCGCCACAGCGAATCGGGGGCCTTGCCCCCCGAGCTGCACCTGCGGCTGGACGGCGACCGGCGCTTGGTGGAGCTGGAAGTGCGCGACCATGGCCGGGGTGTGCCCCCCGAGCACCTGCCGCATCTGGCCCAGGCCTTCTACCGCCCGGACACGGCCCGCCAGCGCACCACCGGCGGGGTGGGGCTGGGCCTGTACCTGTGCCGCCTGGTGGCGCAGGCGCACGACGGGCAGCTGCACATGCGCAATGCCGAGCCGGGCCTCTCGGTCACGGTGCGCCTGCCCGTGGTGGAGTGAGCTTCTGTCCCCGGGAGGGACGCAGCGTTGCCCCGCAGGTGCGGCGCCTGCTCGGCGCAGGCCTGCACTGGGGTGGTGCGATAGCCCTTGTGGGCCCGTGGCCTGGTAGCCATGGGTCGTTTGTGAAAAAATGGCCGTTACCGCGCTCTGGTAAAGCATTTGTTGCTATTAATTTTGTAGTATTTGTGTTTCTGCTGCAGGCCCTGCTAAGTCCACGTGGCCTGGCCCCGTTTTTGCTGTGTACGTATCACCTCGCCCGATGAACCGGTTTTGCTGGTGTTTACCCTGTATATACAGGTATGCTCCCAGTGTCATCATGGCGACCGGAACGCAGGTGCGGACCGGCTGGGGTGGTACTTTTTTCAAACAGGAGCAGATGATGACTCGATCGGTTGTGAAATGGACGTCGCTGGCAGCGGCAGCAGCATGCGTGATGGCACTGGCCGCACCGGCCCAGGCGCAGGACACCAAGATTGTGCTGGGCATGTCCGGCTGGACGGGTTTTGCACCGCTCACCCTCGCCGACAAGGCGGGCATCTTCAAGAAAAACGGTCTGGATGTGGAGATCAAGATGATCCCGCAGAAGGACCGCCACCTGGCCCTGGCTTCCAAGTCCATCCAGTGCGCTGCCACTACGGTCGAGACGCATGTGGCCTGGAACGCCAACGGCGTGCCCATCGTGCAGATCTTCCAGATGGACAAGTCCTACGGCGCCGACGGCATCGCGGTGCGTGGCGACATCAAGAGCTTTGCCGACCTCAAGGGCAAGACCATTGGGGTGGATGCGCCCGGCACCGCGCCTTACTTCGGCCTGGCCTGGATGCTGAGCAAGAACGGCATGAGCCTCAAGGACGTGAAGACCACCACGCTGTCGCCCCAGGCGGCCGCGCAGGCCTTCGTGGCGGGCCAGAACGACGCCGCCATGACGTATGAGCCCTACCTGTCCACCGTGCGCGACAACCCCGCCTCGGGCAAGATTTTGGCCACCACGCTCGACTACCCCATGGTGATGGACACCGTGGGCTGCGACCCCACCTGGCTCAAGGCCAACGGCAAGGCCGCGCAGTCACTGGCCAACTCGTACTTCCAGGCCCTGGACATGATCAAGGCCGACCCGGCCAAGTCCAACGAAATCATGGGCGCCGCCGTCAAGCAGACGGGCGAGCAGTTTGCCAAGTCGTCCTCGTTCTTGCGCTGGCAGGACAAGGCCGCCAACCAGAAGTTCTTTGCGGGCGAGCTGCAGACCTTCATGAAAGACGCCACGGCCATCCTGCTGGAGGCCGGCATCATCCGCAAGGCGAATGAGGACCTGGCGGTCACGTTCGACGCGAGCTTCATCAAGTAAAAACTGGAAGAAAAACGCGCCATGTCTGCCGTGCAACCCCTGTCCGTTACCGAGCCGAAAGCCCCCGTGCGCCGGCGCTCGCTCGCTCCCCTGGAGCCCGTGAGTGCCCGTGCGCGCTGGCTGCTGGGCTTTGGTTTTTTTGTGTTGTTCGTGCTGGTGTGGGCGTTCTTCACGCTGGGCGGCTTCGTGTCGCCCACCTTCCTGGCCAGCCCCGTCACCATGGCCAAGGAAGGCTGGCTGCTGTTCAGCGAATACGGCTTTCACAAAGACATTGGCATGACGGTGTGGCGCGTGTTCGGCGGCTTCATCCTGGCCGCTGTGGTGGCCGTGCCGCTGGGCATTGCGATGGGCGCGTACAAGGGCATCGAGGCCTTCTTCGAGCCCTTCGTGTCGTTCTGCCGCTACCTGCCTGCGTCCGCCTTCATTCCGCTGTTGATCCTGTGGGCGGGCATTGGCGAGACGCAGAAGATCCTGGTCATCTTCATCGGCTCGGTCTTCCAGATCACGCTGATGGTCGCCGTCACCGTGGGTGGCGCGCGGCGCGACCTGGTGGAGGCTGCGTACACGCTGGGTGCGGGCCACAAGGGCATCGTCACCCGCGTTCTCATCCCCGGCGCTGCCCCCGAGATCGCCGAGACCCTGCGCCTGGTGCTGGGCTGGGCCTGGACCTACGTCATCGTGGCCGAGCTGATCGGGTCATCCAGCGGCATCGGCCACATGATCACCGACAGCCAGTCGCTGCTCAACACCGGCCAGATCATCTTCGGCATCATCGTCATCGGCCTCATCGGGCTGGTGTCCGACTTCGCCTTCAAGGCGCTCAACCACCGTCTGTTTGTCTGGAGTTTTGTGCGATGAGCCGCGTTTCCATCCAAGCCGTTTCGCGCGTCTTCGAGACCGCCAAGGGTCAGCGCACCCAGGCGCTACAGCCGGTCGACTTTGAAGTCAAGGACAACGATTTCGTCACCATCCTCGGCCCGTCGGGCTGCGGCAAATCCACGCTGCTGCGCATCGTGGCGGGGCTGGACCACGCCACCAGCGGCCGTGTGCTGCTCGATGGCGCACCGGTCGAAGGCCCCGGGCCCGAGCGCGGCATGGTGTTCCAGAGCTACACGCTGTTCCCCTGGCTCACCATCGAACAGAACATCCGCTTCGGCCTGCGCGAGCGCGGTATGCCCGAGGCGCAGCAAAAAGAGCGCGCCGCGTACTTCATCGCCAAGGTCGGGCTGCGTGGCTTCGAGCAGCACTTTCCCAAGCAGCTGTCGGGCGGCATGCAGCAGCGCACCGCCATTGCGCGCGCATTGGCCAACGACCCCAAGATTTTGCTGATGGACGAGCCCTTCGGCGCGCTGGACAACCAGACCCGCGTGCTCATGCAAGAGCTGCTGCTGGGCATCTGGGAGGCCGAGCGCAAGACGGTGCTCTTCGTCACCCACGACATCGACGAAGCCATCTTCATGGCCAACCGCGTGGCCGTGTTCAGCGCCCGGCCCGGGCGCATCAAGACCGAGCTGGCGGTGGAGCTGCCGCACCCACGCCACTACACCATCAAGACCAGCCCCGAGTTCATGGACCTCAAGGCGCGCCTGACGGAAGAGATCCGCGCCGAATCCATGGCGGCGGATCTGCATTGAGCCAGAGCCTTGCCCTGACCCACCCCTTCGCACCATGAGCGCCCGTCCTTCCCGCCGCCCTGCAGCCGCTCCGCGCAGCGTGCCCCGCGCCGCCGCAGCCAAAGCGGTCGTGGCCGTGGCTGCGCCCGCGCAGGCCATGGCGCTGTACGAACAGGTCAAGGACCACATCTCGCGCAAGATCCAGGAAGGCATCTGGCGCGCGGGCGACCGCCTGCCGTCCGAGAACGAGCTGGTCACCCAGTTCGGCATCTCGCGCATGACGGTGAACCGCGCACTCCGCGAACTGGTGGAGCAGGGCCGCATCGTGCGTGTGGCCGGTGTGGGCAGTTTTGTGGCCGAAGACAAGCCCCAGTCCACGCTCTTGCAGATCGCCAATTTGGCCGGCGAGATCCGCCAGCGCGGGCACGACTACCGCTGCGACGTGCTGGCGGTGGAGCGCATCTCGGCCACACTCGAAGTGGCCGCGGCGCTGGACCTGCGCACGGGCGAGTCGGTGTTCCACTCGCTGTGCATTCACCGCGAAGACGGCCTGCCCGTGCAGCTGGAAGACCGCCACGTGAACCCGCGCCAGGTGCCCCAGTTCGCCGCGCAGGACTTCACCTTGCTGCAGCCCTCCGAATATCTGGTGCGCAACGTGCCGTTCGACCAGATCGAGCACGTGGTCGACGCCGTCATGCCCACCGCCGAGCAGGCCACGCTGCTGGAGATGTCTCCGCAGGAGCCCTGCCTGCTGCTCACCCGCCGCACCTGGTCGCGCGGGGTGCCCATTACCGTGGTGCGCTGCCTGCACCCTGCCACCCGTTACCGTTTGGGCAGCCGCTTCCGAGCCGACGGCAACCCCGTCGCCGGTTGAAATTTTTTCGCCAAAAGCCCAGATTTTTTTCGCTTGTACCTACTTGTATATACAGGATCAACGCCATGACACACAACGCTTCATCCATCACCCTGCACCCCGGCCGCGTCACGCTGGCCGAGCTGCGCCACATCCACGCAGGCCCTGTGCAACTGGCGCTCGCGCCTGAAGCCCGCGCAGGGTTGCAGCAGTCCCTGGCCACGGTGCAGCGCATCGTCGATGAAGACCAGGTCGTCTATGGCATCAACACCGGCTTTGGCAAGCTGGCCAGCACCAAGATCGCCCACGAGCGCCTGGCCGAGCTGCAGCGCAACCTGGTGCTGTCGCACAGCGTGGGCACGGGCGATGCGCTGCCCGACGACGTGGTGCGCCTCATCCTCGCCACCAAGGCCGTGAGCCTGGCGCGCGGCCATTCGGGCGTGCGCCCTGAACTGGTGGACGCGCTGCTGGCCCTGGCCAACGCCAATGTGCTGCCCGTGATCCCGGCCAAGGGCTCGGTGGGCGCCTCGGGCGACCTGGCGCCGCTGGCGCACATGGCCTGTGTGCTGATCGGCGAAGGGCAGGCCAAGGTGGACGGCAAGGTGGTGCCCGGTGCTGATGCCATGCGCTCCATTGGCCTGCAGCCGTTTGTGCTGGGCCCCAAGGAAGGGCTGGCACTGCTCAACGGCACCCAGGTGTCCACTGCACTCGCGCTGGCCGGGCTGTTTGGCGCCGAGAGCGTGTTTGCCGCCGCACTGGTGGCAGGCTGCCTGTCGCTCGAAGCCATCAAGGGCTCGGTCAAGCCGTTTGATGCACGCATCCACGAAGCGCGTGGCCAGGCCGGGCAGATTGCCGTGGCCGCTGCGGTGCGTGCGCTGCTCAACGGCAGCGCCATCGACCCCTCGCACCCGAACTGCGGCCGCGTGCAAGACCCTTACTCCATCCGCTGCGTGCCACAGGTGATGGGCGCGTGCCTGGACAACCTGCACCACGCCGCGCGTGTGCTGACCATCGAGGCGAATGCCGCGTCGGACAACCCGCTCGTTTTCGATAATGGCGATGTGATCTCCGGTGGCAACTTCCACGCCGAGCCCGTGGCCTTTGTGGCCGACATCATTGCGCTGGCGGTGGCCGAGATCGGCGCCATCTCCGAGCGCCGCCTGTCGCTGCTGCTGGACCCGGGCCTGTCGGGCCTGCCGGCCTTCCTGATCCGCGACAGCGGCGTGAACTCGGGCTTCATGATCGCCCAGGTCACCGCCGCCGCGCTGGCGGCCGAGAACCAGTGCCTGGCCAACCCCAGCAGCGTGACCAGCCTGCCCACCTCGGCCAACCAGGAGGACCATGTCTCCATGGCCACCTACGGCGCACGCCGCCTGGGCGACATGGTGCGCAATGCGGCCGTGATGGTCGGCATCGAGGCCATGGCTGCCGCGCAGGGCATGGAGTTTGACCGCGCCCTGAAGTCGTCGCCTTTGGTGGAAGACCAGTTCGCCGCCATCCGCCAGCGTGTGGCCTACCTGGAGCAAGACCGCTTCCTCGCCACCGACATCGAATCCATGCGCGAATGGGCCCAGCAGTCCGCATGGCCTGCACCGCTCACACGGTGCCTGCCCAGCTTTGCCTGAAGCCTGCCCATGGCGCGGTTCATCCATCACGTGTTCACCCCCCAGCCGTTCGGGCTGAGCCTGTCGAAGCCAGGGCACTCCGTGTGCGCGGCCCTTCGACAAGCTCAGGGCGAACGGGGTGGATGACCGCCGCCAAGCATCTCCACCGCCCTCCCGCGAACCCCATCCACCGTTCACCGCCACCACATTCACCCAGGAGCCCACCATGAACGCCAACGACGCCATCATTGCTGCCGCAGCTTCCTCCACCACCAGCGCCGACCCGCGCCACGACGCCAGCCGCGTGATCCGCGCGCCGCGCGGCAACCAGCTCACCTGCAAGAGCTGGCTCACCGAAGCGGCCTACCGCATGATCCAGAACAACCTGGACTCCGAAGTGGCCGAGCGCCCGCAGGACCTGGTGGTGTACGGCGGCATCGGCCGCGCCGCGCGCAACTGGGAGTGTTATGACCAGATCCTCGCCTCGCTCAAGGATCTGAACGATGACGAGACCCTGCTCATCCAGTCCGGCAAGCCCGTGGGCGTGTTCAAGACCCACGCCAATGCACCGCGCGTGCTGCTGGCCAACTCCAACCTCGTGCCCAAGTGGGCCAACTGGGAACACTTCAGCGAGCTGGACCAGAAGGGCCTGTTCATGTACGGCCAGATGACCGCCGGCAGCTGGATCTACATCGGCACGCAAGGCATCGTGCAGGGTACCTACGAAACCTTTGCCGAGGCCGGCCGCAAGCACTATGGCGGCTCGCTCGAAGGCAAGTGGATTTTGACTGCGGGCCTGGGCGGCATGGGCGGTGCGCAGCCGCTGGCGGCCACGTTCGCGGGCGCGGTGTCGCTCAATATCGAATGCCAGCAAAGCAGCATCGACTTCCGTCTGCGCACGCGCTACGTGGACAAGCAGGCGCGCGACATCGATCACGCCATCGAACTTATCCGCCAGCACACGAAGGCCAAGGAGGCCATCTCCATCGCGCTGCTGGGCAATGCGGCTGATGTGCTGCCTGAACTGGTCAAGCGCGCCCAGGCGGGCGGCTTGAAGCCCGATCTGGTCACCGACCAGACCTCGGCCCACGACCTCGTCAACGGCTACCTGCCCGCAGGCTGGACGGTGGCCCAGTGGCGTGCCGCGCAGCAGGACGTGACACAGCACGAGGTGCTGAAGAAGGCCGCTGCCAAGTCCTGCGCCGTGCATGTGCAGGCCATGCTCGACTTCCAGCACATGGGCATCCCGGTGGTGGACTACGGCAACAACATTCGCCAGGTGGCGTTTGACGAAGGCGTGAAGGACGCCTTCGACTTCCCCGGCTTTGTGCCCGCCTATATCCGCCCGCTGTTCTGTGAAGGCAAGGGCCCGTTCCGTTGGGTGGCCCTGTCGGGTGACCCGGAAGACATCCGCAAGACCGACGCCAAGATCAAGGAACTGTTCCCCGAGAACAAACACGTGCACCGCTGGCTCGACATGGCGGGCGAGCGCATTGCCTTCCAGGGCCTGCCCGCGCGCATCTGCTGGCTGGGCCTGGGCGAGCGCCACATCGCGGGTCTGGCCTTCAACGAGATGGTGAAGAACGGCGAACTGAAGGCGCCCATCGTCATCGGCCGCGACCACCTGGACACGGGCAGCGTGGCCAGCCCCAACCGCGAGACCGAAGCCATGAAGGACGGCACCGATGCCGTGAGCGACTGGCCACTGCTCAACGCGCTGCTCAACACCGCAGGCGGCGCCACCTGGGTCAGCCTGCACCACGGCGGCGGCGTGGGCATGGGCTACTCGCAGCACTCCGGCATGGTCATCGTGGCCGACGGCACCGACGCCGCGGCCGAGCGCCTGGCGCGCGTGCTGGTCAACGACTGCGGCAGCGGCGTGATGCGCCATGCCGATGCGGGGTATGAGCTGGCGGTGGAGACGGCTAAGAAGCAGGGGCTGAAGCTGCCGATGGTGAAGTAGTTCGAAGAAAGTGAGGGAATGACAGGAATGTGAAAAAGGGAACTGCATTCCCATCAAATGGGAATGCGGGGTAGGAATGTCGCTGCAATACTTTGATACTGAGTCCATGACCGCCCGTGGACTGACCTCCGTTGCCGCCGCCGACCGTGTTCTGCACGTGCTGGCCGTGCTGGCGCAGCATGGTCAGCCCATGTCGGCGGCCGAGCTGGTGGAGGCCACGGGCTTGGCACGCAGCACGTTGTATCGCCAACTGGCGCGGCTCAAGCTGTGGGGCTTTGTGCTGGAGAGCAGCGGGCACTACGCGCCAGGGCCGCTCAGCCTGCAACTGGCCTTGGGCTTTGACATGGCGTCGCACCTGGTGCACCACGCGCGGCCGGACATGCAGGCCCTGGCCCGGCAGTCCCACGAAAGCGTGGGGCTGGTGGTGGCCGTGAATGACAGCGTGGTGTGCCTGGACATGGTGGACAGCACGCAGGCCCTGCGCTGCTCGTTTGAAAAAGGGCGCAGCGTGCCGCTGCGCGCGGGTGCCTCCGCCAAGTGCCTGCTGGCCCATGTGGCCCCGGCCACGCGCAACGCCATTCTGGACCTGCACTACGGCGCAGGCACCACCGAGCGCCAAGCGGCACTGACCGAGCTGGAAGGCATTGCCAAGGCCGGCTACGCGGTCAGCTCCGGCGAGGTGGATGCCGGTGTCTGGGGCGTCAGCGTGCCCGTGTTCGGCTCTCCCCGGCAGGCGGCGGGGGCCATCACCCTGATGGCCCCGATCTTGCGCGCCCAGGGGCAGGAGGCCGCGCTCACCGGCATGGCCGTCGTCGCCGCAGCGCGCATTTCCCGCCAGCTCACTTCTCCCTGATTTCCCCCACCCCTCCTCAGGAGCTTTCCCCATGAACCTTCGCCGCAACCTTCTTCTGGCCAGCCTGGCCGCCGCAGCCTTTTGCACCACGGGTGCACAGGCCCAGGACAACGTGCTGCGTGTGGGCACCGATGCCACGTTTCCGCCCATGGAGTTTGTCGAGAACGGCAAACGCACGGGCTTCGACATCGAGCTGGTGGAGGCGATTGCCAAGACCATGGGCAAGCAGGTCGAATGGGTGGACATCGACTTCAAGGGCCTGATCCCTGGCCTGATTTCCAAGCGCTTCGACATGGCGGTCTCGGCCATCTACATCACCGACGAGCGCAAGAAGGTGGTGGACTTCACCGATTCCTACTACGCCGGTGGCCTGGTGGTGATGGTGAAGGCCGACAACAAAACCATCAACAAACTGGCCGACCTGGATGGCAAGAAAGTCAGCGTGCAGGTGGGCACCAAGTCGGTGTCGTACCTGACCGAAAAATTCCCCAAGGTGCAGCGTGTTGAGGTCGAGAAGAACCAGGAGATGTTCAACCTGGTGGACATCGGCCGCGCCGATGCCGCTGTGACGGGCAAGCCCGCCGCCTTCCAGTATGTGCGCACCCGCCCGGGCCTGCGTGTGCTCGACGAGCAGCTCACCACCGAGGAATACGGCATGGCCCTGCGCAAGGACACACCCGAGCTGACGAAGGCCGTCAACGGCGCCATCACCAAGCTCAAGGCCGACGGCACCTATGCGGCCATCGTCAAGAAGTGGTTCAGCAACAGCGCTGCCAAGTAAGCCACCCACGGTTGCCGAACTGAGCCATGGAACTCGATTTTTCTCCTGTCTGGGCCGGGTTGCCCCAGTTGCTGGCGGGCGCGCTGGTCACTGTGGAAATCACGGCTGCCTCGCTGCTGCTGGGCTGCGTCATGGGCCTCTTGGTGGGCATTGGCCGCCTGAATCCCAAGCGCCGCGTGGTCTACGCCCTGTGCACCGCCTACGTGGCCGCGATCCGTGGCACGCCGCTGCTGGTGCAGCTGTTCATCCTGTTCTTTGGCCTGCCCCAGTTCGGCATCCTGCTGCCCGCTTTTGTGTGCGGCGTGATTGGCCTGGGCATCTACTCGGGCGCCTATGTGTCCGAGGTGGTGCGCGGCGCCATCCAGTCCATCGACAAGGGGCAGATGGAGGCGGCGCGTTCCATCGGCATGTCGTCGGGCCTGGCTATGCGCACCGTGGTGCTGCCACAGGCCGTGGTGCGCATGATTCCGCCACTGGGCAATGAGTTCATCGCGCTCATCAAGAACTCGGCGCTGGTGTCGCTGCTTACCATCCACGACCTGATGCACGAAGGGCAGAAGATCATCAGCGTGTCGTACCGTTCGCTGGAGGTGTACCTGGCGATTGCGGTGGTGTATTTCATCCTCACGGGTGTCACTTCGTTGGTGCTGCGCCGCATGGAGTTGCGCCTGCGTGCCGGGGGGATGGTGCAATGAAGAAAAATTCTGTGATGACTGGAGCAAGCCCATCCGCCGAGCCCATCGTGCGCATTCGCGGACTGCGCAAGGCGTTTGGCAGCCATGTGGTGCTGAACGGCATCGACTTTGATGTGCTGCCGTCGCAGGTGGTGGTAGTGATCGGGCCCAGCGGCTCGGGCAAGAGCACCTTCTTGCGCTGCTGCAACGGACTGGAGCAGCCCGAGGGCGGCACGGTCGAGATCTGCGGCCGCACACTGGTGCAGGACGGCCGCATGCTGCCCGACCATGACCTGAACGCCCTGCGCGAAGAGGTGGGCATGGTGTTCCAGTCGTTCAACCTGTTTCCGCATCTGTCGGTGCTCGACAACGTCACTTTAGGCCCGCGCAAGCTGCGTGGCCTCTCGCGCAAGGACGCCGAAGAGCGCGCCCAGGCCCTGCTGACCAAGGTGGGCCTGGCGCACAAGGCGTCGGCCATGCCCGCCAGCCTGTCGGGTGGGCAAAAGCAGCGCGTGGCCATTGCCCGCGCACTGGCCATGGAGCCGCGTGTGATGCTGTTCGACGAGCCCACGTCGGCGCTGGACCCGGAACTGGTGGGCGAGGTGCTGCAGGTCATGAAGCTGCTGGCCAGCGAAGGCATGACCATGATGGTGGTCACGCACGAGATGGACTTTGCGCGCGAGGTGGGCGATGTGGTCGTGGTGATGGACGGCGGCGGCATCATTGAGGCGGGCGTGCCCGCCACCATCTTCACCAACCCCACGCAGGAGCGCACGCGCTCCTTTCTGCAGGCGGTGCTGACCCGCGCCTGAGGCCGGGTGTGGCGTGGTGCACGACAACGGTCAACAACACAACAGGAGACAAGCCCGCATGCCCCCGCTATCACCCGCCCTGGACCCGCGCCTGCAGGAGCGCTTTCACCAGCGTTTGCAGCAGCGCCTGACCGCTGACGACATTGCCCGCTTCGACCGCGACGGCGCGTTGTGCATCAAGCAGCTGCTCACGCCCGAAGAGGTATCGCTGCTGCGCGAAGGCATCGATGCCAACCTGGCCGCGCCCAGCCCGCGCGCCAAGGTGGCCAGCCGGCCTGACGACCCAGGCCGCTTCTTCGAGGACTTTTGCAACTGGCAGGACATTCCGCAGTTCGGCCGCTTTGTGCACGAAACCCCGCTGGCCCTGGCCGCGCAGCGCCTGATGCAGTCGCGCAGCGTGCGGCTGTACCACGACCATGTGCTGGTGAAGGAGCCGGGCACGCGCCAGCGCACGCCCTGGCACCAGGACCAGCCTTACTACAACATCGATGGCATGCAGAACATCAGCATGTGGATTCCGGTCGATCCGGTGTCGCGCGCGGCCACGCTCGAATTTGTGGCCGGTTCGCACAAGGGCCCCTGGCTCATGCCGCGCACCTTCATGGACAACCAGGCGAAGTGGTTCCCCGAAGGCAGCCTGCAGGACTTGCCCGATGTCGAGGCCGACCGCAACGCTTTCCCCATCGTGGGCTGGGAGATCGAGCCCGGCGATGTGGTGTGTTTTCACATGCTCACGCTGCACGCGGCGGGTGGGGTGGAGGGCACCCACCGCCGCCGCGTGTTCTCGGTGCGGTTCCTCGGCGACGATACGCGCCATGCGCCCCGGCCGTGGAAGACCTCGCCCGAGTTTCCGGGCCTGGCCGACGAGTTGCCCGCTGGCGCGGAGATGGACCACCCGCTGTTCCCGCTGCTGGTCACCGGCGCAGAGCCGATCACCGCAACATCCTGATTGATGAACACGACAACAACGATGGCAATGCATTTTTTTGACCTGGTCACCACCCCCCGCATGCCCTGGAAAAACGGCGGCGGCAGCACGCAGGAGCTGGCCTGCTGGCCCCCCGGCGCGGACATGAACAGCTTCGAGTGGCGCGTGAGCCTGGCCACGGTGGACCGGCCCGGGCCGTTTTCGGTCTTCCCGGCCATCGACCGGCAGATCATGTTGCTGGGCGGCGACGGCCTGCACCTGCGCAGCCCCGGCTGGGAGCACCGGCTGGAGCAGCGCTGGCAGCCGTTTGCTTTCTCGGGCGACGACGCGGTGGATGGCGCCATGCTGGGCGGCACGTCCAAGGACTTCAACCTTATGTTGCGGCGGGGCCAGTGGCATGGGCCGCTGCAGGTGGTGAGCGATGCGCAGTCGCCCGGCGGCACGCCGGCGGGCCTGTGCCTGGTGCTGCAGGGCGATTGGCAGTGGGTGGCGCCGGGCGCTGAGCCGCGTGCGCTGGCCAAAGGGCAGGGCTTTTGGTGGGCGGGCGAGGGCGGTGCGACGCCGGGCCAACTGGAGCCGCTGCATGCGGGGGCCGACGCCGATGCGCCCGCACTGGTCTGGATCGCCTTGCAGCGCGGTGCAGCCCCCAAAATTTGAATAAAAATGGCCGCCACCGCCTGATGGATAAGCGCTGGTAGCTATTATTTGTATAGCATTCAACACGGAGCCCACGGGTGGGCAGGCAGATGCAACACAAGGACAACCCCGGTCACCCCAACGGATGGGCCGCCAGCCAGAACGCCGATGGCGTGTGGCAGAACCTGAAACCCGCGTCCGGCCTGTGGGTGGCCGATGTGCCCGTGCCCGAGGGCCAGCCCGCCTGCGTGGTGGTGCAGCAAGGCCAGATGGCCTGGGTGGGGCCCGAGGCGCAGTTGCCTGCCGCCTACCAGGCATTGCCGCGCCATGATGCGCGGGGCGCACTCGCCACCCCCGGGCTGGTGGACTGCCACACCCACCTGGTCTACGGCGGCCAGCGCGCCAACGAATTCGCGATGCGCCTGGCCGGTGCCACCTATGAAGAAGTGGCCAAGGCGGGTGGGGGCATCGTGTCGTCGGTGAAGGCCACGCGCGCTGCCACCGAAGACGAACTCTTTGACCAGGCCGCGCCGCGCCTGCAGGCCCTGCTGGCCGAAGGCGTATGCGCCATCGAGATCAAGTCCGGCTACGGCCTGGCCTTGGAGCACGAACGCAAGCAATTGCGCGTGGCCCGCCGTCTGGGCGAAGCGTTTGGCGTGACGGTGCGCACCACCTTTTTGGGCGCGCACGCGCTGCCGCCCGAGTACGCAGGCCGTAGCCAAGCCTATGTCGATCTGGTCTGCAAGGAGATGTTGCCCGCGCTGGCCGCCGAAGGCCTGGTGGATGCGGTCGATGTGTTCTGCGAACGCATCGCCTTCACGCTGGCCGAGACCGAGCAGGTCTTCCAGGCCGCACAAAAGCTCGGCATCCCCGTCAAGCTGCATGCCGAGCAGCTCTCGGACATGGGCGGCTCAGCGCTGGCCGCGCGCTATGGCGCGCTGTCGTGCGACCACATCGAGCACCTGTCGGCCGACGGCATTGCCGCCATGAAGGCCGCAGGCACCGTGGTCGTGCTGCTGCCCGGTGCCTACTACACGCTGCGCGACACGCACCTGCCGCCCATTGCGCAGCTGCGCGAAGCCGGCGTACCCATGGCCGTCTCCACCGACCACAACCCGGGCACCTCGCCCGCACTCAGCCTGCTGCTCATGGCCAACATGGCCTGCACGCTGTTCCGCCTGACGGTGCCCGAGGCGCTCGCCGGCATCACCTCGCACGCCGCGCGCGCGCTGGGCCTGCAAGGCACGCATGGCCTGATCGCATCGGGGCGACCTGCCAACTTTGTGCTCTGGCCGCTGGGCGAAGCGGCTGAGCTGGCTTACTGGTTTGGCCACCAACCCGCGTGCACCATCGTGCGGCAGGGGCGGGTGGTGGCGGAAGGGGTGCGCTGATGGCGGCCGCTGCCACCCCAGAGTTTCTGGCGGCGCTGGTGGACGCCCTGGGCGCCGACTGTGTGCAGGTGGGCGATGCCGTGCCCGCGCGCCACCACACCGACTGGAGTGGCACCAACCCCGTGGCGCCTGCGGCCCTGGTGCGCCCGCGCAGCACCGAAGCCGTCTCGGCCCTGCTGAGCCTGTGCTATGCCCACCGCGTGCCCGTGGTGCCGCAGGGCGGCCTCACGGGGCTGGCCGGTGCGGCCGTGCCCAGCGCGGGCTGCGTGGCCCTGTCGCTGGACCGCATGAACGCCGTGGAGGCGCTCGATGCGCGCGCTGCCACGCTTACCGCGCAGGCAGGCGCCACCATCCAGGCGGTGCAGGACACGGCGCTGGCGGCCGGCCTGCAGTTTGGTGTGGACTTTGGCGCGCGCGGCTCGGCCCAGGTGGGTGGCGCCATTGCCACCAATGCGGGTGGCAACGGCGTGCTGCAGCACGGCATGATGCGCGAGCAGGTGCTGGGGCTGGAGGTGGTGCTGGCCGACGGCTCGGTGCTGCCCATGCTGCGCCCCATGCTCAAGAACAACACGGGCTACGACCTCAAGCAGTGTTTCATTGGCGCCGAGGGCACGCTGGGCGTGGTCACGCGCGCGGTGCTGCGCCTGCGGCCCCTGCCCGCAGCCCGCGCCACGGCGCTGGTGGCGCTGCCGGACTTTGATGCGGCCCAGGGCCTGCTCGCGCGGCTGCAGGCGCGTTTCCCGGGCGCGCTGTCGGCCTTTGAGCTGATGTGGCGCGATTTTGTGGCGGCGTCGCTGGCCTGGCAGAACCTGCGTGAGCCCTTCGATGCTGCCCATCCCTTCGTGGCGCTGGTGGACGTGGGCGGCCAGGACGAGGCCATGCTGCGCGATGCGCTCGAGGCCGTGCTGGGCGACGCCATGGCGGCGGGCGAAGCCATCGACGCGGCCATCGCGCAGTCGCAGGCCCAGGCCCGCACGCTGTGGAAGATCCGCGAGGCCACGGCCGAGCTGCCGGCCCACATGCACCCGCCCATCAACTTCGACGTGAGCCTGCCGCTGGCCGACATCGGCCGCTTCGCCGATGCCTGCCGCGACGCACTCACGGCGCGCTGGCCCGGGCACCACAGCCTGTTCTTCGGCCATGTGGGCGATGGCAACCTGCACCTGTCCACCGACGCGGCCACCGTGAACGGCGAGGAGGCCGCCGTGGAAGCGCTGGTCTACGCGCAGGTGGCGGCCTTTGGTGGCAGCGTGTCCGCCGAGCATGGCATCGGCCTGCACAAGAAGCCTTATCTGGGCGCCAGCCGCACGCCGGCCGAACTGGCAGCCATGCGCGCCATCAAGCGGGCGCTCGACCCTTTGAACCTGATGAACCCCGGCAAGGTGTTCGACCTGTGAGCCTATCCAACGTGACCGATTCCCCAACCCCTATCGCCGGCCGCCTGTTCGCGGCCGATGCGCTGTTGCCCACCGGCTGGGCGCGCAATGTGCTGCTGCAGTGGGATGCCACGGGCCGCCTGCTGTCCGTGGCGCCGGATGCAGCGCCGGGCGATGCCCCGCTGGCACGCGGCCCGGTGGTCCCCGGCATGCCCAACCTGCATTCGCACGCGTTCCAGCGTGCGTTCGTGGGCCTCACGGAGTACCGGGGCGAAAGCCAGGACAGCTTCTGGAGCTGGCGCAACCTGATGTACCGCTTTGCCGCGCGCATCACGCCCGAATCGCTGGAGGCCATTGCCACCTGGCTCTATATCGAGATGCTGGAGGCGGGCTACACCAGCGTGTGCGAGTTCCACTACGTGCACCACGACCAGGACGGCCGGCCCTATGCCGACGACGCCACGCTGTCGCTGGCGCTGCTGCGCGCGGCGCACAACGCGGGCATTGGCATCACGCTGCTGCCGGTGCTCTACCAGACCAGCGGTTTTGGCGCCAAGCCGCCGCGTGCCGACCAGGCCCGCTTTATCCGCAGCACCGACAACATGCTCTCCTTATTGGAGCGCCTGGCGCCCGCCACACGGGCGCAGGGCAGTGTTTTGGGCCTGGCCCCGCATTCGCTGCGCGCCGTGCCGGAGGGCAGCCTGGCCGCTGCCGTGCAGGGCCTGACCGCGCTGAGCCCCCAGGCCCCCATCCACATCCACATCGCCGAGCAGACGCAGGAGGTGGAGGACTGCATCGCCTGGAGCGGCCAGCGCCCCGTGCAATGGCTGCTGGAGCACGCGCCGGTGGATGAACGCTGGTGCCTGGTGCATGCCACGCACATGACGCCACAGGAGTACGCCGCCGCCGCGCGCACGGGCGCCGTGGCCGGCATCTGCCCCACCACGGAGGCGAACCTGGGCGACGGCATTTTCGACATGCCCATGTGGCTGCAGCACGGCGGCCGCTGGGGCGTGGGCTCGGACAGCCATGCCTGCGTGAACGCGGCCGAGGAGTTGCTGTTGCTGGAGTATGGCCAGCGCCTGTCGCTGCGCCAACGCAACGTGCTGGCCAGCCCCGGCCAGGCCGAGGTGGCCACGGCCATGACCTTGCAGGCCGTGTTGGGCGGGGCGCAGGCTTCCGGCCGTGCAATCGGCGGCTTGGCCGTGGGCCAGCAGGCGGACCTGGTGGCGCTGGACGCGCAGCATGTGGCACTCGCGGGCCTGCCAGCACACAGCATGCTCTCGTCCCATGTGTTTGGCAGCCACCGCACCTCGGCCATCGACAGCCTGTGGGTGGCCGGCGTGTTGCGCGTGGCACAAGGCCGCCATGCCCAGCACGAGGCGGCCGCGCAGGCCTTTGTGGCCGCGCGATCCACGACCATCGCGGCGGTGTGAGATGAAACACCCCCCTGAGCGGCTTCGCCGCTTCCCCCCGCTCTCGCAACGCTGCGCGCTGCGGGCAGGGGGACGCAGCCCGTGCTGCGGGGCGGCCCTTGCTCGGCTGCCCTCGCTTGGGGCGCGCCGGTTGCGTAGGCTGCGGGTGGCGCACGCACTATGAACCACTGAGATGCCGGTTGTTCCGATTCCAACCACCTTGCCAAGCATGACCATCATGACCACCACGCCTGCACCCTTCACCTTCCACCAGGGCACACAGCCGCTGCTCATCTCCATGCCCCACGCGGGCACCTATGTGCCGCCTGCGTTGGTCGCGCGCTTCACTGAAGAAGCCCGCCACGTGCCCGACACGGACTGGCACATGGAGCGCCTCTATGCGTTTGCAAAAGACCTGGGGGCGTCCATCCTCGTGGCCACGCATTCGCGCTACGTGGTGGACCTGAACCGCCCGCCCGATGGCGCGAGCCTGTACCCCGGCCAGAGCGTCACGGGCCTGTGCCCCGTGGACACCTTCGACGACACGCCCATCTATGCACAAGGCGATGTGCCGGGCGACGCCGAGGTGGCCGCGCGCCGCGATGCCGTCTGGGCGCCGTACCACGCGCAGCTGCGTGCCGAGCTGGACCGCATCCGCGCGCAGCACGGCGTGGCGGTGCTGTGGGATGCGCATTCCATCCGCTCGGTGCTGCCGCGCTTTTTCGAGGGCAAGCTGCCCGACCTGAACCTGGGCACGGCCGATGGCGCGAGCTGCGACCTGGCGCTGGCGCAGGAGCTGCTGGGCATCGCCCAGTCCGCGCCCGGCTATACGGGCGTGCTCAATGGTCGCTTCAAGGGCGGGCACATCACGCGCCACTACGGCCAGCCCGCGCAGAACATCCACGCGGTGCAGCTGGAGATGACGCAGTGCAGCTATATGCAGGAGGCCTTGCCCTTTGACTACCTGCCCGAAGTGGCGGCGGGCGTGCAGCCGCACCTGCAGCGCTTGTTGCAGGCGGCGCTGGTGTTTGCGCGGGCGCACGCCCGGGGCTGATCCGTCCCCGGCTTTACCTTCCGACAGCGCGGTAGGGTCGGGGATCGGTGCTAGGATGGTTCTAGCGGCCTCAGCCTGTTTGTGGCAGGCCGTGCGGTGCGCCACCTGGCCACCTTTGCGGAAGGAGCCGCATCCTTATGGAAACTGCGGCTTATTACTACATGCCTTTGTTCAAGCCTGGCGCGGTCGTCCACCTGGGGAGCAGCCGCGAGACGGTGAGCCATGTCGTGGTGCGGCGCGGTGGCCTGATGGTGCACCTGGTAGGGCGCGAGGCCCCCGTGCACCCCGACACGCTCCGGCTGGAGCCCAGTGCGTTTCAGCTCAGCCGGGTGCCGGGGTAAGGCAGTGCTGCGCTGCCGCGCAGCAGCCCGGTAGCAACAACAAGGCCCGGGTCAGCCCGCCGCCCGCTGGGCCATCGCTTCACCCAGCTGAATCGGCCGTGCGGGCGCCCACTGTGGGTTGAACTGCAGCGGCCCTTGGGGGAACAGCATCACCACGGTGGAGCCGAGCAGAAAGCGGCCCATTTCCTCGCCCTTTTGCAGGCTCACCTGGCCGGGGGCGTAGTCCCACTGGCGCAGTGTGCCGGGGCGGGGCGGGTTCACCTGGCCATGCCACACGGTGGCCATGCTGCCGACGATCGTGGCGCCCACCAGCACCAGCACGAAGGGCCCTTGTGCGGATTCAAAGACGCAGACCACGCGCTCGTTGCGCGCGAACAGGCCGGGCACGCCGCGCGCGGTGGTGGGGTTGACCGAAAACAGGTCGCCGGGCACATGGATCATGCGCTTCAGCTCGCCCGCGCAGGGCATGTGGATGCGGTGGTAGTCGCGGGGGCTCAGGTACAGCGTGGCGAAGTGGCCGTTCTCGAAGCGCGCACCCAGCGCCGTGTCGCCGCCGACCAGCGCCGTGGTGGAATACGAATGGCCCTTGGCCTGGAAGACCTGGTCCTTGGCGATGGGCCCGAACTGGCTGATCGCGCCGTCCACGGGGCAGATCAGGTCGGCATCGGCCAGCGGGCGCGCACCGTCTTTCAGTGCCCGCGTGAAGAAGTCGTTGAAGCTGGTGTAGCTGGTGATGTCGGGGTTGGCCGCCTCGCCCATGTTCACGTTGTAGCGACCCACAAACCAGCGGATCACCGAAGTGGTGAGCCCCCCCAGCCGGGCCGATGCGAGCTTGCCCGCCAGGGCGGTCATTGCCTGCTTGGGCAGGAGGTATTGCGGCAGAACTGCCAGGCGATCGGACACGGGCGAACCCCTCAAAGACGAAAGCGGATGATTCTATCGGTGCACGGTGGGGCCGCTGCCGCCCGCACAGGGTCAGACGCCGAGGTACTGCTCCAGCAACTGCGGTTGTGCATGCAGTGCGTCCGAGCTGCCCTCGAACACCACCTGGCCCTTGACCAGGATGATGTTGCGGTCGGTGATCTGGGTGACATGTTTCCAGTTCTTGTCCACGATCACGCTGCTGATGCCACTGTCCTTGATGAGGCTGCAGATGCGCCAGATTTCGCGGGCGATCAGCGGCGCCAGGCCCTCGGTGGCTTCGTCGAGGATGAGCACGTCGGGGTTGGTCATCAGCGCACGGCCGATGGTCAGCATCTGCTGCTCGCCGCCGCTGAGCTGCTGGCCGCCATGGCCCAGACGCTCCTTCAAGCGCGGGAAGGTCTCCAGCACGCGCTCGTAGGTCCAGTCGCGCTGGCCGCGTGTGCCGGCGCGGGCGGCCATCTGCAGGTTCTCGACCACGCTGAGGTTGCCGAAGATGCCACGGCCTTCGGGCACGTAGGCAATGCCCAGGCGAGCGACCTCGTAGGGCGGTTTGCCCGTCACGTCGCGGCCCGCCACGGCCACGCTGCCCGAGCGGGGCTTGACCAGGCCCATCAGCGACTTGAGCAGGGTGCTCTTGCCCATGCCGTTGCGGCCCATGAGGCCGATGGTCTCGCCCTGGCCCACGGTGAAATCTATGCCGTGCAGGATGTGGCTGCTGCCGTAGAAGGTGTGGAGGCCCCGGGCGTCAATCCAAGGAGTGTTCGTCATCTCAGTGGTCCTCGCCCAGGTAGGCAGCTTGCACGCCCTCGTCGGCCCGCACTTCGGCCGGTGTGCCGTGCGCGATCACCTCGCCGTTGACCATCACCGTGAGGCGGTCGGCCAGCGCAAACACGGCGTCCATGTCGTGCTCCACCAGCATGATGGCGTGCGCGGGCTTGAGGCGCTGCAGCAACTCGACCATGCGCTCGGCCTCGGCCACGCCCATGCCGGCCAGGGGCTCGTCAAGCAGCAGCACCTGGGGCTCGGTGGCCAGGGTCATGGCGATCTCCAGCTGGCGCTGCTCGCCGTGGCTCATGGCCCCGGCAATCGCTGTGCGCCGGTCTTTGAGGCCAGAAAGCTCGATTGCGCCCTCCAGGCGAGCGTTGGTAGCTCTGTTTTTGATAGTGTTTGCACGCGTGTCCTGCCACCAGCGCAGCGGGTTCCAGGGCTGCTGCGCATCGCGCGACTGGGCGGCCAGGCGCACGTTCTCGTGCACGGTGAGTGGCAGGAAGATGTTGGTCTTCTGGTAGCTGCGGCCCAGGCCCTGGCGCGATATGCGCTCGGGCGCCCAGCCCGTCACTTCGGTGCCGCCCAGCAGCACCTGGCCTGAGGTGGGGGGCAGGTCACCCGAGAGCAGGTTGGTCAGCGTGGACTTGCCCGCGCCGTTGGGGCCGATCACGGCATGGATCTGGCCGCGCCAGAGGTCCACGGACACGCCGTTGACAGCAGCCAGGCCGCCAAAGCGCTTGGTGAGCTTGCGGGCCGAGAGCAGGGCGTCAGCCATGGTGTGCGTCCTCCTGGGCCTTGGCGCCCTTGCGTTGCCCCAGCATGCCCAGCAGCCCGCGTGGCGCGGCCACCACCACCAGCACGATGAAGCCGCCCATCAGCAGTTGCCAATGCTTGGTGATGTCCTTGAACACATGCAGCAGGACCTCGAACGCGAACGCGCCCACGATGGCTCCCGCAAAATTGCCCATGCCGCCCAGGATGATCATCATGATGG
>JADMJR010000233.1 GCA_018780365.1 Acidovorax sp. | reverse complement strand
TGTCGGGCGACACCTCGGCCCAGGCGCTCGACCGCCTGCCGGGCCTGCTGCAAAAACACCAACCTGCGCTGGTCATCGTGAGCATCGGCGGCAACGACTTTCTGCGCCGCCAGAGCAGCGCCACCACCCGCACCAACGTGCAGCGCCTCTGCGCCGACGCGCGCGCCAGCGGCGCCCAGGTGCTGCTGGTGGCTGTGCCTGAGCTGTCGCTGATGGCCGCTGCAGGCCGGCTCAGCGACCATGCGCTGTACGAAGAGGTGGCCGACACATTGAAGATCCCCCTGCACAGCAAGGGCTGGTCGGGTGTGCTGGCGCAAGACCGGCTGCGGTCTGACCAGATCCATGCCAATGCGGCGGGCTACGAGCAGTTTGCGCAGGGGCTGGTGGAGACCCTCAAAACCACTGGGTTGCTGGTGCAGTAGCCCTGCAGTCTTTGCAACCCATAAGCTATTATTTTTATAGCTTAAAGCGCTTACCCACAGGGCGCAGAGGTCGTTTTTTATTCATATTTCCAGCGCCCAGACCACATGCTCGCGCACCAGGGCGCTCTCGTCCTGCGCGCGCGACTGCAGGGCGGCACGCAGCGTGGCATTGCCCGTGGCGCGCAGCGCATTGCCCAGTGCCACCGCCACATTGCGCAGCCAGCGCTCGTGCCCGATGCGGCGGATGGGGCCGCCCTCGGTCATGCGCAAAAAGGTGGCCTCGTCCCACGCAAACAAATGCACCAACTGCTGGCCCGACAGGCCCTTGCGCTCATCAAAGTCGGGCAGGCGGCTGACCTGCGCAAACTTGTTCCAGGGGCAGACGAGCTGGCAGTCGTCACAGCCATAGATGCGGTTGCCCAGCAGCGGCCGCAGCTCCAGCGGGATCGGCCCCGCATGCTCGATGGTGAGGTAGGAGATGCAGCGCCGCGCGTCGATGCGGTGCGGCGCGATGATGGCCTGTGTGGGGCAGATGTCGATGCAGGCGCTGCAGCTGCCGCAGTGCGCGGTGACGGGTGCGCTCTCGGGCAGCGCCATGTCCACATAGATCTCGCCCAAGAAAAACATCGACCCCGCCTCGCGGTTGAGCACCAGCGTGTGTTTGCCGCGCCAGCCCTGGCCGCTGCGCGCGGCCAGCTCGGCCTCCAGCACTGGGGCCGAGTCGGTGAACACACGGTGGCCAAACGGGCCAATGGCCTCGGCAATGCGGTCGCTGAGTTTTTGCAGCCGCGCGCGCAGCACCTTGTGATAATCCCGCCCCCGGGCGTAGACCGAGACGATGCCCTCCTGCGGGCGGGCCAGCCGCGACAGCTCGTGGGCCTGCCAGCCCTGGGCCGCGCCACTGCCGGTATCGCGCGGCAAATAATCCATGCGCGCCGTGATCACGCTCACGGTGCCGGGCACCAGCTCGGCCGGGCGTGCGCGTTTGAGGCCATGCGATGCCATGTAATGCATCTCGCCATGGAATCCCTGCGCCAGCCAGGCCGAAAGACCGGGCTCTGCGGCAGACAAGTCCACCCCCGCCACGCCAATTTGGGAAAATCCCAGCTCGCGGGCCCACTCCCGCATTTGAGGAACGAGTTGACTGTTGCACCACATACCGGCCAGATTGTAGAAAGCGGCGTCGCTGCCGCGGCCGAAACCTCGCGCCATTTCACCTGGCACAGCGAAGCAGACACCGATGCCTTCGCGCGCCAGCTCGCCGCACAGCCGCTGCTGGCCAACAGCTACCTGACCCTGCACGGCGACCTGGGCGCGGGCAAAACCACGCTGGTGCGCCACCTGTTGCGCGCCCTGGGCGTGCAGGGCCGCATCAAAAGCCCCACCTACGCCGTGGTGGAGCCCCACGAGGCGCCGGGCCTGGCGCCGCATGCGACCACGGTCTGGCACTTCGACTTCTACCGCTTCGACGACCCGCGCGAGTGGGAAGACGCGGGTTTCAGGGACATTTTTGCCAACCCGGGCCTCAAGGTGGCAGAATGGCCGGAAAAGGCTGCAGCGCTTACCCCGCCTGCGGACCTTGCTATCCACATTGAAGCAATTGATGACACCGAAAGGAAGGTCACACTGCACGCCCACACCCCGAACGGGCGCAGCCTGCTGCAAGGACTCTGAGACGCTGTGAACGCACCCGCCCTACCCGCTTGCCCTGACCCAACGCCCTCACGCCGCGCCGTGCTGCAGGCGGGCAGCCTGGTACTGCTGCTGGGCACCCAGCAGATTGCGCGTGGAGCCACCATCGTGGCGGTGCGTGTGTGGCCAGCGCCTGAATATTCGCGCGTGACCATCGAGTCCGACGGCGCGCTGGTGGCCAAGCAGTTTTTCGTGACCACGCCACCGCGCCTGGCGGTGGACATCGAAGGCATCGACCTCAGCCCCGCGCTGCGCGAACTGGTGGCCAAGGTCAAACCCGACGACCCCAACATCGCCGGCATCCGCGTGGGCCAGAACGCACCCGGCGTGGTGCGACTGGTGGTCGACCTCAAGCAGCCCGCCATGCCGCAGGTGTTCACCCTGCCCCCGGTGGCGGCCTACCGGCACCGGCTGGTGTTTGACCTGTACCCGGCCGCGCCCGTGGATCCGCTGGAAGCCCTGATCGCAGAACGGCTGCGCGATGCGTCCACCCCACCGGCATCCCCGGCATCAACCGCCCCGGCCGTGGCAGCCCGTGCACCCTCGCCCCCTGCAGAACATGACCCGCTGGGCGACCTGATCGCCCAGCGCGCCACGGGCACGGCCCCCACATCGGCGCCCGCCGCCCCCCCCCTGGTGGCGGCAGCACCCGCCCCCGCCCCGGCGGCCACCCCGGCCCCCGCACGCCCCGGCAACCGCGCCACGGCCACCGAGACCGACCGCATCATCATCGTGGCCCTGGACCCCGGCCATGGTGGCGAAGACCCCGGCGCCATCGGCCCCGCCGGCACCCGCGAGAAAGACGTGGTGCTGCGCGTGGCCCACCTGCTGCGCGACCGCATCAACGCCACCACCGTGGGCGGCAACCCCATGCGCGCCTACCTCACGCGCGACGGCGACTACTTCGTGCCCCTGGGCACCCGCGTGCAAAAAGCCCGGCGCGTGCAGGCCGACCTGTTCGTGAGCATCCACGCCGACGCCTTCACCACCCCCGAGGCGCGGGGTGCCAGCGTGTTCGCGCTGAGCCAGGGCGGCGCCTCCAGCACGGCCGCGCGCTGGCTGGCCAACAAGGAGAACCAGGCCGACCTGGTGGGCGGCATCAACGTGCAGTCCAAGGACCAGCATGTGCAACGCGCGCTGCTGGACATGAGCACCACCGCGCAGATCAACGACAGCCTCAAGCTCGGCACCGTGCTGCTGGGCGAGATTGGTGGCATGGCCAGGCTGCACAAGCCGCGCGTGGAGCAGGCGGGCTTTGCCGTGCTCAAGGCGCCCGACATCCCCAGCGTGCTGGTCGAGACGGCCTTCATCAGCAACCCCGACGAGGAAAAGCGCCTGCGCAGCAGCGCCTACCAGGAGCAGCTGGCCGATGCGCTGATGCGCGGCATCACGCGCTACTTCGCCAAGAACCCGCCGCTGGCGCGCAGCCGGTCGGTGTAGTCGCCCCTGTTCACCACCCTGCGACAGGGGTACATTGGCAAGCACATCATGTCCTTTGTGCTTCACCGCGCTGCGTGCAACCCACCGCCCATGAAACTGGCGCAACCCAGGCCAGCAGCCACCGTGCAAGGGCCGCCCCGCCACACGGGTGGCGTCCCCCTTGCGCATTGCGCAGCGATGCTGGAGAAGGGGAGAAGGTGCGCAGCGCCACAGGGGGATGCGTCATCTCAAGAAGGAGAAACACCATGGCACTGCCCCACGCCCAATCCGGCCAGATCGTCAGCGTGCGCCCCCTGGGCGACCGCCTGCCCGAAGCCATCACCACCGCCATCCTGAAAGCGGGCCAGCTCGAAGTCATGCGCGTGGTCCTGCCCGTCGGCAAATCCATGAAAGAGCACCAGACGCCCGGTGAAGCCACCGTGCAGTGCATCGAAGGGGTGGTGGAATTTGCCAGCGACGGTGCCGTGCAGCAATTGCACCCCGGCGACTTCGTGCACCTGGCGCCGCGCGCGCTGCACGCTCTCAAGGCGGTGCAACCCGCCTCGCTCCTGGTCACCCTGTGCCTGCGGCCGGGCTGACGCCAGGCCCCTACCCGCCTTTGCGCGCGTTCAGCGCCCCAGCCGGAACACGCTCACGATCTGGGCCAGCTTGGCGGCTTGGTGCTTGAGGCTGTCGGCCGCTGCCGCGCTCTGCTCCACCAGCGCGGCGTTCTGCTGCGTGACCTGGTCGAGTTGTGTCACGGCCTCGCCCACCTGGCTGATGCCAATGGTCTGCTCACCCGTGGCGCTCGATATTTCTCCAATCAGATCACTCACGCGTTTGACCTGGGTGACGATGTCTTCCATGCTCTGCCCCGCATCGCTCACCAGCTGGGTACCGTTGTCCACCTTCTCCACGCTCGCGCCAATCAGGGTCTTGATCTCCTTGGCGGCAGAGGCAGAGCGCTGCGCCAGGCTGCGCACCTCGCTGGCCACCACGGCAAAGCCCCGGCCCTGCTCGCCCGCGCGGGCCGCCTCCACGGCGGCATTGAGGGCCAGGATGTTGGTCTGAAACGCAATGCCATCGATCACCGAGATGATGTCGGTGATCTTTTTCGACGCCGCCGAGATGTCCTGCATGGTAGTCACCACCTGCCCCACCACCTCGCCGCCCTTGACAGCCGCCGCCGAGGCCGAGCCCGCCAGCACCGCAGCGCGCTGCGCGGTGTCGGAGTTGTTCTTCACGGTGCTGGTGATCTGCTCCATCGACGCCGCCGTCTGCTGCAGGTTGCTGGCCTGCTCCTCGGTGCGCTGGCTCAGGTCGGCATTGCCCGTCGCGATTTCGCTGGAGCCGGTGGCGATGCTGTCGCTGCTCAGGCGCACGTCACCCACAATCCGCACCAGCGAGGTCTGCATGGTCTCCATCGCCCGCATCATCTGGGCCACCTCGCCGCGCCCCTGGGCATGGATGGGTTGCGACAGGTCGCCCTCGCCAATGCGCTGGGCCACCGCGCTCACCTCGCCCAGCGACCGGCGGATGCGCTGCACCACCACCCACGACAACATCACCAGCAGCGCCAGCCCCGCCGCGCCAGCCACCAGCACGGTGGTGCGGTAGGACTGGATCAGCCCCGCCGCCTCGGCCGCCTGCTCTGCCGAGCGCTGCACCTGGTAGTTCACCATCTTGTCGGCCACCGCGTTGTACTGGTCCACCACAGGCGCAAAGCTGCCCAGCGCAAAACCCTTGGCCTGGGCCATGTCGCCCGCTTTTTTCAGCGCCAGCGCCTTGTCGCGTGCCTCCAGATAGGGTTTGCGCACCGCCGCTAGCTCCTCCTGGATGCGCAGGCCCTCGGGGCTGTTCTCCAGCTCTGTGTAGCGTTTTTGCACCTTGCTGGTGTCGGCCGTGGTGGCGGCCACCATGTCCTTGAAATAGTTCTGCAGGTCATCGCCCTCGGACTGAACGATGGAGAACACCCGCGTGGAGTTGACCGCAATGTTGCTGCGCCAGCGCAGCGCCAGTTGCAGCCGCTCGACCTGCTCGGTGGCCAGGCGGTCCACCGTGGTGCCCAGGTGCTGCACCCGCACCAGGCTCAGCGCCAGGATGACCACCAGGGCCAGAATCGCCACCCCCACGATGAGCCCGATCTGCTGCGCCACCGTGAACTGGGCCCCCAGCCCCCCGCGGCCGGCCTGTTGTGTTGGTAGATCCATCGTGTGTGTCCTTGTAAGAGTTGTATATGCCAAAGAAATGATCTGCCTGCGCCACGCTCTTGGCAACAGCCGCTGGTGCAACGTAAACCCTTAGAACCGCTTCAAAACCATGGCCAACGCACGGCAGCACAGGGCCACATGTCCTACAAGCGGCGCCCCGGGCTTCCTACACCGGCCGGGCGCCCCTGGGCCCACAGTCGGGGGACAGGCCCGGTGTCGCAGACAACCGCTGCAAAGTCCCACGGCCTGGCTCCCCAACCACCAAGGACGCACGCCATGAAAACCCGCCACCTCATCCTCGCAACCACCTGCGCTGCCGCTCTGGCACTGGGGGGTTGTGCCTCCAACCCCTCACGCGCCCAGGTCGGCACCGGAGTGGGCGCCGTGATCGGCGGTGTGGCCGGCAATGCCATCTTCGGCGGGCCGGTGGGCACCATCGGCGGCGCTGCGGCCGGTGCCCTCATCGGCCATGAAATTGGCGAAGACCGCGACCAGCGCCGGTACCGCCGCCGCTGAGCCCGAGCCCCAGACGTCAAAAAATCAATAAAAAGAGCTTCTAGCGCCCGTCCACCGGGCGCTGGAAGCTCTTTTTTTAATAGCAAATAGCGCAGTATCAGGCCGCCCTGGCCTGCCGCCCTGCGCGCCAGGCGCCAAAGATGGCGATCAGGCCCGGTACAAAAATCATCGCCCAGATGATCTTGTCCAGGTTTTCCTTCACCCAGGCAAAGTTGCCGAAGAAGTAGCCCGCCGTGCAGATGCCCAGCACCCACAGCAGCGCGCCCCCCACATTGAAGGCCGTGAACTTGGCGCGGCCCATCTCGGCGACGCCCGCCACAAAAGGCGCAAAGGTGCGGATAAAGGGCATGAAACGCGCGATGACGATGGTGATACCGCCGTACTTTTCATAGAAGTTGTGCGCCTGATCGAACGCGCGGCGGTTGAACCAGCGTGAGTCCTCCCACTGAAACACCTTGGGCCCAAAAAACCGGCCCATCGAATAATTGCACTGGTCGCCCAGAATGGCCGCCATGATGAGCACCGTGCAGGCCAGCGGAAAACTCATCATCCCCGCGCCACACAGCGCGCCCACGATGAACAGCAGTGAATCACCGGGCAAAAACGGCATCACCACCACGCCCGTCTCCACAAAAACGATCAGGAACAACAGCGCATACACCCAGGGGCCGTAGCTTTGCACAAAGGCTTCGAGGTACTTGTCGACATGCAGGATGAAGTCGATCAGGAAGGTGACCAGTTCCATGGGGGGGCCGGCGGGCAACCGGGCAGTGAAAAAACAGCGGGCATTATCCCCATCGTTCCCCGCGCCCCACAGATACCCCTGCGCTCACCCCGCCCTAAAATGCCCCGGGTGAACGACGCACCTTCCCCCCTCGCAGCGGCGCAGCCCGCCCCGCCCCCCGCCTCTACCCGCCGCCCCATCCGCGACCTGCCCGATGAGCTGATCAGCCAGATCGCCGCCGGTGAGGTGGTGGAGCGCCCCGCCTCGGTGGTGCGCGAGCTGGTGGACAACGCGCTCGACGCCGGGGCCACGCAGATCACCCTGCGCCTGTCGGCCGGGGGCGTGCGCCTGATCACGGTGGAAGACGACGGCGGCGGCATCCCGCACGAAGAGCTGCCCGTGGCCCTGCGCCGCCACGCCACCAGCAAGATCACCAACCTGAACGACCTGGAAACCGTGGCCACCATGGGCTTTCGGGGCGAGGCGCTGGCCGCCATTGCCTCGGTGTCGGAAATGTCGCTGCTCTCGCGCCCTGCCGCCCAGGCCAGCGCCTTTTTGCTGGACGCCCGCAGCGGCGAGCTGCGCCCCGCCGCGCGCAGCACCGGCACCACGGTCGAGGTGAAGGAGCTGTTCTTCTCCACCCCCGCGCGCCGCAAGTTCCTGAAAACCGACGCCACCGAACTGGCCCATTGCATCGAGTCCGTGCGCCGCCACGCGCTGGCGCGGCCCGACGTGGGCTTTGCGATCTGGCACGAAGGCAAGCTGGTGGAGCAGTGGCGCGCCACCTTTGTGCCCGGCCAGGGTGATGCGCAGGACGCCCATGACGCGCTGGCCCGCCGCCTGTCGGACGTGCTGGGCGAGGACTTCGTCACCCAGTCCGTCGCCGTGCAACACCGCGTGGGCCCCGTCACCGTCACCGGCCGCGCAGGCCTGCCCGACGCCGCCCGCTCGCGCCCCGACCACCAGTATTGCTACGTCAACGGACGCTTCGTGCGCGACAAGGTGCTCACCCACGCCGCGCGCAGCGCCTACGAAGACGTGCTGCACGGCCACAAGCAGCCCATCTATGCGCTGTACATCGAGATCGACCCCGCGCGTGTGGACGTGAACGTGCACCCCACCAAGATCGAGGTGCGCTTTCGCGACAGCCGCGAGGTGCACCAGGCCGTGCGCCACGCGGTGGAAAACGCGCTGGCTGCGCCCCGCGCCGCTGCGCTGGCGGCGGCCAACACCGCAACCCCCGCGCCTGCGGCTGAAAACTTAGATAAAAAACAGCCTCTACCGCCCGTCTGGCAAGCCCAAGCAGCTATCAAATTTGAAGAACGTGGCCACCGCGTGCAAGACCTGCAGGCGCTGTGGGCACCACGCGACAGCCACAGCAACGATGCCCCCGAAGCGTCACCCGCCACCATCGGGGGCCTGTGGGCACCGTCCGCCCAACCCGCCGAACACCAGGCGGCACCCCAAGGCGCGCTGACCGCTGCCACACCGCAGGCCACCTCCGAAGCCGCTGAAACCACCGCCATGGCCGGCACCACCGCCTGGCCCACCGGCCGCGACAGCACCACCACCCACTGGCCCCTGGGCCGCGCCGTGGCACAGCTGCACGGGGTCTACATCCTGGCCGAAAACGCCCAGGGCATGGTCATCGTGGACATGCACGCCGCCCACGAACGCATCGTGTACGAACGCCTCAAGGCCCAGGTGGACAGCGGCGCCCGCATTGCCAGCCAGCCCCTGCTGATCCCCGCCACCTTCGCCGCCACGCCACAAGAGGTGGCCACCGCCGAAGACTCCACCGAGGTGCTGGCCACGCTGGGTATGGAGGTCGTGCCCTTCTCCCCCAAAACCCTGGCCGTGCGCGCCGTGCCCACCACCCTGGCCCAGGGCGACCCGGTGGAGCTGGCCCGCAGCGTGCTGGCCGAACTGGCCGCCCACGACGCCACCACCGTGGTGCAACGCGCTCGCAATGAAATCCTGGGCACCATGGCCTGCCACGGCGCCGTGCGCGCCAACCGCAAGCTCACGCTGGACGAGATGAATGCCCTGCTGCGGCAGATGGAAACCACGGACCGCAGCGACCAGTGCAACCATGGACGGCCGACGTGGCGGCAACTCAGCATGAAGGAACTGGACGGGTTGTTTTTGCGGGGCCGGTAAGGTCACCGTAACCGCAAAAAAATCGGCCCCGAGGGCCGATGCACTGCCTGCACATCAAGCCCAGGGGCTGCCGCAACCGGCACGCCCCAAGCCAGTGCACCCGTGGAACCGGCTTTGCCGGGCCACCGGGTGCGTCCCCCTCAGGGGGAAGGCGCGCAGCGCCTCAGGGGGCGTCAGTTATCCCGTGCCGCCTTGGCCGTATCCGGGAAGTCGCTGAACACCCCATCCACGCCCAGCTGATAGAACAGCTTGTATTCAGCCTTGGGGTCGCCCTTGAAGTCCGAGGCCAGGCGCCGGGCCTCGCTGCGGAAGGTGTAGGGGTGCACCACCAGGCCCTCGGCGTGGGCGTTTTTCACCACATCGGTGGCGGGCATCATCACGCGGTCGCGGTCGTCGATCTTGCCGTCGCCGTTCAGGTCGTCGGCCTTGCCGTCCTTGTTGGCGTCCACCTGCTTGGAGGGGATGAGGTACGGCTTCCAGGGGCCGATGCCGTCGGCATAGGTCTTGACTTCCTTGAGGCCTGCGGGGGTGAGCAGGCTGGCAAAGGTGCGCTTGTCACCGGCCACGGCAAAGTCATAGGGTTTGTCGTACGGAGCCACCAGCGACATGGTGCCATCCGGGTTCACGTCGTCCGCGTCCACCAGCTGCACCAGGCGGATCTGCGTCTTGGTGCGCAGGTACTTGAGGTTGGACACCTCGAACGACTGCACGATGACGGGCGAGGTCTTGCTGGTGTAGCCGTACTGGGCCAGCACGTCCAGCAGACGGTCTTCCAGCTTCAGGCCCAGGTTGACGTGGTAGGTGGGGTGTTTGGTTTCGGGGTACACGCCCACGGTGCGGCCGGCCTTGGTGCCTTCGCTCTTGGCCAGGTCCAGCACTTCCTGCAGCGTGGGGATCTGGTATTTGCCGTTGTGCGACTGGTCGCGCTCGGCCATGGGCTGGATGGCGCGCAGGGTCTTGATCTCGGCCAGGGTGAAGTCCGAGGCGAACCAGCCTTCTTCTTCCACGCCGTCCACCATCTTCTTGGTCTTGCGGTTGGCGAATTCTGCGCGGGTGGACACATCGGTGGTGCCGGTGATGTTGGGCTCGTGGCGGGCAACCAGCACGCCGTCCTTGGTCGCCACCAGGTCGGGCTCGATGAAATCTGCGCCCAGTTCAACGGCACGCTTGTAGCTCTCCAGCGTGTGCTCTGGCAGGTAGCCGCTGGCTCCCCGGTGGCCCACGACCAGCGGCTTCTCGCCGTTCAAGGTCGGATAGGGATAGTCATCGTTGCCGCCGCAAGCCGCCAGCAGGGCAACCAGGGCCACCGCACCCAACTTCGCACCAGAAATGTGCATGCTCTTCTCCTCGTTGTGTTGTAGAACCGCCGAACTGTGGGGCTGCCTTGTGACAAGGCCGTGACGCCCCCTGCACTGTCTTGTGACAGCGGTGGCAGCCCTCCAGCCACCGCCCAAGACGCACCAACATGTGGCACTCAATGACCACATTCCCCACCATTGTGCATAGGCATGGGCATAAACGTATAACTTTTGAACATAATTCGATGCTGCAGCGCGCCATCGCCCGCTTGCCGTTCGTTGTTTGACCTTTTGATGCAGAAAGCCTTTTGAACCATGAAACACGCGTCCGCTGAAAGCTTCCTTTGCCACGTGGCCCTTCGCAATCCAGGTCAACCCGAGTTCCTGCAGGCGGTCACAGAAGTCATGGAAAGCCTGTGGCCGTTCATTGCACAGCACCCGCGTTATGCCGAACACGGCTTGCTGGAGCGGCTGGTGGAGCCCGAGCGCACCGTGATGTTCCGCGTGTCGTGGGTGGACGACCATGGCAGCGTGCAGGTCAACCGGGGCTACCGCATCCAGCACAGCATGGCGATTGGCCCCTACAAGGGCGGGCTGCGCTTTCACCCCTCGGTGAACCTGTCGGTGCTGAAGTTTCTGGCGTTCGAGCAGACCTTCAAGAACGCGCTGACCACGCTGCCCATGGGCGGCGGCAAGGG
>JADMJR010000183.1 GCA_018780365.1 Acidovorax sp. | reverse complement strand
TGGTGGCGTCCCCCTTCCCGCAGCGCGAAGCGCTAAGAGAGAAGGGGGAAGCGGCGCAGCCGCTCAGGGGGATGTACCGAATCAGCTCTGGCAGTCCGCCGGCGTGCGTGGCGTCAGCTTCTTCTCTGCCGCGTACTTGGTGGCGATGGACTTCACCAGCGGCTTGAGGATCTGCTCATCGGCCTGCAGCCAGTCGGACGTGAACTTCCAGGCCTTGCCGTCCCAGGTGTGAATGCGCGCCCAGGCTGAGCCCATGTGGTCGGTGCACGAGGTGCTGATGGGGCGCATCACGCCTGCAAAGCCCAGGGCATCCAGCTTGGGCTGGGTGAGGTTCAGGTTCTCCAGGCCCCAGCGCACTTGTTCGCCGTTCATGACCTTGCCCTTGCCAAAACGCTCCTGTGCGGCGCGGATGCCTTCCACGCCCAGCATCGCGCTCATGGCGCCACGCATGTATAGCACCTGGCCCACTTCGTCCTTGGGGCCCGTGCCCTGGCCCTTGTCGTGCACCATGGACAGAACGTCCTTGACCAGCTTGGACTGGGGTTCGGCGCCGTGCTGCATGGCCACGGCGTTGTAGCCCTTGGCGCCGTCGGCCAGGTCCTTCACGTCGGGCTCGGCGCCCGACCACCACGCGCCATACATCTTCTCGCGCGGGTAGCCGGTGGCCTGGGCTTCCTTGATGGCGGTGGAGTTCATCACGCCCCAGCCCCACAGGGCCACATAGTCGGGGCGGGCCTGGCGGATCTGCAGCCAGGTGGCCTTTTGTTCCACGCCAGGGGCCGTCACGGGCAGCAGTTGCAGGTCAAAGCCGTGCATCTTGGCGCGCTCCTGCATCAGCGGGATGGGTTCCTTGCCGTAGGGGCTGTCGTGGTAGACCAGGGCGATCTTCTTGCCCTTGAGCTTGTCCATGCCCCCTTCCTTCTTGCCGATGTCCTGCAGGATGGCATCGGCCGCCACCCAGTAGTTGCCGGCCAGCGGGAAGTTCCACTTGAACACCGTGCCGTCTGCCGCTTCGCTGCGGCCGTAGCCGATGGTCACCAGCGAGATCTTGTCGATGGGGGCCTTTTCGGTGATGGCGTAGGTGGCGCCGGTGGACAGCGGCTGCACCAGTGCGGCCCCGCCGTTCTTGCCCTTCAGGCGTTCATAGCATTCCACGCTGCGCGCCGTGTCATAGCCGGTCTCGCATTCTTCCCAGATAAGCTTCACGCCATTGATGCCGCCGCGTGCATTGACCAGCTTGAAGTAGTCCACATAGCCGTTGGCCCAGGGCGCGCCATTGGGGCCGTAGGGGCCGGTGCGGTACGACAGCACGGGGATGTATTGCTCCTTGGCCTGGGCGAAGGCGCTGGTGCTCAGCGACGAGGCACCAGCAGCCACGACGGCGGCAGCAATCACGATTTTCGAAAGCTTCATGGATGTCTCCTTTGGATGAATGTGTTGAAGCACGGGGAAGAAACCGACCGACTCAAGGGTGGAGAGACTTGCACTGGCATGCACGAGGCCAGCGCCACCGTGGAACTGGCTTTGCCAGGCCACCGGTGGCGTCCCCCTCCCGAAGGAGAGGGGGAAGGCGCGAAGCGACTCAGGGGGTGCATATCAGTGCGGGAAGGGCCACAGGCGCAGCTTCTGCTTGCCAATCGACCACAGCTTGGCCAGGCCATGGGGCTCCACGATGAGGAACCACACAATCAGGCCGCCAAAGATCATCAGCTCGGCGTGCGAGATGCCCGCCGTGGAAATGTTGATGCCGACCAGCCCCATGAGCAGCGGCAGGAACTGGTTGAGCACGATGGGCAGCACCACGATGAAGGCCGCGCCAAAGAAGCTGCCCATGATGGAGCCCATGCCGCCGATGATCACCATGAACAGCAGGCGAAACGACATGTCCACCGAGAACGCACTGGGCTCCCATGCACCCAGGTACACAAAGGCCCAGAGGCCGCCGGCCACGCCGACGATGAAAGAGCTGACGGCAAACGCGCTGAGCTTGGCGTACATGGGGCGGATGCCGATCACGGCGGCGGCCACGTCCATGTCGCGGATGGCCATCCACTCGCGGCCAATGGC
>JADMJR010000064.1 GCA_018780365.1 Acidovorax sp. | reverse complement strand
GCGCGCGCACCACCAGCTGCTCGCCGTCGTAGGTCTTTTGCACGCCGCTGAAGCGCACCAGGGGTTCGGCATGCGGGTTCATGGCGGGCGGTGCCTGGTAGGTGGAGTGAAGGGCAGGGCGCATGTCAGTTCGCAGCCGTGGCTGCGGCCTCCAGGCTGTCGGCCAGGATGGCCAGGCCCTCGTGTAGCAGGTCGTCCGACGCGGTCAGCGGCACCAGAATGCGGATCACGTTGCCGTGTGTGCCACACGACAGCAGGATCAGCCCGCGCCGCGCGGCCTCGGCCACGACCTTCTTGGTCAGGGCGGCGTCGGGGCGTTGCAGGTCGCCGTTCTCGAACAGCTCAATCGCCACCATGGCCCCCAGGCCGCGCACGTCGCCAATGGCGGGCACCCGGGCGGCCAGGTCCTTGAGGCTGCGCACCAGCAGCGCGCCCATGTCCTGGCTGCGGGCCAGGAGCTGCTCTTTCTCGAACGCCTCGATCACGGCCAGCGCCGCGGCGCAGGCCACGGGGCTGCCCGCATAGGTGCCGCCCAGGCCGCCGGGGGCGGGGGCGTCCATCACATCGGCCCGGCCCACCACGCCCGCCAGCGGAAAGCCGCCCGC
Source organism: Acidovorax sp. (assembly GCA_018780365.1). Classification (GTDB taxonomy): domain Bacteria; phylum Pseudomonadota; class Gammaproteobacteria; order Burkholderiales; family Burkholderiaceae_C; genus Acidovorax. The sequence goes on along the minus strand of JADMJR010000064.1, from coordinate 10,566 downwards.
CAGGGACTTGGCGGTGGTGATGAGGTCCGGCGCCACAGGCCACTGCTCGCTGGCAAACCAGGTGCCGGTGCGGCCTGCGCCGGTCTGCACCTCATCGGCAATCAACAGGATGCCGTAGCGGTCGGCCAGTGCCTTCAGGCCGCTAATGAATTCGGGGGGCGCCACATAGAAGCCGCCTTCACCCTGCACGGGCTCAACGATGAAGGCCGCCACGCGCTCGGGTTCAATGTCGTTCTTGAAGATCAGCTCCACCGAATGCAGTGCCTGCTCCACGCTCACGCCGTGCAGCGCGTTGGGGAAGAGGGCGTGGTAGGTCTCGCCCGGGAAGGGGCCAAACCCGATCTTGTAAGGTGCGACCTTGCCCGTGAGGCCCAGCGTGAGGTTCGTGCGGCCGTGGTAGCCGCCGGTGAAGGCGATCACGCCGGGGCGCTTGGTGTAGGCGCGGGCGATCTTGATGGCGTTTTCCACGGCCTCGGCGCCGGTGGTCAGCAGCAGGCTCTTTTTGGCAAACGCGCCGGGGGCCAGTGTGTTCAGGCGCTCGCACACTTCCACGTAGGGCTCGTACGCCACTACCTGAAAGCAGGTGTGGGTGTACAGGTCCAGCTGTGCTTTGACGGCGGCGATCACACCGGCATGCAGGTGGCCGGTGTTGAGCACGGCGATGCCGCCGGCGAAGTCGATTAAGCGGCGGCCCTCCACGTCCCACAGTTCGGCGTTGCGGGCCTTCTGGATGAAGAGGTCGTGGGCCTGGCCCACGCCCCGGGCCACGGCGGCGTGGCGGCGGGTGAGGAGGGCGGCGTTGGTGAAGTGGCGGTCTTGCTGCATGGCGGTGGGCGGTGGTGTGAACAAACAGGGAAATGAAGGAATGGAGCGAATTCTGGAAGTCGCGCCACACACCGTCCATGTACAGCGCAGCGCTGTTTGGCGCGCACTGTGCAGGTCTAGAATCCTGTACAGGCAATCCCTGATTTGGTGTGCGCCAAGCCGGTGCACAATTCGCCTCCTTTTTCCCCCTCCTGATGCTCACTCTCAGCCCGGACCTGCAGACACCGCTGGTCAGCCAGATCGTTGATGGGCTGCGGGGCCTGATCGTTGGGCAGGTGCTCAAGCCGGGCAGCAAGCTCCCGTCCATCCGTGCTTTTGCCGCCGCGCATGGTGTGAGCGTGTTCACCGTGGTCGAGGCCTATGACCGGTTGGTGGCGCAGGGCTGGCTGGTGTCGCGCGCCAATGCGGGCTTTTTTGTGAAGCGGCGGGGCGACGAGGGCGCTGCGCCCGGCGCTGGTGCGCCAGTGCGGCCGGTGCCCCGTTTTGATGCGCGCTGGTACCTCAAACAAATTTTTGAAAACCGCAACCTGCCGATGAAACCAGGGTGCGGCTGGCTGCCGCACGACTGGCTGTTTGGCGATGCCGTCAAACGCAGCATGCGGCAGCTGTCGTCCGATGGGCCCGAGCTGGACGGCTATGGCCTGCCGCACGGCCACATGGCGCTGCGCATGGTGGTGGCCGAGTCGCTGGCCGAACACCATCTGGCGGTGGACGCCGACCAGGTGCTGCTGACCCAGGGCTCCAGCCAGGCGCTGGACCTGGTGGCGCGCCGCTTGGTCAAGCCTGGCGACGTGGTGCTGGTGGACGACCCCGGCTATCCCAACCTGCACTTCATGCTGCGTTTTGCGGGTGCGCAGGTGGTGGGCGTGCCGCGCACCGCCACGGGCTACGACCTGCCTGCGCTGGAAGCCCTGCTGGCCGAACACCGGCCCACGGTGTTCTTCACCCAGCCGCGCCTGCAAAGCCCCACCTGCTCCATGGCGTCCGTCGCCCACCTGCACCGCCTGCTGCAGCTGGCCGAGCTGCATGGTTTTGTGCTGGTGGAAAACGACATCTACGCCGACATGGACTCGACCGTGCGCCCTTCGCTCGCCAGCCTGGACCAGCTCAGCCGGGTGATCTACATCGGCAGTTTCTCCAAGACCATCTCGCCCAACCTGCGCACGGGCTTTTTGGCGGCGCGGCGCGATCTGCTGGATGAGCTGGTGCAGCTCAAGATGGTCTCGGGCCTGACCTCGTCCGAGATCACCGAGCGCATCACCTTCGGCGTGGTGACCGATGGCCGCTGGCGCAAGCACCTGAAGTCGCTGCGCGAGCGCCTGGCCGAGGCGCACCGCACGGTGGGCAGGCGGCTGCTCAACCTGGGGTTCGAGCTGTTCCACGAGCCCGAGGCGGGCATGTACCTGTGGGCCCGCCACCCCGATCTGCCCGACAGTGCGGAGCTGTCCAAGGAAGCCACGGGCGCGGGCATCATGCTCGGCCCCGGCCAGCTGTTTCTGGTGGAGCCGCGCCCCACGGGTTGGCTGCGCTTCAACGTGTCGTTCAGCCAGGACGAGCGGCTGTGGCGCTTTCTGGAGCAGCGCATTCTGCTGGGGCAGCAGGTCGCGGAGTGACAAGGCGGAATTTTTGAGGGGTTTTAGGCCTTCACCGCGCTATGGGTAAGCTTTTGTGGCTATAAATAATATAGCAATTGAGCCCCGCGAACCCAAAGGCTCACCCGCTTCAGCGGTCGATGATGCGCCGCGCAAACCGCTCCAGGTATTCCATCAGCTGCTCCGCGCCCGCCATGGCCTGGGCTTCGTCGCCGCTGGCGATGCCTTGGGCCAGCTGCATGTGCGCGCGGGCGCCTTCCGACACTTCGCCTTCGTGCTGGTAGGCATACCAGAAGCGGCGGCACTGCACGATGAGCGGCGCCACACATTTGACGGCCGAGTGGTTCTGGCTGGCCTGGTGGGTGACGAGGTCCAGCGCATGGTCGGCCAGCATGTAGTCGTCCAGGTGGCCGCGTGCTGCGGCCTCCATCATGTTTTCGGCGCAGCGCACGATGGCCTGGCGCTGCGGCGTGGTGGCGCGGCGTGCGGCGCAGGAGGCGAGCAGGCGTTCGAGCACGCGGCGGGTCTGGATCACGTCCAGGTGGTCGGCCAGGTCGATGTGCGACACCAGCAAGCCGCGCCGGGGCTGCTGCACGATGAGCCCGATCGACACCATGCGCAGCAGCGCCTCGCGCACCGGTGTGCGGCCCAGGCCCGTGCTCTCGGCGATTTCGGCCTCCACCACGGGGCTGCCGGGTTGCAGCTGCAGCGTGGAGATCATGGTCTCGATGGCGTCGTAGGCCACGTCCGCCGCGCGCCGCTTGGGCGCGGGGTCTTGCAGGGGGGAAGGGCGGCGGAGTGTCATGGCGGGGTTGTTTGATGGTCAGGGCAGGGGCTTGCGCACGGCATCTTAAGGCCCCCGGCCCCTCGTTCTTCTATGCCCCGTACCCGGCGAAACTGGCGCGGCATAAGCCAGTGCACCCGTGGAACCGGCTTTGCAGGGCCACCGGGTGCGTCCCCCTCCCGCGCAGCGAGAGAGGGGAAGGCGCCGAAGGCGACTCAGGGGGAGTCACGCCAATCCGGCGCCCGCCTTGCGCAACTCGGCAATCTGGGGCGCTTTGGGCAGCCACAGCTTGTCGAACTCCTGGACGATGCTGTCGGGGTTGAACGACGACGCCGTCTTGAAGGCGATGGACGTGCCCTTGAACTTCTCGATCAGGCCCGCCTCGGTGGTCACGATGTCGTTGATCTGCGCGTCGAGCGACTGGGCCACCAGCTTGCGGATGATCTCTTTGTCCTTGGCATCCAGCCCTTGCCAGATGCGGCCCGACACCAGCGGCGCAAACGGCATGAAGAGGGCGTTCATCTGCAGCAGGGTCTTGGCCACCTTGTCAAAGCGCTGGTTCCAGGAGAACTCGATGTCCGCCTCCAGCCCGTCCACCTGGCCGTTGCTCATCGCGTCAAACACCTGGGGCGTGGGGATGGGTGTCGGGGCAGCGCCCAGCATTTGATAGAAATCGCGGTACACGGGCGTGGGGTTGATGCGCAGCTTCATGCCCTTGATGTCGGTGGGCACCGTGATGTCTTTGGTGGAGAACACGGCGCGCATGCCGGTGATGCCCCAGCCCAGGCCAATGGTGCCAGTCTCGCGCGGCAACGCCTCCAGCAGCTTGGTGGCAGACGGGTGCTTGACCAATTTGGCCACGGCGGGCGTGGAGCGCACCAGGTAGGGCGCGTTGATGGCCGCGATGCTGGACACGCGCGAGCCCAGTTCTGCCGCCTGGATCCAGCCCATGTCGAGCGCGCCGGACTGCAACTGCTGCATCATGGCCGCCTCGTTGCCCAGCTGGCCCGAGTGGAAGACCGTGACGCTCAGGCGGCCGTCGGTTTCCTTCTTCAAGGCCTCGCCAAACTGCAGCGCGGCGCGGTTCCACGAGTGGCCGGCGGGTGTGATCAGGCCCAGGCGGAACTCCTTGGCATCGGCTGCGCGCACCAGCGCTGGAAAGCCCAGCCCCGTGACGGTGGCGGCGGCCACGGCGTGGCGCTGGATGAAGTGGCGGCGGGAGACTGGGCGGGCAGGCTGGGTCGTCATGGTGAACTCCGTGTGAAAGAACCTTGGGAGGGGGACGGGGATTTGCCGAGCGGCTGGCTACTTGAGCAAACCGAGCGACAGGCTGGGGAACAGCGACAACATCACCAGCGCCACGCAGCTGATGATGAAAAACGGCAGTGTCACGATGAACATCTTTCCGGGCTTGGCCCCGGTGACGGCGGACGCGACAAAGAAGCTCAGGCCCACGGGTGGGGTCATCAGCCCAAGCACCAGGTTGACGACGATCACCACACCAAAGTGGCGCGGGTCGATGTGGTAGACCTCGGTGGCAATGGGCAGCAGGATGGGCGCGGTCATGATGAGCCCGGGGATGCCGTCGATCACCGTGCCGATGACCAGCAGGATGGCGTTGGTGAGCAGCAAAAAGGTGACGGGGTCGTGCGCCACCGTCTGCACCCAGGCGGCCACCATCTGCGGCACCTTGCCATAGATCAGCAGCCACGAGAACACGGCTGCCGCCGCCACCAGAAACAGCACGATGGCCGAGTAGATGGCCGAGCGCAGCAGGATGGCGGGCATGGCGCTGAAGCGGAACTCCTTGGTCACATAGCGGCCCACCAGGGCCGACGCCAGCGCGCCCACGGCGGCCGATTCGGTGGGGTTGGCCAGGCCACTCAGGATGGAGCCCACGATGATGATGGGGATCAACAGAGTGGGGCTGGCTTGCACCACGGTGCGTGCACGCTGGGCCAGCGTGCGTTTTTCGCTGCGCGGGTAGTCGTACACAAAGCCCATGAGCGCGATCACGACAAAGAACAGCAGCGTGAGCAGGATGCCGGGCAGGATGCCCGCGATCAGCATGTCGCCCACGGCCACCTGGGCCAGCACGCTGTAGACCACAAACATGACGGAGGGCGGAATGATGGGCCCCAGCATGCCGCCATACACCGTGAGGCCGGCTGCAAAGGTCTTGTCGTAGCCCTGCTTTTCCATCTCGGGCACCATCACCTGCGACATGATGGCCACCTGTGCGGTGGCCGAGCCAATGATGGACGACACCAGCATGTTGGCCAGGATGTTGACGTAGGCCAGGCCGCCCTTGACCGAGCCGATGAAGGCCATCGACAGGTCCACCAGCCGGCGCGTGATGCCGCCGCTGTTCATGATCTCGCCGATCAGGATGAACAGCGGAATGGCGATGAGGCCGTAGCTGTCCACCCCGCCAAACATCTGCATGGGGAACGACTGGAACAGCACCGGGCTGCCGATGCTGAGGATGTACACCGCACCCGACAGGCACAGGCACACCCCGATGGGCACGCCCACCATCAAGGCGGCGAGGAAGAACAAGGTGGTGATCATGGTGGGGCTCCGGGCGGGTGGTGCGGGCGTGGCGGATGGGTCAGTTCACAGCGTCGGCGTTGACCACGTCAAAGCCAGCGTGCTTCACGCGTTCTGCCGCGCCCAGGTCTTCGAGCAGGTTGGCCAGCGCATGCACGCTGAAGGTGGCCGAGAAGACCGGCAGGATCAGCTGCAGCACCCAGGTCGGCCAGTTCAGTGTCTGGGTGCGTTCGGTGTAGATGAAGTTGAAGCTCTCGGCCGCAAACTCCTTGGCGTCAAAGCCGTAGCGCGCAATGCCGATGGGGTCCATCCACACCCAGCACATCGCGAGCATGGCCAGGCCAAACAGCAGCACGCCGGATGTGGCCACCACCTTGAAAACCTTGGCGCCCCGTGCGCCGAGGTGATCGGTCAGCATGGTCACGGCAAAGTCCATGCGCAGCCGCGTCATGACCGAGGCGCCCACAAAGGTCAGCCAGACCACGGTGTACACCGCTGCTTCGTCCACCCAGTAGATCGGCATGCCGGTGTAGCGCGTCACCACGTTGAGCAGGATCAGCAGCACCAGCAAGGTCATGAGGGCGGTGAGCAGGTGCCGTTCGACGCGCAACACCTGCGTGGAGAACGCCAGCACCCAGCGGATAGGGGCGCGTGGCGAGGGAGCTTGCGGGGCAGAGGGGTGGATGAGGGTGGGCATGGTGTGGACCAGAGAAGGAGGGCTTGCCGAGGGAGGAAAACCGCGTGTCTTTTAATATCTGATAAATATATTTAAAAGCAAAATGAATGCCCGGTGGATGCGGGTAAGCCCTGAAGAGACGGCGTGGAGGGACTGGCGGTGCGCCTGTCAGCCCGATGGCGCCAGGGGTTCGCCGGTGGGCGGGGGCTTGGGCGTGCAGCCAGCCAGCGTGCCGATGCGCGCGGGCGCCAGCAGGTGCCGTGGGGGTGCGGGCGTCCAGCCAAACAGGTGCTGCGTGGCCGCGCCGCAGATGCGGCCCTGGCAGGCGCCCATGCCGCAGCGGGTGTGGAGCTTGGCGTCGATCCAGCCCTGGCGCGCGGCCAGAGCGGCGTAGGGCACGTCTTCGCAGCGGCACACCAGGGTGTCGGGCCGTGCCAGTGTCTTGAGTGTCCCGTTCAGTGCGAACGAGGCCTGCAGCGCCTGCGCAAAGTCCTCCCAGCGCGCCAGCTGGGGGCGCAGCGCCTGGGCCTGTTGCACCTGTCCCGCCGCAGCATGGCCTGCCATCGCGCCCTGAACCAGTGCACGCTCGCTGCCGCCAAAGCCGGTGTTTTCACCGGCAGCGAACACACCGGGCACGCTGGTGCGCATTTGTGCATCCACGGCCAGGCCCTGGCCACCGCTCAGCGGCCCGCCCAGCGCGCAGCCCAGCATCTGCCCCAAATGGGTGTTGGGCACCAGCCCGAACCCGCAGGCCACACGGTCGCAGGCGATGGTTTCTTCTGCGTGCTGCCCTTTGCGCAGCCGCACGGTCTGCACCTGGGTGGTGCCTTGTGCCTCCAGCACATGGGTACTGGCACGCAAATGGGGGTGGAGCAGCGTGAGGGCCTGCATGGCCTTGGCGGGCCAGCGCGGCAGTTGCGCCGCAAAGCCTGCAAGCGCATTCCATGGTGCTTGTTCGGCCACACGCACCACGGTGGCCCCCGCTTGGGTGGCGGTGGCTGCGGCGGCCAGCAGCAGCGGGCCGGTGCCTGCAATGACGATGCGCTGGCCGCGCACGTCGAGCCCCGCCTTGATGAGGGCCTGCAAAGCGCCCGCGCCTGTCACACCGGGCAGTGTCCAGCCCGGAAAGGGCAACAGCAGCTCGCGCGCCCCGGTGCACAGCACGATGCGGTGGCTGTGCTGCGTCCAGCCCCGGTCGGCGTCTTCCAGCAGCAGGGCAGGGGCCCGGTCGCCGGGTTGGAGGTCACCCAAGCCCACTACACGGGTGCCGGGCAGCAGGCGGATGTTGGTGTGCCGGGCCAGCGCCGCGCGGTGCTGCTGCGCCAGGGCGGGCAAGGCCACCTGGGGGCCAGCGCGCCAGATCTGCCCACCGGGTTGCGGGTTGTCATCCACGATGGTGATCGATGCACCGCTGGGCGCAGCAGCCAGGGCTGCGGCCAAACCGGCAGGGCCTGCGCCGATGATGAGGATGTCGCAGCGCTCGTGCGCCGAGTGTTGCTCGGTCATGGCGTTGCACTCCCAGGGGCTGTACCGACATCGGTGTGAATTTGCATGCCCTCGACGCAGACCGTCTGGCACGCCAGGCGTGTGCGGCCGTGGATGCGGACCCGGCATTCGTGGCACACGCCCATGCCACACAGCGGCGCCCGTGCCTCGCCGGTGACCGAGGTGCGGGTGGTGCCCGGTGTTTGCTGCGCGAGCGCGGCGGCGACGCTGGTCCCTGCGGGCACCTGCAGGGGCGCGCCATTCACGACGATCTGCACAAGGGTGGCGGCGGAGGGGGTCATGGGTGGCTCAGGCCCGCAAAACGTGCAGGGGCATAGGGCGTGGGGTCGATCGCGGGTGTTCCGCCTGCGATTTGCGCCGTCAGCAACTGTGCGGTGGCCGGGGCGGTGGTCACTCCCAGCCCTTCGTGGCCCACGGCCAGCCACAGGTGCGGGTGTTCGGGGTGCGCGCCAATCAGGGGCAGGCTGTCGGGCGTGGCGGCGCGAAAGCCGGTCCAGGTGCGAATGGCGTTGAGGTCGGCCAGGCCGGGCAGGTAGTCGAGCGCACGTTGCAGCATGCGCGCCATCACGGCGTTGTTGACAGCGGGGTCGGTGGTGTCGAACTCGCGCGACGAGCCGATCAGCAGCTGCCCCGTGGGACGGGGCTGCACGTTGAAAGCCACCGAGGTGCCATCGCTGTGGTGGGCGCTGGTGATGTACCCCAACTCCACCAGTTGGTGGTGCACGGTGCCCGGGTAGCGGTCGGTGATGACAAGGTGGCCCTTCTTGGGGCGCAGCGGCAGGCCGGGGCACAGCTGTGGGGCGTGGATGCCGCTGGCCAGCACGATGGCGCCTGCGCTGCGCTGGCTTCCGTCGCGCAGGGTAACGGTGTGGCCGTCGATCTGCATGGCTTCGGCTTGCTCGAAAACAAGGTGTCCGTGGGCTGAGGCCTGGTCCAGCAGCCACTGGGCTGCACGCGGTGCATAGACCACGCTGTCGCCCTGCACCTTGAGCGCACCCGCCAAACCGGGGCGCAGCGCGGGCTCTGCACGGGCCAGGGCGGCGGCGTCGAGCATCTCGCAGGCGATGCCATGCGCTTGCAGGGTGGTGCGTTTGTCATGCGCAGCCTGCAGTTCGGCATCGTTGGCAGCGAGCCAGAGCGTGCCGCAAGGGGTGAAAGCGCAGCCCGCGTCCATGTGGGGCGCCCAGGCGTGCCAGAGGTCCAGCGATGTCTGGCTCAGCGCCAGTTCTGCCGGGTTGTCGTCCATCACCACCAGGTGGCCCATGCCCGCTGCCGTAGCGCCGCCGAGGCGCGCATCGATGACACGCACCGACAGCCCGGCCAACACCAGCGCATGGGCGCAGGCGGCACCCACGATGCCAGCGCCAATGACGAGAACGTCGGTGTGTTGCATGGCGCGCGTGTGTTTCGGAACGAGCTGCGGATTACAGCCGGATTCCCCAGCCAAAGGGGTCGCTGTCTTCGATGAGCAGCGTGGCATCGGCGCTCATGTGCGCGCGGCCCCGCAAGGTGGGGATGACCTTGCCATCGTCCTGCAGCGTGTAGCTGGCCTCGAACTGGCTGCCGATGATGCTGGCTTGGCGCCAGAGGGCGCCGGGTGCCAGCTTGCCGTCGGCCGCCAGGCAGGCGACCTTGGCGCTGGTGCCCGTGCCGCAGGGCGATCGGTCATACGCCTTGCCGGGGCACAGCACATAGTTGCGACTATCGGCGGGGTCATCGGCCTGGTCGTCGTCGGCAAACAGCTCGATGTGGTCAATCTCGCCGCCGTTGTCGCCCCGAATGCCCTGGTCTTTGAGGGCTTGCTGCACGGCGCAGCTGTAGGCCATCAAGGCTTCCAGGTTGTCGCTGGCCACGCGCTGGCCGTGGTCGGAGATCAAGAAGAACCAGTTCCCGCCCCAGGCCACATCGCCCATCACGCGGCCGTAGCCGGGCACTTCGACGGCCAGTGCGTGGTGCAGCCGGTAGGCCGGCACGTTGCGCACGCTGACGGAGCCATCGGCGTGCAGGGTGGTGGTGACGGTGCCCACGGGGGTTTCGATGCGGTGCTCATCGGGCGTGATGCGGCCCAGGTAAGCCAGCGATGCGACCAGCCCGATGGTGCCGTGGCCGCACATGCCCAGGTAGCCGCTGTTGTTGAAGAAGATCACGCCCGCCGCGTTGGCGGGATCTTGCGGTGCGCAGAGCAGGGCGCCCACCACCACGTCACTGCCACGCGGCTCCAGCACGGTGGCGGCCCGCCAGGCGTCGTGGCGCTCTGCCAGCAGCGCACGCCGCTCGGCCATGGAGCCAGTGCCAAGGTCAGGGAAACCGTCGATGACAAGCCGGGTGGGCTCGCCGCCGGTGTGGGAGTCGATCACGTGGATGCGTTGCATGGTGCTTTGGTAGTGGTGGGCCAAGGGGGCTTACTTACTTAGTGTCTCAGGCCACAGACTGGTATTTTGTGGGGCGCGTGGTCAGGGCCTTGCGCACCACGCTCTCCACAAACGCGCGCTCTTCGCCCACCAGCGGCAGGCGCGGGCGGCGCATGTGTTCGGTACCCACACCCACCAGCGCGTCGATGAGCTTGAGGTTTTGCACCAGCTTGTTCGATACATCCAGGTGCAGCATGGGCGTCATCCACTGGTACAGCGGCA
>JADMJR010000119.1 GCA_018780365.1 Acidovorax sp. | reverse complement strand
GTGGTGTGCGACAAGCCGCTGGTGCACACCCGCGCGCAGGCCGACGAGCTGGTGGCGGCCGTGAAGAAGGCGGGCACCGTGTTCGGCGTGACCTACAACTACACCGGCTACCCCATGGTGCGCGAGGCGCGCCACCTGGTGCACAGCGGCGCGCTGGGCACCCTGCGCAAGATCACCGTCGAATACAACCAGGGCTGGCTGGCCACCGCAGTGGAAGAGGGCGGCGCCAACAAGCAGGCCGACTGGCGGCTGGACCCGGCGCGCAGCGGCAGCGCAGGCACGCTGGGCGACATCGGATCACACGCCGAAAACCTGGCTGCCACCGTCACCGGCCTGCACCCCGCCTGGGTGTGCGCCGACCTCACGGCCTTCGGCGCCGGGCGGCAGCTGGACGACGACGCCCAACTGCTGCTGCGCTACGACAGCGGTGCACGCGGTTTCATCGTGGCGTCACAAGTGGCGGCCGGGCTGGAGAACGACCTGCGCCTGCAGGTGTCCGGCACGCTGGGCACCATCACCTGGCGGCAGGAGGAGCCCAACCAGCTCGTCCATTCCCCTGTGGACGGCCCGCGCCGCATCCTCACGCGCGGCTCGCCCTGGCTCAGCCCCGCAGCACTGCGCGCCGGGCGCATCCCTGCGGGCCACCCCGAGGCCTTCATCGAAGCCTTTGCCAACGTTTACCTGGGCGTGGCCGCTGACATCCGCGCGCGGCTGGCAGGCACAGCGGCCGACCCACTACACGCCGACTACCCGCGCGTGGAAGACGGCGCACGCGGCGTGCGATTTATCGAGCGGGTGGTGGCGTCTGCGGCCAGCGCGCAGAAGTGGACGGCGGTGGGGTGAGCCCGCCCCGGGTCGGCTGAGATCAGGGGTAGCCGTCTGCCAGCTGAAACCGCTGGTCAAAATTCATCTTGCCCAGCAGGCGCAATGCGGCGGTGCGGGTGGTGTTGTCTACCTTGCTGATGTCCAGGCTGTAGCGTTTGGCGGTGGAGACCACGTCCACGCTTTTGTGGCCCCACTGCACCGCCACGAGCAGGGCGGGGCGCTGGCCTGCTTCGGCGCCCACCGAGACGCCGCGCTGCTCAGGCCGCAGCATGAATTCGAGATGGGGTGTGCGCACCAGGGTGAGGCGGTTTGCGCCCCGGGGGCCGAGCGCGAAGGAGACGACCCAGTCGTCTTCGTCTTCCACCATCACAAACGGAACATGCTGGGGTGCGGCCATGGGGCTGGGCGTTGGGGTTGGTGGGCGGGGGGGCGGACGGACCGCCGTGCTGCTGCGCGGCCCGGGGTGCGGGCGGGCGCCAGTATGCCGTTGCAAGCGCTGTGCCTGGGGTGGGAGAACCCGAGGTTGGGCCTTTCCAACGCAGGGCTCGGGTGTCAGCCTAGTGCAAGGCTGGCGCGGTGAGCCGCGGGTTTGGGGCGAGGGGGCGTGTCCCGGGTTTTGGTGTCGATCTTTTGATAAAAATCGGCCTCTGCGCGCGACCAGTATGCCTTTTTAGCTATTGTTTTGATAGTTTTCTGACCGGGCCGCGCGCTCTGCCACGGTCGTCGCCAGGCCTGTGGCCAGTTGGCCTACGGTGGCCAAAGCGGCTTCCAGCCGGTGGTGGGCGGGGTGGCCGTAGTTGATGCGCACGCAATGGGCAAAACGCTGGTCGGCCGAGAAGATCTGCCCCGGCGCCAGGCTGATGCCCTGCTGCAGTGCGAGGCGGTGCAGTTGCAGTGCGTCCACCTGCGCGGGCAGCTCCACCCACAGGAAGTACCCGCCCTCCGGCTGCGATACCCGCGTGCCGCGCGGGAAGTGCCGGGCCACCGCCGCCAGCGCAATGGCCTGCTGCTGCGCCAGGCTGCGGCGCAGCTGGCGCAGGTGCCGGTCGTAGCCGCCCTGGGCCAGGTACTCCGACAGCGCCTGCTGCGACGGCGTGGCGGCCGAGAGGGTGGTCATGAGCTTGAGGCGCTGCACGGCCGTGGCAAAGCGGCCCGCCGCCACCCAGCCCACGCGGTAGCCGGGCGCCAGGCTTTTGCTGAACGAGCTGCAGTGCATCACCAGCCCTGCGCCGTCAAACGCCTTGGCAGGCGGCGGGCGCTGGGGGCCAAAGTGCAGTTCGCCATACACGTCGTCCTCGATCAGCGGCACGCCGTGGCGGGCGAGCAGGGCCACCAGTTCGCGCTTTTTGCCCTCGGGCATCAGGCTGCCCAGCGGGTTTTGAAAACTGGGCATGAGCCAGCAGGCCTTGATGGGCTGGTGGGGCGGTTGCCGTTGCAGTGCCTCGGCCAGCGCGGCCAGGTCGATGCCGTCGCGCGGGTGGGTGGCGATTTCCAGCGCCTGCAGGTTCAGCCGCTCGAGCGCCTGCAATGCGGCGTAGAAGGTGGGCGATTCGACCACCACCACGTCGCCGGGCTGGGTGACGGCCTCCAGGCAGAGGTTGAGCGCCTCCATGGCGCCGTTGGTGATGATGATTTCTTCCACATCCACCGCCATGCCGTGCACGCCGTAGCGCAGCGCGATCTGCTGGCGCAGGCGCTCGTCGCCGGGCGGCAGGCTTTGCACGATGTTCCAGGGGTCAAGCTTGCGCATGCCGCTGGCCAGGCAGCGCGCCAGGCGATCGAGCGGAAACAGCTCCAGCCCCGGAAACGCCGAGCCCAGCGGCACCAGGTCGCGGTCGCGCGCCAGGCCCAGCACTTCGAACACCAGGTCGCTGATGGCCACGCCGGTGGAGGTGCGCGCGGGCTGCGAGGGCAGGGGTTCGGCCGGGCGGGCCTCGGCCGTGCCGGGCAGCCGGGTGCTGACGTAGTAGCCCGAGCGCGGGCGGGCATGGATGAGGCCCTGCGCCTCCAGCAGGTAATACGCCTCGAACACGGTGGACGGGCTGATGCCGCGTGTGCGGCTGGCCTCGCGCACCGAGGGCACGCGGTCGCCCGGGCGCAGGGCGCCGCTGTGGATGAGCTGGGCGATGGCGTCAGCGTGGCGTTCGTAGCGTTTCATGGGGGTAAAAATCGGACGCGGGCATTGATGCAGGGCAAACTGATCTGTATTTTTAACTTGAAACTGAATCTGTACTGTTTTTGGGTGCGCGCTTAGAGTCGCTGAAGAATCTCCACGTGCTCTGTTTGCCACCCACATCCCCATGATTGACCGTCTGCACCACCTGCTGCGCCGCCTGCCGCGCCCCCTTGCCGTTGTGTTCTTTCTGTCTGCGGGCTGGGCCGCTGGGGTGGCGGCCCAGCCCGCGCCCACCACGGTGGCACCGGCCGCCATGGCCCCGCGTGTGCTGGCCTGCACGGTGTGCCATGGCAAAGAGGGCCGGGCCACGCCGGACGGCTACTTCCCGCGCATTGCGGGCAAACCGGCCGGTTATCTGGCCAACCAGCTGATCAACTTCCGCGACGGGCGGCGCAGCTACCCGCAGATGACCTACCTCATCGAGCACCTGACCGACGACTACCTGCGCGAGATGGCCGAACACTTTGCGGCGCTGGACCTGCCTTACCCGCCCCCTCCGCCGCCCCAGGCCCCGCCCGCTGTGCTGGAGCAGGGCCGCAAGCTGGTGCAGCAGGGCGATGCGGCCCGCAACATCCCCGCCTGCGTGGCCTGCCATGGCGCGGCCATGACGGGTGTGGCGCCGTCCATCCCCGGCCTGCTGGGCCTGCCGCGCGACTACCTCAACAGCCAGCTGGGCGCCTGGAAGACCGGCCAGCGCCGCGCCCATGCGCCCGATTGCATGGCCGACATTGCGCGCCAGCTCACGCCGGAGGATGTGAGCGCCGTTTCGGCTTGGCTGGCCGCGCAGCCGGTTGCGGCGGGTGGCAAGCCTGCGCGCACCTTGCCTGCTGCCATGCCCGCCCGCTGCGGTGGCGTGGCCGATGTGCCCGTGGCTGGACGCTGAGGAGGTGCAACGATGAAACGCATCCTCTGGACGATCTCTTCCGCACTGGCGGCCGTGGGCATGGCCGCCGCCGTTGTTGTCACCTTGAACCTGCGGGGCGAAGAACCACTGCCCGCCACCGAAACCCTGGAATCCACACCCGCGCTGGTGCAGCGCGGCGAGTACCTGGCGCGCGTCGGCAACTGCATGGCCTGCCACACCACGCAGGGCGGGGCGCCGTTTGCGGGCGGGCGCGGCATCGAGACGCCGTTCGGTGTGGTGCACAGCTCCAACCTCACGCCCGACAAGGCACAGGGCATCGGCAGCTGGACGTCGGCCGAGTTCTGGCGCGCCATGCACCATGGCCGCAGCAAGGACGGGCGGCTGCTGTATCCGGCCTTCCCGTACCCCAACTACACCCAGGTGACGCGTGCGGATTCGGACGCCATCTTTGTGTACCTGCAGAGCCTTCCCGCTGCGGCCGACGCCAACCGCGCGCATGCGCTGCGCTTTCCGTACAGCACGCAGGCGGCGCTGGGCGTGTGGCGTGCGCTGTTTTTTGCACCGGGCGAGCCGGTGGCGGAACCTGTGCAGACGGCCGAGTACGACCGCGGCGCCTATTTGGTCAACGGCCTGGGCCACTGCACGGCCTGCCACACGCCGCGCAATGCGCTGGGCGCCACAGCCGATGCCAAGGCGTTCACCGGCGGGCTGATTCCGGTGCAGAACTGGTATGCGCCCGCGCTCAATGCGGCGGTTGAGGCAGGTGTCAAGGAATGGGCCACCGGCGACGTGGTGGCCTTGCTCCAGACCGGCGTGGCCCCGCACGGGTCGGTGCTGGGCCCCATGGCCGAGGTGGTGTTCCGCAGCACGCAGTACCTGACCGATGCCGATGCGCGCGCCATGGCCGTGTACCTGCAGGCGCTGCCGCAGCAGGCCGGCCGCGCAGCGCCCGCCGCCGCCTCCGCGCCACCGGCGGCCACCATGGCGCGGGGCGGCAAGGTGTACGAGCAGCAGTGCGCGCAATGCCACGGGAACGCGGGGCAGGGCGAGGCGGGCGCCTTCCCGGCGCTGGCCGGCAACCGCGCCGTGCTGCTGGCCGACCCGACCAATGTGGTGCGCGTGGTGCTGCAGGGCGGCTATCTGCCCGCCACGGCCGGCAACCCGCGCCCGCATGGCATGCCGCCGTTCCAGCAGCTGCTGGGCGACGAGGATGTGGCGGCCGTGGCCACCTTTGTGCGCAACAGCTGGGGCAACCAGGCGCCCGGTGTGGGTACCATCGAGGTTTATCGCGCCCGCGAACGGCGCGGTTTGTAGCGGCAAGGTGGTGTGGTGGCGGTGTGTGCCGGCAGCAGCACCCGCCGCGCGCAAACAGCCCAGACCACCCAGGAGCCCCGTTGATGCAAAGCCCGGCCGCATTGCCAGAACCCACCCCGCCAAGCCCTGCGGCCCCCGCGCCCGGCGGCTGGTGGGCCGTGTGCCTGTGCGCAGGCTGGTGCGGCACCTGCGGCGTGTACCGCCCCCTGTTCGACGAGCTGGCCCGTGCGCATCCAGAGGTGCGCTTTGAATGGGTGGACATCGAGGACGACGCCGAGATCGCGGGGGATCTGGACGTGGAGACCTTCCCCACGCTGCTGATCGCCGATGGCGAGCGGGCGCTGTTCCTGGGGCCGCTGCTGCCCCAGGCGCCCGTGCTGGCGCGGCTGCTGACCAGCCTGCAGGCCGCAACACCCGGCGGTGCCGGAGCCGGTGGCGATGCCCAGGGCGTGTTTGAGCGTGTGCGCGCCGCCCGCAGCCGCTGAGGCGCCAGGCGCTTTGATTGCTCACTTTTCGATAGCTGCCTGCGCTTGATGGTCGCGCGCAAGGGGCATTTTTTCTTTGAATTTTGTGTCTTCCTCCCCCGCTCCCTGGTTTCCCATCAACTCGCTGCAGGCCCAGTGCGACAAAGGCGCATGGTCGCGCGGCATGGACCTGTTTCGCCAGGCCGCCGTGGTCAGTGTCGACATCGCAGAAAACGGCGACAGCGCCTGGCTTGTCCGTGGTGAGGTGCAGGGCTCCCAGCCTGAGCCCTATGAGCTGTCGGTGGAGTTGGTGCTGGCGCCCAATGGCCAGGTCAGCTTCTGGTCGGGCGCGTGCAGCTGCCCGGTGGAGGACGGCTGCAAACACGCCGTGGCCCTGACCCTGAAGGCTGCGCAGCTGCGCCCTGGCTTGGCGCCCGCGCCCCTGTCGGCCCAGGCCGTGCAGGCCCTGCAGGCTCTGCAGGATCGCAAGGAAGCCCAGGCCCGCGCCGAGGCCGAGGCGCGCCTGGTGCGCTGGCTGCACGACTGGGATCTGGCCGCAGGCACCACCACGCCGCCACCGCCCGGCGCGCGGGCCGACCGGCCCGAGTGTTATCTCTACCTGCTCTCCACCGTGGGCCGCCTGCGCTCGGGCGCGCCACAGCTGCAGATCGAGGCCGTGGTGTCCTACCCCAAGGTGACCGGCGGCTGGGCCAAGCCCAAGGCCATCCGCACCCAACCCGGCCCCGGCCAGGCGGTGTATGACCGCGCCACGGATGCCGACCGCCAGTTGTTGCAGCTGCTGCGCGCCATGCCGCGCAGCGTGGGCTACTACTCGGCCTACAGCGGGGCACCGTCGGGCGTTCTGGAGGGCGCGGTGGGCGTGCTGGCGCTGCAGCAAGCGGCCGCCACGGGTCGTTTGTTTGCCGACGCGGGCGGCGCCACCGTGGGTGAGCCGCTGCGCTGGGGCGATGCACTTCCCATCGTGTGGGCCTGGAAGGACGCCCCCACCCCCCAGGGCGGCGACAGCGCCTGGACCTTGCAGGCCAGCCTGCCCAGCCGCAGCGCCACGCTGTGTGCCAACCACCCGCCGCTGTACATCGATGCTACCCAGGGCCTGTGTGGCCCCGTCTCGGCCGAGGGCCTGAGCCCTGCGCAGCTGGTGATGCTGCTGCAGGCGCCCGCGCTGGGCACCGCCGCGTTGCAAAAACACCATGCCGATGTGGCCAGCCGCCTGGGCGGTGTGCTGCCGCTGCCGCCGGTGCTCAGCCCCCTCACGCGCGTGCAGGGCGTCAAGCCCGTGGCGCGCCTGCATCTGGCGCCCGTGCCCGAAGCCGATGTACCAGGTCTGGGCCTCATCACCGCCCAGTTGCGTTTTGACTACCAGGGCCATGTGGGCTGGTGGGCCGGGCAGGAGCTGGGCGTGCTGGTCACCGGCGCCGACGGCGGCCAGGTGCTGCTGCAGCGCGACGCGGTGGCCGAACTGGATGCCATCGAACGCCTGATGGACCTGGGCCTGCTGGCCACCGACGACGGCCTGTTCGGCATCCCTGGCGAGCAATCGCAGGAAGACTGGATGCACTGGTTTGACAACGGCTTTGCCGTGCTGCGCGAGGCCGGCTTTGCACTGACCCTGGACGCGGCGCTGGACGGCTGGATCACCCATGCCGACACCCTGGACGTGGCGCTGCAGCCCCTTGGCGAGGACGAGGCCGCATCGCCCTGGTTTGCGCTGTCGCTGGGCATGGAAATCAACGGTGTGCGCCACAACATCCTGCCGCTGCTGCCCATGCTGATCGCGGCCGCCGCCCAGCAGCCACCAGACCCTGCCACGGGCCAGCCGCAGCTGCCGCCGTTTGCCTACCTGCGGGGCGTGGGGGCGGCGGGTTTTGTGCGGGTGCCGACCGACATCCTGCGCCCCTGGATGGCGGCCCTGCTGGACCTGGTGGGCGACCGCGCGCACGACTTCACAAGCGGCAGCCTCAAGCTCTCGCGTTTGGACGCGTTGCGCACCAGCGCCGCCGTGGGCGAGGGCGCGGTGTGGGAGGGCGCGGACGCGCTGCGCAGCCTGGTGGCGCAGCTGCAGGGCGCCAGTGCGCTGCCTGCGGTGCCCGTGCCCCAGGGTGTGCAGGCGCAGCTGCGTCCCTACCAGCAGCAGGGCCTGAACTGGCTGCAGTTCTTGCGCGCCCACGGCCTGGCCGGGG
The DNA here is from genome assembly GCA_018780365.1 of Acidovorax sp. GTDB lineage: Bacteria > Pseudomonadota > Gammaproteobacteria > Burkholderiales > Burkholderiaceae_C > Acidovorax. The sequence goes on along the minus strand of JADMJR010000119.1, from coordinate 3,337 downwards.
TGCTGGCCGACGACATGGGCCTGGGCAAAACACTGCAGACCCTGGCGCACATCCAGGTCGAGAAGGATGCCGGGCGCCTGACCGACCCCGCGCTCGTCATTGCGCCCGTGAGCCTGATGGGCAACTGGCAGCGCGAGGCCGCGCGCTTTTGCCCCGGCCTGCGCTGCCTGGTGCTGCATGGCGCGGGCCGCCATGCGGTGGCGGACGCGGTGGCCGAACACGACCTGGTCATCGCCCCGTATTCGCTGCTGCAGCGCGACCGAGAGCGCTGGCTGGCCCAGCCGTGGCACCTGGTGGTGCTGGACGAGGCGCAGAACATCAAGAACGCCAGCACCCAGGCGGCGCAGGTGGTGGGCGAGCTGGATGCGCGCCACCGCCTGTGCCTGTCGGGCACGCCCATGGAAAACCACCTGGGCGAGGTCTGGAGCCTGTTCCACTTCCTGATGCCGGGGTTTCTGGGCAGCCAGCAGCGCTTCAAGCAGGTGTTTCGCACGCCGATCGAAAAATTGGGCGATGGGGCGCGCATGGCCCAGTTGCGCGCGCGCATCACGCCGTTCATGCTGCGGCGGACCAAGGTGCTGGTGGCCGGCGAGCTGCCGCCCAAGGTCGAGACCGTGATGCCCGTGGAGCTGGCCGGCGCGCAGGCCGACCTGTACGAGACCATCCGCCTGGGCATGGAAAAGACCGTGCGCGACGCCCTGCAGTCCAAGGGGCTGGCCAAATCGCAGATCACCGTGCTGGATGCGCTGCTCAAATTGCGCCAGGTGTGCTGCCACCCGCAGTTGCTGCCGCTGGATGCCGCCAGGGCCGTCAGTGCGTCGGCCAAGCTGGAGCAGCTGATGGTGATGCTGCCCGAAATGCTGGCCGAGGGGCGGCGCGTGCTGCTGTTCTCTCAGTTCACCAGCATGCTCACGCTGATCGAGGCCGAGCTGAAAAAACGCAGCTTGCCCTGGGTCAAGCTCACGGGCCAAAGCCAGAAGCGTGACGCGCTCATCGAGCAGTTCACCAGCGGGCAGGTGCCGTTGTTCCTCATCAGCCTGAAGGCCGGCGGGGTGGGGCTGAACCTGCCCCAGGCCGACACCGTGATCCACTTCGACCCCTGGTGGAACCCGGCGGCCGAGGCCCAGGCCACCGACCGCGCCCACCGCATCGGCCAGACGCAGAGCGTGTGGGTGATCAAGCTGGTGGCGCAGGGCACGGTCGAAGAGCGCATCCTGGCGTTGCAGGAGCGCAAGGCGCAGCTGGCCGGCAGCCTGTATAGCGGGTCGGTGGCACGCAAAGAGCCTTTGTTCACCGAGGGTGATCTGGCAGAGTTGCTTGGACCGCTATCACTGTCATAGCTATGGATGCTTGATGGGAGCGCGCCGAGTGCGATTTGGGCCGTACTGAGCGAGTGTGGGCACCTGCCGCTGCCGCGCCCGCAGGATGGCGGTGGGTTTTTGCCCGTCGCGGGATGCGTTGACAACAGTTTTGCCAAGGCATGTCTTTGCCAATCAATGCTTTACGCGTTACAATACGATTCTCACGACCAAACGGGCGGGTACTTACCGCCCGTTTTTTTTGGTCGAATGCTTTTGGAGCTCGAAGCTGTCGGAGAAGGGTCTCCGGGGGTTATCGGGTTTTTTGTTTTGGACTTACGCAAACAGGGGCGCACAAGGAGTGTGTCCATGGGGTGGGCGATTCGCCTGGTTCCGATGTGCGCAAGTTTGTATTGTTTTTCCGGGATTGAACTGAACACGTGGCGCTACAGCAAGTCGTTGAACAAATTGTGACGGGCCTGGGGTATGACCTGGTGGAGATCGAGCGCTCTGCCGGTGGTTTGCTGCGCGTCACCATCGACTTGCCTTGGGTGCAGCCGGCCGCCGATGCGCCCGAGCCCGTGTTGGATCATTTTGTGACGGTCGAGGACTGTGAAAAGGTCACCCGCCAGCTGCAGTTTGCGCTGGAGGTGGATGGTGCGGAGTACAAGCGCCTGGAAGTCTCCTCCCCCGGCATCGACCGCCCTCTGCGCCACGACCAGGATTTTGTGCGCTTCGCGGGCTCGATCATCGACATCACCCTGAAGGCGCCCATCGGCGCCGCAGCGGCGGGGCAGGTCAACGCCACCCGCAAGAAATTTCGCGGCACGCTGGAGCGGGCCGAGGCTGGAGGTTGGCAGATCGTCTGGAGTGACGAGCCGCCAGTGAAGCCAGGTCAAAAAGTGAGCAAAAAACGCGTGCCCGCCCCTTTGCAGGCGCTGGGCTTCACCCTGGATGAGCTGCGTGACGCGCGTCTGGCGCCCATCGTGGATTTCAAGGGGCGCGCAGGCAAGGCCGGGTCGGCAGCCGCCTGAGTTGCTGAATGGATTGGGGTGGGTGGCCGCTGCGCGCAGCCCTCGCCTTCGGGTGATTGAAACAGGAGAGTCGTTGCATGAATCGCGAATTGTTGATGTTGGTTGAGGCCATTTCGCGCGAGAAGAACGTGGAGCGTGATGTGGTCTTGGGTGCCGTGGAGTCGGCCCTGGCCCAGGCTACCAAAAAGCTGTACCAGGGCGAGGTGGACATCCGCGTGTCGATTGATCGCGACAGCGGCAACTACGAGACTTTCCGTCGCTGGCTGGTGGTGCCCGACGACGCCGGTCTGCAAAATCCCGAAGCCGAAGAGTTGCTGATGGATGCCCAAGAGCGCATCCAGGACATCGAGGTGGGCGAGTACATCGAAGAAGGTGTCGAGTCCGTGCCCATCGGTCGTATCGGTGCCATGGCGGCCAAGCAGGTCATTCTGCAAAAGATCCGTGACGCCGAGCGCGAAATGCTGCTCAACGACTTCATGTCGCGTGGCGAGCGCATCTTCACCGGCACCGTCAAACGCATGGACAAGGGCGACATCATTGTCGAGTCCGGCCGGGTGGAAGGCCGCCTGCGCCGCAGCGAGATGATCTCCAAGGAAAACCTGCGCAGCGGCGACCGTGTGCGCGCCATGATCATGGAGGTGGACCTGACGCTGCGCGGCGCGCCCATCATCCTGTCGCGCTCGGCCCCCGAGTTCATGATCGAACTCTTCCGCCAGGAAGTGCCCGAGATCGAGCAGGGCCTGCTGGAGATCAAGAGCTGCGCCCGTGACTCCGGTTCGCGCGCCAAGATTGCGGTGCTGTCGCACGACAAGCGCGTGGATCCCATCGGCACCTGCGTCGGCGTGCGTGGCACCCGTGTGAACGCCGTGACCAACGAGCTGGCCGGCGAACGCGTGGACATCGTGCTGTGGTCCGAAGACCCCGCCCAGTTTGTGATCGGCGCGCTGGCACCGGCCAACGTGTCCTCCATCGTGGTCGATGAAGAAAAACACGCCATGGACGTGG
>JADMJR010000304.1 GCA_018780365.1 Acidovorax sp. | reverse complement strand
AAGCCGCCCAGGTCTTCCGAGCAGTACAGCTGCAGCTTGGCGACCACGGGGTGGAACTCGTACACCTTGTAGTGCGCCAGCACGGTGGCCTGGAACTCGGTCGCGCGCGTGAGTGCGTAGCGGTCGATCTCCAGCATCTGGTCGAACGGCACGGCGTCGGTGGCCGGGTCGAAGTCGCTCACATTGGCCAGCAAAAAGCGCAGCGTGTTGCGGATGCGGCGGTAGGCGTCCACCACGCGCGCCAGGATCTTCTCGTCGCCCGCGATATCGCCCGAGTAGTCGCTGGCGGCCACCCACAGGCGGATGATTTCGGCGCCCAGCTTCTTGTTGATCTCCTGCGGGTCGATGCCGTTGCCCAGCGACTTGCTCATCTTGCGGCCCTGGCTGTCCACGGTGAAGCCGTGGGTCAGCAGGCCCCGGTAGGGCGCGCGGCCTTCGAGCGCGCTGGCCAGCAGCAGCGAGCTGTGGAACCAGCCCCGGTGCTGGTCATGGCCTTCGAGGTACAGGTCGGCCTCGGGGCCGGTGTCGTGGTGCACATTGGGGTGCGTGCCGCGCAACACATGGCTGAAGGTGGAGCCGGAGTCGAACCACACCTCCAGGATGTCGGTGCTCTTGGTGTAGTGCGGGGCATCGGTGGCACCCAGGATCTCCTCGGTGGTCACGCGGCTCCAGGCTTCGATGCCGCCCTTTTCCACGATGTCAGCCGCCTGGTCCATGATTTCCATGGTGCGCGGGTGCAGTTCGCCCGAATCCTTGTGCAGGAAGAACGGGATGGGTACGCCCCAGCTGCGCTGGCGCGAGATGCACCAGTCAGGCCGCCCGGCGATCATGTCGTGCAGGCGGGTCTTGCCGTTTTCGGGGTAGAAGCTGGTGTGCTCGATGGCGTCCAGCGCGATCTGGCGCAGTGTCTTGGTGGGCTTTTCACCGGCCTTGGTGAACACGCCTTCGCCTTCGTCCATGCGCACAAACCACTGGGCCGCTGCGCGGTAGATCACGGGCGTCTTGTGGCGCCAGCAGTGCGGGTAGCTGTGCGTGATGTCCTTGGTGGCCATCAGGCGGCCCGCATTGCGCAGGGCCTCGATGATGACGGGCACAGCCTTCCAGATGTGCTGGCCGCCGAACAGCGGGAAGTCGGCCGCATAGGTGCCGTTGCCCTGCACGGGGTTCAGGATGTCGTCCAGCGCCAAGCCGTGGGACACGCAGGAGTTGAAATCCTCCAGCCCGTAGGCGGGCGAGGAGTGCACGATACCGGTGCCATCGTCGGCCGTGGCGTAGTCGGCCAGGTACACGGGCGACAGGCGCTGGTAGCCCCGGCTGCCGTCTTCGCTCTTCACGTCGTACAGCGGGTGCTCAAACTCCAGCCCACCCAGGTTCTTGCCCAGGGTGGTAGCCAGCACATTGCCCGTGAGGTTGTAGCGCTCCAGGCACGAGGCCACCAGCGGTTCGGCCACCAGCAGCAGGCGCTCGCCGGCATCGACCAGCGCGTAGCTGATCTCGGGGTTCAGGTTCAGTGCCTGGTTGGCGGGGATGGTCCAGGCGGTGGTGGTCCAGATGACGACGAAGGCGTCTTTGGCCAGCGCGGGCAGGCCAAAGGCTTCAGCCAGCTTGGCAGGCTCGTGCGCCTTGAACGCCACGTCGAGCGTGGTGCTCTTCTTGTCCTGGTATTCGATCTCGAACTCGGCCAGCGAAGAGCCGCAGTCAAAACACCAGTACACGGGCTTCAGGCCTCGGTACACAAAACCACGCTCCATCACGCGCTTGAAGGCGCGGATTTCGCCCGCCTCGTTGGCAGGGTTCATGGTTTTGTAGGGGTTGTCCCATTCGCCCAGCACGCCCAGGCGTTTGAAGTCCACCATCTGCTGCGCAATTTGCTCGGTGGCAAACGCACGGCTCTTGGCCTGCATGTCGTCGCGGCTCAGGTTGCGGCCGTGTTTTTTCTCGATGGCGTTCTCGATCGGCAGGCCGTGGCAGTCCCAGCCAGGCACGTACAGCGCGTCGAAGCCTTCGAGCTGGCGCGCCTTGGTGATCATGTCCTTCAGGATCTTGTTGACCGCGTGGCCCATGTGGATCTGGC
>JADMJR010000359.1 GCA_018780365.1 Acidovorax sp. | reverse complement strand
TTGGGCTGGCGGTGCTGGAGCGCGGCGCCGTGGGCCTGTACGACCTGGCCGTGGCGCCCGAACACCGGGGCGGCGGGCGCGGGCGCGCGCTGGTCACTGCCCTGCTGCACTGGGCCACCGAGGCCGGGGCGGCCAGCGCCTATTTGCAGGTGCGCGCGCAGAACACGCCAGCGCTGGGGCTGTACCAATCGATGGGTTTCAAGACGGCGTATGGGTACCACTATCGGGTGCCGGGCTGAAGGCGTTTTTCAGGCTCCCTCGCCCCTCGCGGGAGAGGGGGTGAATCTACGTGGCGTGCCTATGCGCCCCCTCTCCCCCGCCCTCTCCCGCGAGGGGAGAGGGAGTGAAGACCGGCGCCGCTGTCGGCCTGGAGACTGGGGCGAACAGGGTTTCGATGGGGGTCTAACGGCGGATCGCAACTACCACCCGGTGCCAAGCCGAGGAGGTTTTGCCCCCTCTCCCCTCGCGGGAGAGGGTTGGGGAGAGGGGGTGAATCTACGCGGCGTGCCTGTGCGCCCCCTCTCCCCAGCCCTCCCGCGAGGGGAGAGGGAGTGAAGGCAGGGGCGGCTATGGATGTGGCGATTGGGGCCAGAATTTAAAGAAAAAATGGCCATCTGCGCGCGCCCATCATCTCTTTATAGCTATCAAATAAATAGCAAATAGAGTGGGCGGAACAACATTTACCGGTGGCTCAACCTGCGTACCGCCCAGTCGCCCAAACTCTGCACGGCCTGCACAAAGAAGATCAGCACCAGCACCACGGCGAGCATGATCTCGGGCAGAAAGCGCTGGTAGCCGTAGCGGATGCCCAGGTCGCCCAGGCCGCCGCCGCCAATCGCACCGGCCATGGCCGAGTAGCCGGTCAGGCTCACAAAGGTAATGGTCAGGCCTGCCACGATGCCGGGCAGCGCCTCGGGCAGCAGCACCTTCCACACGATCTGGCTGGTGGTGGCGCCCATGGCCTGGGCGGCTTCGACCAGACCGTGGTCCACCTCGCGCAAGGCGGCTTCGACCAGGCGCGCCACAAACGGCGCGGCGGCAATGGTCAGCGGCACCACGGCGGCGGCGGTGCCGATGGACGATCCTGTGATGAAGCGCGTGAACGGGATGATGGCCACCAGCAGGATGATGAACGGCGTGGAGCGCACGGCGTTGACCAGCCAGCCCACCAGCTTGTTGGTGGGCCCGTTTTCGAGCACACCGCCGTGGTCGGTCAGGCGCAGGAAGACGCCCAGCGGCACGCCCAGCAGGCCGCCCACCAGGCCGGAGATGCCGACCATGATGAGCGTTTCCCACAGCGAAGAGGCAAAGAGGTCCAGCATGGCCGGAGTGAAGTTGTTGAACATGGTTATCGATCCTTCTCAGCCTGCCACGGCCACTTCTTGCACCTCGACGCCACCCGCGCGCAGGTGCGCCACGGCACCGCGCAGGCGCTCGGCCTCGCCACTGGCGTAAACGGCCAGCGAGCCAAAGGTTTCGTCCTGGATCTCGTCCACCTGGCCGTGCAGGATGCTCATGTCCACACCAAACTCGCGGATCAGCTGCGACAGGATGGGCTGGTAGGCGCTGTCCCCCGCATACGACAGGCGCAGCAGCTGGCCAGTCCGCCCCGCGCCCAATTGGCCTGCGAGCTTGCGCACGTGGTCCAGCACGCTGGCGGGCAGCTCTTGCGGCAGGATCTCGTCGATCAGGCTCTTGGTGATGGCCTGCTGCGGGCGCGTGAACACCTCCAGCACGCGGCCCTGCTCCACGATGCGGCCCGCCTCGATCACGGCCACGCGGTCGGCCACCTGCTTGATGACCTGCATCTGGTGGGTGATGAGCACCACGGTGAGGCCCAGCTCGCGGTTGACCTGGCGCAGCAGGTCGAGGATGGAGCGGGTCGTCTCCGGGTCCAGCGCCGAGGTCGCTTCGTCGGAGAGCAGCACCTTGGGGCGGCTGGCCAACGCACGCGCAATGCCCACGCGCTGCTTTTGCCCGCCGCTGATCTGCGCGGGGTAGCGGTCGGCCAGGTGGGCCAGGCCCACCAGCTCCAGCAGCGGGTTCACGCGCTCGCGGATCGCCGCCTTGTCCATGCCCGCCAGTTCCAGCGGCAATGCGGCGTTGTCGAACACGGTGCGCGACGACAGCAGGTTGAAGTGCTGGAAGACCATGCCGATCTCGCGCCGGGCCTCGCGCAGTTGCGCGTCGTTCAGCTGGGTCAGGTCACGGCCGCCCACGATGACCTGGCCCGTGGTGGGCCGGTTGAGCAGGTTGATGACGCGCACCAGCGAGCTTTTGCCCGCGCCGCTCTTGCCGATGATGCCGAACACTTCGCCCGGGTTGATGTGCAGGTCGATGCCGCGCAGGGCCTCGACAGGGCCTTGTGAGCCCTGGTAAGTCTGGGTGATACCCCGTAAGTCGATCATGAAACGCAAAGGGCCGCCCCGCACGAAGGTGCGCGTTCGGCCCTGTAAACACAAAGATAAGGGAATGTACTATTGCGTCATAAAAAATCAAACTATCAAAAAATAAAGTAATAAGACATCAAAGTTATTTGGACACCGCCGCCCCTCTGGCGCCCTAGGGAACCTCTGCACGAATCGAGCGGTAAGTGGGCGCTGCGGATCGGGATGGGCTGCAAGGCGCAAAACGCAGCAATAGCCGTAGCTATTGCGAGTATTTGCAACGCAGCAGACCGCCCGAGACCGCAGATGCACACGGCGCGGTGATTTGTGCAGAGGCTCCCTAGCCCGCACCGCCAGCGGCCAGCACTACTCCGCAGCCGCCTGCACCACCCGCCCCTGGACCTTGCGCGACACCATCGCCCCCAGCACCACCACGCCCAGCGCAGCCACCGAGAACACGGGCGCGATCCAGCCCCGGTCCACGCTGGCCGCCACCACCACCACCCCCAGGGATTGGCCCAGAAACAGCAGGCAGGCAAACAGCGTGACGGCCGTGCCGCGCGCTTCGGGGGCCATTTGTGTGGCCTGCACCTGCAGGGTGTTGTGCAGCATGTAAAAACCCACCCCGGCCAAAAAGCACCCCAGCACCGCCCAGGCCGCCACAGCGCCCCAGGCCAGCAGCAGCAGGCCCGCCGCAATGAGCGAAGCGCCCAGCAGCGCCAGGCCACGCTCGCCCAGCAGGGCCAGCCAGCGGCGCGCCAGCAGGCTGTAGGCCAGCCCACCCACGCCGTACAACACCATCACCCCGCCAGCCGCCGAGGCCGACAGGCCAAAACCATCGACCATGCGCGCGGGCACAAAGGCCAGCGTGCCAAAGGCCAGGGCACCTTCTACCGCCACCACGGCCAGCACCCAGCGCACGCGGGGCATGCGCAGCAGGCGCGCCGTGCTGGCAAGGTAGGCCGCGAGCGAAAACGGCGGCTGCCCCGGTGCACCTTCGGCCGGGAGCGGTGCACTGGCCACCATGGCGCGCGCCTGCCGCAGCAGCATGCTGGCTGCCACCAGAAACAGCAGCGATAACACGGCAAACGCCGCGCGCCAGCCCAGCACTTCCACCGCAAACCCACCAAACCACTGCCCGGCCATCATCCCCGAGACCGTTGCCACCATCAGGCGGGCCAGCGTCTCCTGGCGCTGCTCGTAGGGCACATGGTCGCCAATCCACGCCATCGACAGCGGGATGATGCCCGCCGCCGCCGCCCCCATGGCCGCGCGCGAGGCCACCAGCACCACAAGCGTTGGCGCCAGTGCCGTCATGCCACTGAACACCGCGCAGGCAAACGTGGCGCAGATGATCACGCGCACCTTGCCAAACCGGTCGCCCAGCGGGCCATAAAAAAGCTGAAGCACACCGTAGGCCACGGCAAACGCCGCAATCACCGCCGAGGCGTCGCCAGTGGTCACCGAAAACTCCTGCGCCAGGGACACCAGCATCGGATCGCACACACGCATGGACGCCATGCTGCAAAAGGCCGCCAGGCCAATCAGGCGCAGCATCAGGGGAGAAGGGGTCATGCGCCGATTGTGCGGTGGTGGTGGCCGGGGTGCTGGCGCCAGGGCACATGCACCCCGGCGGCTGGGGGTCTGCGGGCACGCCCGTTCAGGGCATGCCCATTGTGTGGTGAGGTGGTGATGTGCCTGCGTTTAGGTGTCTGTGCTTATGTACCTGTGTTGATGTGCCTGTGTGGATGTGGGTGTGCGTCGGCAAGCCAGGCACATTGCGCTGCACAGGGCGCTACACAGGCTGCTGCTCAGGCCTTGCCCACATTGAAGCTCGTGTCAAACGTGCCACGCACATCCAGCCGCTGCTTGATGAGGCCTGCCGCCAGATAGAAGTCGGCTGTCTTTTGCTGGTCGGCCAGCACCTGGGCGTCGATGTCCTGCCAGCGGGTAGCGCGGCGCTCAAACTGCAACTGGGCCGCGTCGGCCGGTATGCCCACGATGCGCGCCAGCGACTGGCCAAACGGCTTGGCGTTCTGGTACGACCACACCTGGGCCCGCGCCACACGCTCCTTGAAGTCTTGCAGCACGGCGCGCTTTTCTGCCAGCGCCGCATCGGTGGCCGCCAGAAAACTCAGGCCCGACCACCGCCCCCGGCCGCTGACCAGCACGCGCGCATGGCCGCTGGTTTCGGCCAGTGCGGTGTAGGGCTCCCAGGTGGCCCAGGCATCGACCGAGCCCTGGGTCAGCGCCAGCTTGGCATCGGGCGGGGGGATGAAGCGCAGTTGCACATCGTCGGCCTTGAGGCCCGCCGACTCCAGCGCCTTGAGCGTGATCAGGTGGCCGATGGAGCCCCGGTTGGTGGCAATGCTCTTGCCCTTGAGGTCGGCCGCCGTCTTGAGCGGCGAGTTGGGCGCCACCAGCACGGCCGTGCCATAGGCGTCCGAACGGCTGGCCGCAAACGCCTTCACCTTGCTCCCGGCGGCCAGCGTGAAGAGCAGCGGCGCATCACCGATGGGGCCAAAGTCCACCGCGTTGGCGTTGAGCGCCTCGGCAAGCGGCGCAGCGGCCGGGAACTCGCTCCACTTGATGTCATAGGGCAGATTTTTCAGCTCGCCCGCCGCGTCGAGCAAGGCCTGCAGCCCGCCCTTCTGGTCACCCGCGCGCAGCAGCACGCGCTGCTGGGCATGGGTCAGAACAGGCGACAGAAAAGCGCTGGCGGCGACGGAGGCGCCCAGCAAGCGGTTGAAGTGGCGTCGTTGAATGGTCATGGTGTGGTTCTTTTCAAAAGCCTGAAGTCGGCAACAGAGGAAGGGAGGGGAAAGAAAGGGTGAGGAATGGAACAAGGCACCAAGAGGCGATCACCTCCCAAGCGCATGGCGACCCGCCGCGATGTGCGCGCTGTCGTCCTGCGGCGTGTGCACGCGGCCACACAACACGTCGCGCAGGTGGCGCTCCAGCGGGTTTTTGCGCGCCAGGCCGTGGTTGCTGGAGAGCGCCAGCGCGGCCTGCACCACCTCAATGGCGTTGTGCGTGGCCACGGTTTTCACCAGGCCACTGTCCACCGCAGGCACCAGGGTGCCGGTGTCCAGGTCGTGCGCCAGGCTGGCCACCAGGCGGTCGTTGGTGAGCAGCAAGGCCTCGATGCGGCCCACGGCCTCTTGTGCGCGCGGCAGGCTGGCCAGCGGCGCCCCCAGATTGGCGGGTGTGCGCTCGCGCAGAAACTGCAGCAGCCAGTCGCGCGCCGCACGCGCCACGCCGGTGTACAGCGCGGCCAGCATCACCGTCATCTCGGCCAACATGGCGGGCTCGCCACGCGCCCAGTCCTGCGGCAGGCGCAGGTCCAGCGCGTGCTCGTGCGGGGTCAGCACATCGTGCAGATGCACGTCGTGGCTGCCGCTGGCGCGCAGGCCCAGGTGGTCCCAGGTTTCGTCAATGCGAATGCCGGGCGAGTGGGCCCGCACCAGGAACGAGCCCACACGCGGCACGTCCTCATCAGTGCGCGCCCACACCACATACCAGCGCAGGATGGGCGCGCCGGTCGAATACACCTTGTGCCCGCTGATGCGCCAGCCCTCGGCCGTGCGCCGTGCCACAGTGGCGGGCAGGCCACCACGCGCGGGCGATCCCAGCTCGGGCTCCACGCGCAGCGCGTTGATGAGCGACACCTCGTGCTGCGACTCCTGCACCAGCTGCCGGGCCAGCGCCTGGGGCCAGGGCGATCCAGGCCACCCCATGCCACGCTGCTGGATGTACTGCATGGTCAGCACCAGCGCCGTGGCCGGGCAGCCCTGGCCCACCGCGCCAATCACATCCCCCAGTTGCGCGGCCGATGCGCCCTGCCCGCCCAGCGTGCGCGGCGCCGCCAGGGCCAGCAGGCCGGCCCGCTGCAGCTGGGCAAAATTGGCGTGCGGAAAACTCCCCTCGCGGTCATGCACCGCAGCCCGCGCGCCAAACTCCACGGCCAGTGCGCGTGCGGCCTGCCCCCAGGTCAGCGGCGCATTCATTGCAGCACCTCGGGCTGCTGGCGCACAAGGGTGCCAAACAGGCTCTTGAAAGCACACTGCGCACCACCCGGCCCGCCGATCTGCGCATGCGCAAGCGTGTGCTTGTACGTGTGCATCTGCGTGTGCTGCACAACCTTGTGGCGAGCGGGTTGGGAGGTATCGGCCCCACCCTGGCGCTGGGGCGCAGGGCTGCGGGCACGGTGGGCGACAGGCGGGGGCATGAGAACGGCGGACATGGGCGATGGCTTTCGGGATCGGTGGAGTTGGCGACTAGCGGCACAACGAACATGCCCACCATAAAAGCGCCCCCGCGCCCCGCCAACGAAGAAATACGCGTGAACACATGCGGTTTTGGAATGAAGGCGGCCCCGCCCCAACCCCATGCCACCCCGCCATCCCCCGTGCCATTTTTTGCATGGCACGGGCCGAGCTTGCGCTTACCATGCGCCCCTGATTTGAACGAGGAGCACATGATGAACAAGCGCAATTTCGTGGCCGCCAGCATGGGCCTGGCCGGCTTGTGGACCGCCACCAGCACCAGCAGCCACGCCGCCCCACCTGCCAACACATCCGCCCACCCTGCCCTGCTCACCATCAGCGGCGCCATCACCCAGCCCAACCGGGGCGCGCTGGACGCGACCATCGACCAGATGATGGGCAAACACGGCATCCAGTTCACCAACGCCCACGCGCTCGACGCCGCCGCCCTGCAGCGCATGGCCGCCGTCACCATCAAGCCCACACTCGAATACGACAGCAAGCCCCACACCCTGAAAGGCCCCCTGCTCACCACCGTGCTCGCCGCCGCCGGTGTGCCCGCAGGCAGCCCCGTGCAGCTGGTGCTGCGCGCGGTAGACGGCTACAACGTCACCCTCAGCCTGGCCGACGCCCAAGCCTACCGCATGATCGTTGCCACCCACATCGACGGCCAACCCATGGCCCTGGGCGGCCTGGGCCCGCAGTGGGCCGTGTACGACGCCGACATGCTGCCCGCGTTCAAGGACAAGCCGGTGAAGGAACGCTTTGGCCTGTGCCCCTGGGGGCTGTACCACATTGAGGTGAAGAAGGCCTGAGCGAGCCTGCACCTTTCGCTATTATTTTGATAGCCATCAGCGCTTGCTGAACGGGCGACAGAGGCATTTTTCGCTCTTGGTGGCGGTGATGCATCTGCCCGAAGTGCTCCGCACCGTGCCGTGCTCGCCTCCCCCGCCCTCATGCCTCTCATGCCGCTCATGAGAGGCCACGCGACACCACACCACACCACACCACACCCGAGCGCGCAGGATTCTGGAGCGACTGCAGTTGCCGACCATGACCGGTCTGTTCGGCTATAGATCATGAGACGGCTCTAGGCTGAAAGCTGTCTTCGGCCAGCCGCTTCAGTTTGTCCGCTTCCGGGCCAGGAGCGGACAGTCTTAAGCGGCAGATTTCGGATAACCGCGACAACGCAAGGCAACACAGTTGAGGATTGCCCCTCAGTCGAGTAGCGTAAGACGGATCACCTTCGAGGCTTGCTTAGTACACCGCCTTGCGTCACTCCCACCGTTTGATGTCAGTACCCCAGTCAGCGCGGAAATCAGTTAGGGCATGCAGCACTTCTTGTACTTGATCTTGCTGCCGCAGTGGCATGGGTCATTCCGCCCGAGTTTCATTCGGCTCGCGTCTCGCACGAGGCTAGGCAAGACGTCACGTACAAGCAGCGGTGCCTTCATGCGGGCCGTCAAACGCTCCATCTCATCAGAGCCTTCCCATGGAAAGTCCAACGTAACGCCGAATTGCACGTCGCCAGCCGGTCCCACGGAAACACCAAACCACTGAGGTGCCCGTTGGGCGTACTTTCGTCTTTCACAGTGCGTCTCCAGCGTGGTGATCGCTTCGACTGACGGCTTTGGATTGCAGTGAAAGCTGACGCCTGATGGGTGTGTGCTGGACGCTAAAGTGACGTCGTGTCGCTTACCGTCAACCTGTGTTTTTCGTGTGATGGTTTCGAGCAGGCTATGGACGTTCCTGCATGAGTCCTCGTCCAGTGAAAGCAAATGGAACCCCAGTTCCAGCGTAGCAGGGTCTGCCCGGTTTTCAATCTCTTTGATTAGGCTCTCATAGCGCGTCCCACGCATCTTTGTCAGGATACCCTCCGGGGTATCGGCGCCCGGTTGGTTATCCCTTCGAACCAACATGGCAGCGTCGAGATCGCGAGCGAGTGAGTCATCGAGCATGATGATGTCTTGCTCTTCGTCGATCCATAAATTCTGTTTCAGGTGATAGCCAAGCACGGTCAGCTCGTGGCCACTCATCAACTTGTTCTCAACATCAACGCGCAACTTCAGGTAGCTCAGCAACCGCAACGGGCTTGCCAGCATCTCCGTCAGTGTGTCCAGCAGAAACACATCCATCACAAAGGATGGCCGGATAACGTCGGTGGCCTGAAACTTCAGCGACTGCTTCACTTGGAAGGCCAACGCCGGGTAGTGCTCCGACACTAAGCTGACCAAGAAAACCTCTTTGACGCTCCGCGGTAATGCGACCTCGTTTCCACCGTCTTCAACCAGTCGACAACCACCGGCGAGCATCTCGTTTGCGCATGTCCAACCTTGGTCATGTGAATCTTGAATAGCCGCGGCAAAGTCGGCTTTTAGCTGGCTGTCGTTCCCCTTGCGGGCCGCGATGGTTAGCTTCTTCGCCTTAGCTTGCACGATGATGAGCCGGTCGCCGTAGATGACCAGAACATCCGTTTCGCCCACGACATCTTTGCCACGGAACAGGTTCACATTCGCGTAGACGTGCTCAGGACCAAAGACCGCAGACAAGCGGCGCGCGGCGAACTGCTCGGTAAAGGCGCCACGATGCTTGGCAGCTTTCGGTCTATAGACCTTGTCATCCCACATCCAGAAAAACGGAGATTCATACAGAGCTTCGAGTATGGCGTAGTGCAAAAACAAGAGCACAGTTCCACGACCTGTTGGAAGCAGCGGTCGAGCGGCAACCTCGTTAAAGTCACCGGCCTCTTTGAACCCAGCGTTGTCCCCCGAAAATGTGAACGCACGGAAGAAGGCATCGACCACCTCTTTTGCGACGCCGCTATGAAAGGTCACCTCATCCATCGAGAACTCAAACGCGGGTAGCCAAGTTGTTGGGGATGCCTTGGCTATCCCTGACTCCACGAGTAATCGCGTCCCCTTCTCGTCCATAAGGGTGCACATAGTCTTTGCGACGACGCGTGCCTGACCGCTAGTGAAACCCTTGTTCTTAAGCATCCATTCGTCATCAGCGCCGTACTTCTCGGACGCTAGATCCCTGTACTGAAACGTATAAGCTGATTCGGTGCCGTAGAAGATGGGCTCGCGCATCCCAGGGCCGTGCCACGGGTTCGGGGGAGCTCCTCCAAACTTAGCTGTCTCGAACATCGCCGCGAACGTTGGGTACGACATTGCGTTGTGTAGCTCTTCCATCAAGGCATCAGTGCGCTTGACGTAGTCCTGTATCACCTCCGGTTTTTGCGGAGCAAGGTCCAAGGCACTTTTTGCCATCAGCCCAATAAGCGTCGTCAGCTCCGTACGAATGAGTCGCTCTTTGCTGAACAGCCGATCCATGTCTTCAGGCTTCAGCTCACCCCGGATATGGATGACGTTGTCCCGCTGGCAGAGTTGCGCGACCGCATGCACAAACCCTGGAGAAGCAGCTAGCTCTTCAAGTTCTCCAAGAATTTGCGCCTCTGCCCGCGGTTTATTCATTGTTGTCTCCAGTTTTGAATGTTGGTGTGGCGAAAGCACGCACGTCGAGCGTCAATCGTACCCACCTGAAGAGCAGCGTTCAATGTCCGCTACGAGGTCATAAATCCGAGTTAATGGGGGACCTTTTTGGATGCCGAAATTTTCAAGGTCGCTCAGGATTTCCGCTATCGCTGCGTATCGGACATTTGCCACAAGAATTAGGGTGATCGCAATCGCCGGGCGAGGGAGCATTTTGATCTCACGGTACGCCCAAGTCGATTGCTCGGCAGCGCGCGTGCAAGCTGAGCATTGGCGCTGCGCTTTTCCTAGTCGTCTTCGCGCACCCGGTACTGCCCCATCAGCGTCTGTTGGACGGCCGGCGGCACGGCCTCGTAGTGCGACAACGCGACGGTGTAGCGGCCCTGGCCGCTGGTCATCGCATTGAGCCGCGACTGGTAGTCGGCCAGCTCGGCCTCTGGCACCTGACCGCTGATGGCCACGGTGCCGGCCCCCAGGCCCGATGTGCCTGTGACCAGGCCGCGCCGCAACGACAGGTCGCTCGTGACGTCGCCCACGGAATGCTCGGGCACGGCGATCTCGATCTGGACAATCGGCTCGAGCACAACCGGCCGGGCCTCGCGAATCGCCGCCATGAAGGCTTTGCGGCCGGCGGTCGCGAAGGCGATGTCCTTGCTGTCCACGCTGTGGTGCTTGCCGTCGTACACGACGACGCGCACGTCGGCCACGGGGAAGCCGGCGATCGCGCCGTGCGCCAAAACCTCGCGCACGCCTTTCTCGACCGCGGGGATGAACTGGCCCGGGATCGCACCGCCCCTGACTTCGTCGGCGAATTCAAAACCCGCACCACGCGCCAGCGGCTCGATGCGCAGGAAGACTTCGGCGAACTGGCCGGCTCCGCCGGTCTGCTTCTTGTGGCGGTGGTGGCCCTCGGCCGGCGCGGTCACGGTCTCGCGGTAGGCGATGCGCGGCGGCCGCGTCTGGACCTCGAAGCGGTACACCTCGCGCAGGCGTTCGAGCACGATGCGCAAATGCAACTCGCCCAGCCCGCAGAGCACCGTCTCATTGGTCGCGGCCACATGCTCGATGCGCAGGCATGGGTCTTCGGCTACGAGCTTGCCGAGGATTTCCCAGGCGCGCTGCTCGTCGCCATGCCGCTTGGGCTC
>JADMJR010000306.1 GCA_018780365.1 Acidovorax sp. | reverse complement strand
GGACGTGCAGGCGTTCGCCACCCGCTGGGTGGCAGGCCGCGCCAAGAAGGCCTGAGCCCCCAGCCCCGGCACCCTGGCCCCCGGCCGAACCCGGGGCTTTCGCTAAAATAAGACTCCAAATAGCTTCTAGCGCGCGATGAGCAAGCGCTAGAAGCTATATTTTTAATAGCATTCAAGGAACTTCCACCATGGCACTGACCACCACCGCATCCGGCCTGCAGTACGAAGACACCACCGTTGGCGAAGGCGCCGAGGCCACCAAGGGCCAGAACGTGTCGGTGCACTACACCGGCTGGCTCTACAACAACGGCGAGCAAGGCGCCAAGTTCGACTCCAGCCGCGACCGCAACGACCCCTTCGAGTTTTCGCTGGGCGCCGGCATGGTCATCAAGGGCTGGGACGAAGGTGTGCAGGGCATGAAGATCGGTGGCCAACGCACGCTGATCATCCCCGCAGCCCTGGGCTATGGCGCCCGTGGTGCTGGCGGCGTGATCCCCCCGAACGCTACGCTGAAGTTCGATGTGGAACTGCTGAAGGTCGGCCGCTGAGCGGCGCCTGGCGAAGAGTTCTCTTCATGAAAAAAGCGGCCTTCGGGCCGCTTTTGTGTTGTGCGCTCAGAGGGCACCGGTGTATCGCCTCGCTCAGGGCTTGGGTTCACGGCTGCGACTGCATGCATGACTGCATGCATACATGCACACACGCGGCTGATCAATCAAACAACGCCTGATCCAGCCGCTCGAACTTCACATCGCCCACCGCCTCGCGGATCTTGGGGGCCAGGGCCGCCAGATCGTCGAAGCTGCCCGCCCCCTCCACCGCCAGATTCAGGCGGAAGCCACGCAACCCCAGGCCCGCCGTCAACTCCGTGGCAATGGGGTAAGCGGCCTGGTAACGCTCCTTGGGCGAGCGCCCGGAGCCTTCCATGGGTGAAGCGATGGTTCCGAGGTCGGTGCCATGCACCTCCACGTCTGCAGCGGGTGCGGACGTCACGCTGGCCGCCGCTGCAGCCGCCAGGGCATGCTGCCCAGACAGGGGCGCCAGAAGCCCCTGCGCAATCATCGTCTGGACATCGTCCTGCGTAATGCCCATGGCTGCCGTGGCCGCCAGGATTTCCCCCGTGGTGCGCTTGCCGTCAAAAAGAATGAAGGCCGAGCGCTGGCGCGAACTCAAACTGCCACGGCGATCCTTGAGCGCCTCCTGCCCTGCCTGGGTTTTGACGAGAACCATGCGCCTCCTAGTGAATACAACGGTTGCGATGCCGAACGGGCCATCGCCTGCAGCCCAGAATCCCATGTTTTGACACCCATGGAAATCGGGGTTTACACATAAATACACCCGGGCCGTGCCCCCCGGCACCTACATTTCCGAGCGAATGCGCGGCAGGGCCGGCGCGGGGCGCGTCATCCAGCTCACGATCAGCGTGAGCAGCAGCCCACAGGGCACACCAAACACCCCGGCAGAGATCGGCTGGATGCCAAACCAGAGCCCGTCGGCCAGCAACCAGCGGGGCAACATCTGCACGGCGGGCACATGGGACAGCATGTAGTACACCGTGACAGCCAGCCCGCCCAACATGCCCGCCACCGCCCCCTGCCGCGTGGTGCCACGCCAGAAGATGCCCAGCACCATGGCGGGCACGAAGGCCGACGCCGCCAGCGAGAACGAGGCCGACACCATGGGCAGGATCTCGGAGGGCTTGAGCGCGGCCACGAACGCGGCCGACAAGGCCACGGCCAGCAGCGTGAACTTGGTCAGGATCACCCGCTGCTCGGGCGACGCCTGGCGGCGTGTGTCCTGAAAATACAGATCGCGCACCAATGCGTTGCTGATGGTGAGCAGCAGGCCATCGGCCGTGGACAGCGCCGCCGCCAGCCCCCCCGCCGCCACCAGGCCCGACACCACATACGGCAGGCCACCCAGCTCAGGCGTGGCCAGCATGATGAGGTCGGCACCCAGCCGGATCTCGCCAAACTGGATCAGGCCATCGCCGTTCACGTCTTCCACCGACAGCAGCGAGCTGTCCACCCGCGCCCACTGCGCCATCCAGGTGGGCAGCGCCTCAAAACTGCTGCCCACCAGGTTTTGCATGACCTCGAACTTCACCA
>JADMJR010000168.1 GCA_018780365.1 Acidovorax sp. | reverse complement strand
TGGGGTTGCAGGCCATGGCCAGCGCAATCATCACGCGCTGGCGCATGCCGCCCGAGAGCTGGTGCGGGTACTCGTGCACGCGCTGCTTGGCGGCCGGTATCTCCACCAGCTCCAGCATGCGCTGGGCATGGGCCAGTGCAGCGCGGCGGTCGAGCTTGAGGTGCAGGCGCACCGATTCGGCGATCTGCTCGCCCACGGTGAGCACCGGGTTCAGGCTGGTCATGGGCTCCTGGAAGACCATCGCGATCTCGTTGCCGCGCAGCGCCCGGCGCTCGGCCTCGGGCAGGGCCAGCAGGTCCACGCGCCGGCCGTCGCGCCGGGTGAACCAGGCCTGGCCACTGACCTGGGCCTGCGAGGTCTTGGCGTGCAGGCCCATCAGCGTCAGGCTGGTGACGGACTTGCCCGAGCCCGACTCCCCGACCAGCGCCAGCGTCTGGCCCGGGTGGATGGCAAAGGACACGTCGGCCACGCTCTGGATGCGGCCGGCGTCGGTGGCGAACGAGGTGGACAGGCCCTGCACTTCGAGCCGGGCAGCCGTGGGGGTGGTCATGGGGTGGGTGCCTTCGTAACGCGCTCGCCAGGGGCGGGCGCTTGCGTGGGTCGGTGAAAGCTCATGCGGCCTTCTTGAGCTTGGGGTCGAGCAGGTCGCGCACGCCGTCGCCCAGCATCTGCAGCGACAGGGCGGTGAACACGATGGCCAGGCCCGGGTAGAGAATCGTCCAGAACGCGCGGTCGGCCGATTCCAGGCTGCCCGCGATCATGGTGCCCCAGGTGGGGATGTCGGGCGGCACGCCCACGCCCAGGAAGGACAGGCCCGCCTCGGCCAGGATGGCATAGGCGAAGATGAAGGTCACCTGTACCAGGATGGGCGAGACCAGGTTGGGCAGGATGTGCTTGAGCAGGATGCGCGGCGTGCGCACGCCCAGGGCGCGCGCTGCGTCCACGAACAGCAGCTCGCGCAGCACCAGGGTGCTGGCCCGCACCACGCGCGCCACGCGTGGCGTGTAGACGATCACCAGCGCCAGCATCACGTTCCACAGCGAGGCCCCCAGGATGGACACCAGGGCAATGCCCAGCAGGATGTCGGGGAAGGACATCATCGCGTCCACCACGCGCATCAGCGGCGCGTCCAGCCGCCGAAAGAAGCCCGCGAACATGCCCAGCAGCGTGCCGAACAGCACCGCGCCCGCGGCCGTGAGTCCGCCGATCAGCAGCGAATAGCGTGCGCCGTGCACGATGCGCAGCATCACGTCGCGCCCGAGCTCGTCGGTGCCGGCCCAGTGCGCGGCCGAGGGCGCGTTCAGGCGCTCGCTGATCGAGATGGCATTGGGGTCGGCGTCCGACACCCAGGGGAACACCGTGGCCACCGCGACCACCACGGCCAGCACGATGGCCGAGGCCAGCACCACCTTGCGTGCGAACAGGCGGCGTGCCAGCGGCAGCCAGTAGTCCTTGAGATTGCGAATCAGGCCTTGCACCATGTCATTGGCCCTCCAGCCGGATGCGTGGGTCGACCAGCGTGTACAGGAAGTCGATGGCCAGGTTGATGAATACATAGATGGCCGCGATGACCAGCAGCGTGCCCTGGATCACCGGGTAGTCGCGGCGCAGCACGGCGCGCACCACCAGGTTGCCCACGCCGGGCAGGTTGAACACCGTCTCGGTCACCACCGTGCCGCCGATCATCAGCGCCAGTGTCAGGCCCAGCACCGTGACGATGGGCACCAGCGCGTTGCGCAGCACGTGCTTGACCATCACCGTGCCCTCGGCCAGGCCCTTGGCGCGCGCGGTGCGCACGTAGTCCTCGCCCAGGATGTCGAGCATCGAGGCGCGCGTGAAGCGGATGATCAGCGCCGAGTTCAGCAGCCCCAGCACCAGCGCCGGCAGCAGCAGGTGCGACAGGCGCTCGGCCAGCGGCGAGGCCGGGTCGCCATAGCCCGAGGCCGGGAACCAGCCGAGCTTGACCGCGAACAGCTGGATCAGGATCAGCCCGAGCCAGAAGCTGGGCACGCTGGCGCCCAGCATGGCCACGCCGCTCAGGGCCTGGTCACCGGGGCTGCCGCGCCAGATGGCGGCCGCCATGCCGCAGGGGATGCCGATCAGCGCCGCGATGCCCACCGCGAACAGTGCCAGGAACAGCGTGGGCTCGGCGCGCTCGAGCAGCGCCTGCGCCACCGGGCGCTGCAGAAAGATGGACTGGCCCAGGTTGCCCTGCAGCAGCTCGCCCACCCAGAGCACGAACTGCGTGGGCAGGGGCTTGTCCAGCCCGTACTGCACGCGCGCCGCGGCGATGTCCTCGGCCGTGGCCTGCTCGCCCAGCAGCAGCGCCACCGGGTCGCCCGAGGCCAGGCGCGTGAGCGCGAACACCAGCACCGCGACAAGGGCCAGCACCACCAGGGCGCCGCCCAGGCGGGTCATCAGAAAACGCATGATTTTGAGTCTCTACGAATAGCGAGCCGACACAAATGCTCCCCGGACCTGGGCCAGTGCCACCGTGGAGCCGGCTTTGCCGGGCCACCGGTGGCGCCCCCTGGAGGGGGAGGCGCCGCAGGCGCATCGGGGGGAGTTAGTTCTTCAGGCCCGTGTTCCAGAAGAAAGGCCAGATCGCCGGCGTGTAGCCTTCCAGCTTGGCCGAGCGCGCCGAGAGGCCGTTGAACTTGCCGACCTCGATGAAGGGCACTTCGTCGTACACCACCTGCTGCACGGCACCCCACAGCGGGCCGCGCTTGGCGACATTGGTCTCCTGGTTGAAGGCCGTGAGCGTGGCCTTCTTGGCGGGCGAATCCCACCAGCCCGGCGCGCCGTCACCCAGCTGCGGCGGCGAGAGCATGGGCTCGGGGAACAGGCCCGAGTGCGTGAAGTACACGTCCCACAGCTTGGCATCGTTGCGCCGCTGCACCAGCGTGGCCCAGTCCACCACCTGCAGTTCGGTCTTGAAGCCGGCCTTCTTGAGCTGCTCGGCCATCACCAGCGCCATGTTGTAGTGGAACTCGTACTGCCGGCTGGCCATGATGCGCACCGGCTGGCCGTTGTAGCCGGCCTTGGCCGCCTGGTCCTTGGCGGCCTGCGGGTTGCGCTCGTTGTACAGCTTGCCGCCCGCGTCCGAGTAGTAGGGCGTGCCCTTGGGGAAGAAGTTGGGCTCCACCACGAAGAAGCGGTTGTCGCCAAAGCCCGCAGCCAGCAGCTCGCCCGAGCCCACGGCCGTCTGCACCGCGCGGCGCAGCGGCTGCGCGGCGAGCACGCCTTCCTTGGTGTTGAAGACGATGTAGGGGAAACCGAAGTTCTTGGTCACGATGGGCACCACGGCCGGGGCCCCCTTGTCGATGCGGCTGGCGGCTTCCACGGGCAGCAGGTCGGCGTACTGGAACTGGCCCGACAGGGCGCCCTCCACGCGGGTGTTGGCGTTGGGCACGGGCACGAAGCGCAGTTCGTCGAGCAGGGCCTCGCGGCGGCCGGCATAGCCGCTCGGGGCCTCCTTGCGGGCGCTGTAGGTGTCGTGGCGCACCAGCACCGTGAACTGGTCGGGGCGGCGCTCCTTGAACTTGTAGGGACCGGTGCCGATGAAATCCTTGAGTTGCGGCGCGATGCTCTCCTTGGCCATGATGGCGGCCATGCCGCTGGGTAGCGCCAGCTGGGCCAGCAGCGGCGCGTAAGGGGCCTTGAGCTTGAGCTCCACCGACAGCGGGCCCTTGGCAGTGAGCGAGGCCACCTCCTTGCCCACGGCCTTGCCGCGCGGCGACAGCTCCATCCAGCGCTGCAGCGAGGCCACCACGTCGTCCGCGTTCAGGTCGCGGCCGTTGTGCAGCTTCACTTCCTTGCGCAGCGCGATGGTGTAGGTCAGCCCGTCCTTGGAGACGGTGGGCAGGCCCTCGGCCAGCATGGGCGCCACGGCCCAGTTCGCATCGAAGGTGTACAGCGGCTCGTACACGTGCTGCATGATGGTGCCGACCAGGTCGGCCGTGCTCACCATGGGGTCCAGCCCCTGGGGCTCGCCGACCATGGCCAGGTTGGCGGCGCCCCCCTTGGCGGGGGCGGCCAGGGCGGGCTGGCCCGACCCCAGGGCCACGAGCACGGCAGCGCTTGCTGCCAAGCCCAGAACACTGCGCCTGGCGGCCTGGACAGGCCTTCCGGGCGTCAACCAATCACGGATGGATGAGGATTGCATCGTGGTTCCATAAGTAATAACATTACAAAATTCATCGTAGATTACCCATTTGCGAAAGTCAAACGGGTTTTTTCTGATATTTGGTGTAAATAATTTACATAAGGAGCTTGATCCATGAGCCACGTAGAACTGCTGGGCCAGTCCCCCATCGCATCCGACCGCCAGGCGCGTCCCCTGTCGCCCGCCACGCGCGCCGGCGACTTCGTCTTTGTCTCGGGCCAGGTGCCCACGGACGACCAGGGCCAGGTCATCGTCGGCGGCATCGAGGCCCAGACGCGCCAGGTGTTCCAGCGCGTCAAGGACGCCCTGGCGCTGGCCGACTGCACCCTGGCCGACGTGGCCAAGGTCAGCGTCTGGCTGGCCGATGCGCGCGATTTCGGCAGCTTCAACCGCGTCTACATGGAGTGCTTCGGCGAGCACCGGCCGGCCCGCTCCACGGTGGAGTCGCGCCTCATGATCGACGCCAAGGTCGAGATCGACGTCACCGCCTACAAGCCCCGTGCCTGAGCGTCCCACCACCTCCGTGGGCAAGACCTTCGACGTGGCCGCGCTGGGCGAGGCCATGGTCGAGTTCAACCAGGTCCACCCCGGCCAGCCGCAGTACCTGCGCGGCTTCGGCGGCGACACCAGCAATGCCGCCATTGCGGCGGCACGGGCCGGCGCGCGCGTGGCCTACCTCACGCGCATCGGGCAGGACAGCTTCGGCCAGGCGCTTACCGCGCTGTGGCGCGCCGAGGGCGTAGACACCCGCGCCGTGCAGAGCGATGGCCAGCACCCTACCGGCATCTACTTCGTCTCGCATGGGGCGGCCGGGCACGACTTCAGCTACCTGCGCGCCGGTTCGGCCGCGAGCCACATGGCGCCGCAGTGGCTGGCGGGCGAGCCTGCGGCCGTGGTGCAGGCCGCGCGCATCCTGCACCTGTCGGGCATTTCGCTGGCGATTTCGCCGCAGGCCTGCGACACGGCGTTCGAGGCCATGCTTCTCGCGCGCGAGGCCGGCACGCTGGTGTCCTTCGACTCCAACCTGCGCCTCAAGCTCTGGCCGCTGGCGCGGGCCCAGGCCTGCATCGCGCAGGCCGTGGCGCTGTGCGACATCTTCCTGCCCAGCCTGGAGGACATGCAGGCGCTGACCGGCTTGACCGATCCCGACGCCATCGTCGACTGGGGCCATGCGCGCGGTGCAGCCACCGTGGTGCTCAAGCTCGGTGCTGAGGGGGCCCTGGCCAGCGACGGCCAGCGCAGGGAACGCATCGCAGGCCTGCGCGTCACGCCCGTGGACGCCACCGGTGCCGGCGACTGCTTCTGCGGCAACCTGCTGGCCCGCCTGGCCCAGGGTGACGACGTGTTCGCGGCGGCGCGCTATGCCAATGCCGCGGCGGCGCTGGCCGTGCAGGGCTATGGCGCCGTGGCGCCCCTGCCGTACGCGCGCCAGGTGCAGGTCTTGATTTGATGCAAGGCAAGGGCAGCGCTGTTCACGGCGCCGAGAAACTGGCGTGGCCCGGGCCAGTGCCCCCGCGCAAGGGCCGCCCCGCCGCGCTGGGGGCGTCCCCCTCCGGGGGAAGGCGCCGAAGGCGACTCAGGGGGCCACCAATTACGCCGCGAACAGGTCGGACCGGGCGGCCTTGGTGATGGCGGCCACACAGGGGTGGCTGATGCGCCGCTCCACCGAGATCGCAAAGAATTCCTCGACCAGATCCGTGGAGCGCCCGATCACCTCCACCCCGAACTGGGCTGTGGTCTCGTCGTCGAGCACGGTGGGGGACGTGAAAATGCCCCGGCCCTCGCGGCCAAAGGCGTTCATGAGCGCGCTGTCGTCGAATTCGCCGACCAGGCGGGGCTGCAGGTGGTGTTTGTTCAGCCAATGGTCCAGCTGCTGCCGCACGGACGACATGGGCCCCTGGATCAGCATGGGCGCGCCGTGCAGGCACTGCGGAAACGCCCCTTCCAGCTGGGCGCGCAGGCCGGGGGCGCACAAAAAGCTCATGCCGCTGGTTCCCAGCGGATGGTTGAACGCCTTCACGCCGATCTTCTTGGACACCGGCTCGTCTGCCAGCACCAGGTCGAGCTTGTGCAGGCTCAGTTGCGCGATCAGTTCGGGAAACTTCCCCTCGTGGCAGGTCATGTGCACCCGCTGCGGCATGCCCAAAGCGGGCTCCAGCAGGTGGTAGGCAACCGACTTGGCAATCGAGTCGGCCACCCCCACGCGGAACTCCAGCGGCTTTTCCTGGCCGCGCGACAGGCGGATGGACTTCTCCAGCTCGTCGCCCAGCGCAAAGATCTGCTCGGCATAGCCCAGGGCCACGCGGCCTTCGCTGGTGAGCTCCAGGCCCCGTCCCCGTTTGCGGAACAGGTCGTGGCCCAGCCATTCCTCCAGTTGCTTGATCTGCCCGGACAGTGTTTGGGGCGTGGTGTGCAATTGCTCGCCCGCACGCATCACGCCGCCCGCCTTGGCCACCGTCCAGAAGTACCGCAGGTGCTTGAAGTTCATGGTGCGCCTCAGTGAAACACTTCGAAAAAAACGAGCAATAAAACTCAATAAAACGAATATACGCGAAGTGTCAAAATCTCTACATTGCAGGCTTGGCCCTTTTCCGTGGCACGCTGCGCCCGGGAAGGAACTGTCAGTGTTCATAAGAACCTGTTCTAAGGAGTAGCAACGATGCGTATCACTACCAGAGGACAACTTGCCGTGTCGGCCATGACCGACCTCGCCCTGCGCCAGAAGATGCGGCCGGTGGCCCTGTCCACCATCAGCGCGCGCCAGGGCACATCCCTCTCGTACCTGGAGCAGCTGTTCAGCGCCCTGCGCCGTGCCGGGCTGGTGGACAGCACGCGCGGGCCCGGTGGCGGCTACACGCTGGCCCGCCGGGCGGACCAGGTGTCGGTGGCGGAGATCATCCTGGCGGTTGAGAACCTCAAGGCCGACGACCTGCAGAACCTGGGCCCGAGCCAGGCCGCGCAGGTCAAGTCCATGACCGGCGAGCTGTGGTCCACCTTCAACCTGCGCGTGATGGAGTACCTGCAGTCGGTGACCTTGCAGGACCTGGTGGCCCAGCAGCTCGAAAATGGGGTGGCGCTGGAAGAAGCCGCGCCCGCCGCAGCCGCCAAATCCCGGATCACTCCCAAGCCCAGGCCCCTGATGGCCCGGGTGGGGGTGCCCAACTCGGTGTTTGCGCTGGGCTCCATGCCCCTGCTGCAACGGCGTTGAACCGGCCCCGGGGCGCGATGTACCCCGCACGGCGCAGGCTACAGCGGGTGCGCGAGCTGCTTGATGCCCTGGATCAGCGTCTCCACCGAGATGGCGACCAGGATCAGCCCCATCAGCCCCATCAGCCCCATCAGCCCCATCAGCCCCATCAGGCGCTCAAACGCCAGCACCAAAGGTTCGCCCGCCTGGCGCTGGATGCGCTCGGCCATCGGCAGCACGGTGGCGCTCAGGGCGCCTGGCATTGCACGGCCTGGCTGGCTTTCGCGTGGGGGAATGGAAGGGTGACCGACCCTGGCCGCCGCAGGATGGTGGCCGACGCGAAGGCGTCGCTCACGCTGCGTACACCGCGTCCAGCGAGCGGAAGCCCTTGATCTCGATCGGGTTGCCGCTGGGGTCGTGGAAGAACATCGTCCACTGCTCGCCCGGCTGGCCTTCAAAGCGCACCTGGGGCTGCAGCACAAAGGCCGTGCCCGCCGCCTTCAGGCGTGCGGCCAGTGCGTGCCAGTCGGGCAGCTCCAGGATGGCGCCGAAATGGGGCATGGGCACCAGGTGGTCGCCCACATGGCCGGTGCGGGCACTGGCAAACGGCGTGCCCAGGTGCAGCGAGATCTGGTGGCCGAAGAAATCGAAATCCACCCAGGTGTTGGTGCTCCGGCCCTCCTGGCAGCCCAGCACGCCGCCGTAGAAGCGGCGGGCGGTATCCAGGTCGGTGACGTGAAAGGCGAGGTGAAAGAGGCTGCGCATCCCGCAAAGGATAGCAGCCAGGGCCCTGTGGCGAGGCCGTCAACGGCCTCTCAGGCCGCGCGGCGGTGCTGCTCGG
Organism: Acidovorax sp.; assembly: GCA_018780365.1. GTDB lineage: Bacteria > Pseudomonadota > Gammaproteobacteria > Burkholderiales > Burkholderiaceae_C > Acidovorax. Next base: position 43,506 of record JADMJR010000168.1, on the reverse strand, counting down.
CCTTCTCTTGGCAGTGCACGCAGCGCGCGGCTTCGGGGGTGGCATGCAGGCGGGCGGCGGTGATGTGGGTGCCGCAGTCCGTGCATTCGCCGTAGGTGTCCGCCTCGATGCGGGCCAGCGCGGCTTCCACGGCCGTCAGATGGGTGGTTTCGCGTTCGTCCAGCGCAAACTCCAGCTCCCGCTCGGTGGCCAGCTGGGCGCGAGGGTCTTCCGGCTGGCCGAAGTGGTCGGCGGCGGCCTCTGCCCGGCCGATGGCACCACCCCGCTGCGCGGCCAGCTGCGCCCGCAACTCGGATTGCTGGGCCAGCAGCAGCTGGCGGAAGGGGGCGGCTTGGGTCTTGTCCATGTGGGGTCTCCTCGGGGTGAGCGGATACCTGCATGGTGCGCCCGCGTGCCATCACCCTGGTTGACCAAGGTCAAGGGATGGCACCCGGCCCTTTGCTCTTTTGCTCCTTGGCTGGGGGGCGCTCAGCGCTTGGGCGGCCGCGCCAGCATGTCTGCGGTATTGGTCTTGCGGTCCGCGTTCACGCGCTGCACCTGGGGGCGCTCGGCCATGCGGGCCAGGTACTCGCGCACGGGCAGGTCGGCCAGGTAGTCGCGGCCATAGATGATCTTGGTGGCCGAGCTGACCAGCGGCAGGTGCACGATGGCGGCGCAGTCGGCCAGGGTGAAGCTGTCGCCGCCCACATAGGGGCCGAACTTCGCCAGCTGGGCGAAGGCGGCGATGTTCTTCTCCAGTTGCGCGCCCACCTTTTCCTTGGCGGTGTCGCTCACGGTGCCGCCAAAGAAGGCCTGCGGGTACAGGTTGCGCGCCACCAGCTCCAGGTGCAGCTCCAGAAAGGTGATCAGCTCGCGCACCTTGGCGGCCTGGTACGGGTCGGCAGGGATCAGCGGGTGCGCGGGGTGGGCGGCCTCGATGTAGTCGGCGATCACCGCCGATTCGCACAGCGGGCCCTGGGGCGTGCGCAGGTAGGGCACCTTGCCCAGCGGGCTGGCGCTGCGGTCGACCTCGCCCACCCAGGCCAGTTCCTCGGTGAACGGCAGGCCTTTTTCGAGCAGGGCGAGCTTGACCTTGTTGTAGTAGTTGCTGGCCGAAAAGCCGCAGAGTGTCAGCATGGTGTTGTCTCCGGTGTTGTGGTGAAGAATGCAACTCACATCCTAGGTGCGGGCGGGGGCGCTGTCCGTCGCGCAGATGACCCTGGTCAAGGTCCGGCGGGTGGTGCCACCTACAATCGAGCCCTCATGTGGTCCTCCCTGCAAACCCTCCGCAGCCTTCGCTGGCTCGCCCGCATGGTGCTGGCGTGGTTTGTGGTGTCGATCGGGGTGGCCGTGGCGTCGCCGCTGGTCAACCCGCAGGCCATGGAGCTGATCTGTTCGGGGTCCGGTGCCGTCAAGCTGCTGGTCAAGACCGACGACGGCGCCCAGGAGATGTCCAGCCACACGCTGGATTGCCCTTTGTGCGCCCACGTGGGCGCCCCACCCCCCGCCTCGCAGGCCCAGCTGCCAGTGGTCCACCCCCTGGCGCATGCGCTGCGCCCCATCCCCGCTGCGCACATTGCTGCGCGCACAGCTGCGCCGCTGCCGCCGCGCGGGCCCCCGGTTTTCTCCTGATTTTGCTATTTATTTAATAGCTGCTTGCGCTTGCCCATTGCGCGCAAACGGCCTATTTGGCTTGAAATTCAGGAGTTCCCATGCGCAAAAGCCGCATGGCGCTGGCCGTGGCCAGTGCCTTTCCCCTCGTCCTCACCTTCACGTTCACCGGGGCCGTGCCCGCATTCGCACAGACCACTGACAGCACCAGCACCGGCAGCAGCAATGCCCCCGTCAAGGAACTGGGCGTGGTCACCATCACCGGCGGCCAGCCCACCTCGCTGCCCACGCAGATCCCCACCACCATCGAGGGCGTGACGCGCGAGCAGATCGAGCATTCGATCAATGCCACCGACAGCGAAGACGCCCTCAAGTACCTGCCCAGCCTGCTGGTGCGCAAGCGCTACATCGGCGACTACAACCACGCCGTGTTGTCCACGCGCGCCTCGGGCACGGGCAACCCGGCGCGGTCCATGGTGTTTGCCGACGGCATCTTGCTGAGCAACTACCTGGGCAACGGCCCCACCAACGCGCCGCGCTGGATGCTGGTCACCCCCGAGGAGATCGAGCGCGTGGACGTGCTCTACGGCCCGTTCTCGGCCGCGTACGCGGGCAACTCGGTGGGCGCGGTGGTGGACTACATCACGCGCATGCCGACGAAGTTCGAGGTGCACGGGCAGGTCAGCGTCCAGCACCAGCCGTTCGATTTGTATGGCACCAACGCCACCTACGCGGGCAAGCAGGTCAGCGCCTCGGTGGGCAACAAGAATGGCGACTGGTCCTGGTTCCTCAACTTCAACAAGACCGACAGCGAAGGCCAGCCGCTCACCTTCCCCACGCGCCTCGTGTCCGCTGGTACCGTGGGCAATGCGGGCACGCCGGTGACGGGCGCGGTGCCTGGGCTCAACCGCAGCAACCAGCCCTGGTACCTGCTGGGCACGGCCACGCAGTACCACACGCAGCAAGACCACATCAAGGCCAAGATCGCCTACGACTTTTCGCCCACCGTGCGCGCGGCCTACACCTTCGGCTGGTGGCACAACGAATCCGAAGGCCGCCCCGCCAGCTACCTGCGCGATGCCAATGGCAACGCGGTGTATGCGGGTGCCGTCAACATCAACGGCCGCTCGTACACGCTCGCGCCCACCGACTTCAATGTCTCCAACGAGAACCTCACGCATTTCATGCACGGGCTTGTCGTCAAGAGCCACACCAAGGGCGTGTTCGACTGGGAGGTGGCTGCCAGCCTCTACGACTACCAGACCGACACCCTGCGCGCCGCCACCGTCGCGCTGCCTGCAGCGCTCAACGGTGGCGCAGGGCGCATCGTCAACAACAAGGGCACGGGCTGGAACACGCTGGCCGCCAAAGGCACCTGGCGTCCGGATGGGGTGCAGGGCACGCACATTGTGGACTTTGGGCTGCAGCGCGACAGCTACCAGCTGCGTACCGTGGAGAACGCCACGGCGAACTGGACCAACGGCGCTGCAGGCGCCCGCAACCAGGCCTTCAACGGCGACACCCAGCTCATTGGCCTGTGGGCGCAAGACACCTGGAAGATCGCGCCCCAATGGAAAGCCGTGCTGGGCGCCCGCGCCGAACGCTGGAGCGTCAGCAACGGCCAGACCGGCAATGCCACCACCACGCTGAGCCACCCCGAGCGCACCGAAACCCATGTTTCGCCCAAGGCCGCCGTGGCCTGGCAGGCCAGCGACCTGTGGGTGCTGAAAGCCTCCACCGGCCGTGCGGTGCGCATGCCCACCGTGGCCGAGCTGTACCAGGGCGGCATCAGCGGCAGCGGCACGCTCATCAACAATGACCCCAACCTGAGGCCCGAAAAGAGCTGGACTACCGAACTGACCGCCGAGCGCGACATGGGCAATGGGCTGCTGCGCCTGACCGCTTTTTTTGAGCGCACAAAAGACGCGTTGTACTCGCAGACCAATGTGCTCGTCACCCCCAACGTGACCAACGTGCAGAACGTGGACGCCATCCGCACCAAGGGCATCGAGCTGTCGTACCAGGCCGCCAACGTGTTCATGCGGGGCCTGGAGCTGGGCAGCAGCCTGACCTGGACGGACTCCAAGATCACGCGCAACGACAAGTTTCCCGCCAGCGTGGGCAAATGGCAGCCGCGCATTCCCGAGTGGCGTGCGAGCGCCGTGGCCACCTACCGGCCGGATGACACCTGGTCGTACACCCTGGGCGCACGCTACAGCGGCAGGCAGTACAGCACGCTGGACAACACCGACGTGAACGGTTTTGCCTACCAGGGCGCCAGCCGCTACTTCACCACCGATGTGCGCGTGCGCTACCAGATCACCAAGCAGGTGAGTGCCGCCGTGGGCATCGACAACCTCAACAACTACCAGTTCTGGAACTTCCACCCCTACCCGCAGCGCACCTACATGGCAGAACTAAAGATAACCCCCTGAGCGGCTTCGCCGCATCCCCCAAGGGGGACGCCTCCAGCGGCCCGGCAAAGCCGGTTCCGCGGTGGCGCTGGCCTTAGCGCGCGCCAGTTTTTAAGGCAATGAATCGTTGAAACACAAGGTCTGAATATGAAGTTGAATACTATGAAAAAGATAGCTGCTGCCGCTTTGCTGTCGGGCGCAGGAGGCCTTTTGGGCTCTGCATACGCCCATGTGGTGCTCGAATACCAGGTGGCCCCGGCGGGTGCCAGCTACAAGGCGAGCTTCAAGGTCGGCCACGGCTGCGGTGCATCGCCCACGCGGCAGATTGCCGTGGACATCCCGGCCGGCATGCGCGGCGCGCGCCCCATGCCCAAGGCCGGCTGGGCGCTGGAGGTGCAGCGCGAAAAACTCGCCCAGCCGTACACCAGCCATGGCCGCAGCATCACCGAGGACGTGGTGCGCATCACCTGGACGGCCAAGACGCCGGAGGACATGCTGCCAAGCGCGCACTACGACGAGTTTGTGCTCGTGGCCCAGGCGCCCGAGCAGGCGGGCACCGTGTACTGGCCCGTGCGCCAGGCCTGCGCCGAAGGCAGGAACGACTGGACGGACGTGCCCAAGGCGGGCCAGAAACTGTCGGACCTGAAGTCCCCTGCGGCAGCGCTGGAGATTCTGCCCACGGGCAGCGGTGCCGCCCACCATCATTGACAGCCAGGCCCACGGGCTCCGCGCCCGCTCCATCCCACTTCCTCCTAACACCCGAAAGATATCCATCATGAAAAAACTGCTCCACACCGCCGCCCTCGTTTCCACACTGGCAGCCGCCCTGGCCAGCGCCCCCGCCTGGGCACAGACCGCCGCCGTCAAGGTCGAAGGCGCCTGGGCCCGCGCCAGCGTGCAGGGCCAGAAGGCCACGGGCGCCTTCATGCGCCTCACCGCCCAGGACGGCGCCCGCCTGGTGCGCGCCGAATCGCCCGCCGCCGGCATCACCGAAGTGCACGAGATGAAGATGGAAGGTGACATCATGAAGATGCGCGCCGTGCCCACGCTCGACCTGCCTGCGGGCAAGACCGTGGAGCTCAAGCCCGGTGGCTACCACGTCATGCTGCTGGACCTGAAGGCCCCGCTGGCCAAGGACAGCTCGGTGCCTCTCACCCTGGTGTTCCAGGACGCCAAGGGTGCGGAAAGCAAGCTGGAACTGAGCGTGCCCGTGGGCACCGCCGCGCCCGGCGCCGCCAAGGCGCATGAGCACAAACACTGAGGATTTGGCCTGCGCCACTGCCTTCGCGGCCGCAACGCATTGGAGTAAGCTGTGACCCCACCACAGACCCACCTCTTGCGGAGCGGCCATGAGCGACACATCGAATTTCGGTTTCGGCAAACTTGTCCCAGGTTTTGACTTTTTGCAGAGCCTGGCCAAGGGGGCGTCCACCAGCATTCCGCAGTTGCCCAACCTCAGCAACTGGGTGGCGCCCACCATCAGCGTGGAAGAGCTGGAAAAGCGCATCGACGAACTCAAGGCCGTGCAGTTCTGGCTGGAGCAGAATTCGCGCGCGCTGGCTGCCACCATCCAGGCGCTGGAGGTGCAGAAGATGACCCTGGCCACGCTCAAGGGCATGAACTTCAGCATGGGCGACGTGGCCAATGCCTTCAAGCTCAAGACCGCCGACACCGTGATGAGCGGCGTGCAGAAAGCCGCCGATACCGTGAGCGGCGCAGCCGGGGCTGTGGCCGGTGCCGCTGCCCGCGTCACGGGCCGTGCGAGCGCTGCCGAAGAAGCAGACGATGAGGGCGACGACGCCGAGCCCGCCGCACAGCCGGCCAAGGCCAAAACCAAGGGCAGCAAGGCATCGACCGCCGCCGCGCCCACCGTGGTGGACCCGATGCAGTGGTGGGGCGCGCTCACCGGCCAGTTCCAGCAGATCGCCGCCAACGCCATGAAGGACGCGGCCAAGCAGACCGCCATCGACACCACCAAGAACATGGCCACGGGCCTCGCCAAGGAAGCCCTCAAGACGGCCACCGGCATGGCCACCCAATTCGCCGCCAAGGGCATGCAGACCATGCAGGGCGGCGCCAAGCGGGCAAGCGCATCTGGCGCTGCCGCCAAAAAAACACCTGCTGCCAAGAAACCCGCCGCGCGCAAGACGGCGGCCAAGCCCGCAGCCAAGAAGACGAGCAGCACCCGCAGCCCCGCCGCCCGCAAGCGAGCGGGCTGAGAACGTCAACACGTTCTAGGACGGCGCACGCAAGGGAGGGGCCGCAGGTGGTGCAACACCTGCCTGCCGCCGCCCTGGCATGGAGATCACCACCATGAAACTATTTCCCACCGGCCATGCCACCCACCCGCAGTGGCGCATGGCGGCCGCGCTGGCGCTGGCGCAGCTGCGGGCGCAGATGGCGCTGCCCGGCTATGCCTCGGCGCCCACGCTGGGCCTGCTCTACATCACCGACCACTACGCGAGCGAAGCCCAGGCGCTGCTCGACTACCTGAGTGGCGAGTTGCCCGAGGTGACCGACTGGAGCGGCACCGTGGGGGTGGGCGTGTCGGCCAACAACGCCGAGTACTTTGACGAGCCCGCGCTGTCGGTCATGCTGCTCGATGTGCCTGCCGACCAGTACCGCGTGTTTTCGGGTGTGGCACCACTGCCCGCGCACGCGCCGCGCCCGGGGGCCGGTTTTGTGGCCCACACGGCGCTGGTGCATGCCGATGGCCACACGCCCGAGCTGGCCGAGTTGCTGACCGAGATGGCCGCGCGCACCGAGTCCGGTTACCTGTTTGGGGGCCTCTGTGCCAGCCGCACGGCCAGTGTGCAGTTTGCGGTGGGGGGCGATGGCAACATGGCCGGGCAGGGCGGCGCCAGCGGGGTGTTTGACGGTGGCCTCTCGGGCGTGGCGTTTGATGCCGGGGTGGCCCTGGTGTCGCGTGTCACGCAGGGCTGCCAGCCCGTGGGGGCGCTGCACACCATCACCGCCGCGCAGGACAACGTGGTGCTGGCGCTCGATGGGGAGCCCGCGCTCGATGTGCTGCTCGATACGTTGCAGGTCTCGCTGGACAATGGCGACCCCCAGCCGGCCCTGCGCAAGGTGCGCGCCACGCTGGCCGGCCTGGTCAGCGCGGGCGAGCAGCCGCAGGGCCAGCGCCGTACGGGCCACTTTGGCACCGACACGCGCGTGCGCCACATCGTGGGGCTCGACGGCAGCCGCCGGGGCGTGGCCTTGGCCGACCAGGTGGAGCCGGGCATGCACCTGGCGTTCTGCCAGCGCAATGTAGCGGCGGCACGTGCCGACCTCATGCGCATCTGCGCCGAGATCCGTGAAGAGCTGTCGCCCGAGGAGCTGGAGCCCGCGCCGCTGGTGTCGTCCGACACGCAAGGGGGCCTGGCCGCTGCGCCGGGGGCTTCGTCAGGACACGCTGGAGCGCCACCCCAGACGGGGCGGCCCATCTGCGGCGCCATCTATGTGAGTTGCTCGGGCCGGGGTGGCCCGCATTTTGGCGGGCCCAGCGCCGAGCTGCAGATCGTTCGCCATGCGCTGGGCGATGTGCCGCTGGCCGGGTTTTTTGCCGGGGGCGAGATTGCCCACCACCACTTGTACGGTTACACGGGGGTGCTCACCGTGTTTGTGGCTGGCGGGTAGGCCAGCAGGCTTGCCGCCGCGCACTCAAGCGGCTCAAGCGGTGGTGTCGTCTCCGGCCTGGGCCTTCTCCTCAGGGGTCAGGCGTGTGGCCAGGATCTTGTCGATGGTCTTGCCATCCATGTCCACCACTTCGAGCTTCCAGTCCTCCCACTGCACGGTGTCGGTCACCTTGGGCAGGCGGCCCGTGAGCAGCATGATCATGCCGCTGAGCGTGTGGTAGCGGCCACGCTCCTCTTCGGGTACGGCCTCCAGGTTCAGGCGGTCCTTCAGTTCGGGCACGGGGATGTGGCCGTCGAGCAGCCAGCTGCCGTCTTCGCGCTGCAGCGCCCACGAGGTCTCGGGGTCGCGCGGCTGGAACTCGCCCGTGATGGCCTCGATCAGGTCCTGCAGCGTGACGATGCCCTGCACCTCGCCGTATTCGTCGATGACAAAGGCCATGTGCACATCCGACAGGCGGAAGTTGTCCAGCAGTTCCATGCCCGTGATGGTCTCGGGCACATACAGCGCGGTCTGCAGCGGCTGCTTGGCCAGTTCGTGTGCCTTGTCGCGCAGCGTGCGCGACAGCCACTGGCGCGCATTGATCACGCCCAGGATGTTGTCCATGCCGCCGCGCACCACCGGAAAGCGTGCGTGGTCGGACTCTTCGATGCATTGGAGGTTTTCCTCAAACGGCGCATCGATGTCCAGGCACACCACATCCCCACGCGGCACCATCAGCGAGCCGATCTGGCGGTCGTCCAGCCGGAACACATTGCGCACCATGGTGTGCTCGTGCGACTCGATCACACCGGCGGTGGTGCCCTCGACCAGCATGGCGTGGATCTCTTCTTCCGTCACCGGGCTGCCGCTGGTTTCCTTCACGCCCAGCAGGCGCAGCAGGGTGCGCGTGGAGGTGGACAGCAGCAGCACAAACGGCTTGGTGGCCAGGGCCAGAAAGTTGATGGGCCGTGCCACCAGGCGCGCGAAGGTTTCGGGGTACGACTGGCCGATGCGCTTGGGCACCAGTTCCCCCACCACGATGGAGAAATACGTGATCAGCACCACCACCAGGCCGGTGGCGGCATAGTTGCCGTAGGGAAGTGGCACGCCCAGGGATTCGAGCCAGAGTGCCAAAGGGCCGGCCAGTGCGGCTTCACCCACGATACCGTTCAAGACACCAATCGACGTGATGCCGATCTGGATGGTGGACAAAAAACGCGTGGGGTCTTCGCCCAGCTTCACGGCAGCGGCGGCGCCGCTATCGCCCTCATCAATCAGCTTTTGCAACCGGGCTTTGCGGGCCGTGACCAGAGCGATCTCGGACATGGCAAACAGGCCGTTGAGAAGGATGAGGGCGAACAGTATTGCTATTTCCATACAAAGGGCGCCTTGCGCGCCCTTGGGTGTTGAGATGCAAGCGATTGTACGGAAGGGGGCGGTGGGCCCCGTTTCTCGCTGCGCAGGGGGTCAGCCGCCCTCGGTGGGCAGGCCGGTGGCATCCCATTCGGGCAGGCCCCCGCGCAGCCAGTACACCGACTTGAAGCCCTTGGCGGCCGCCACCTTGGCCGCCTTGTAGGACTTCCAGCATTCGGCGCCGTTGCAGGCAAAGATCACGGGCTGGGCCTTGTCCAGGTTGGGCAGCTTGTCCAGCGCCTGAAAATCATCCTGCGCGGCGTTGAAGGCCACGTCCTTGAGGCTTTTTTCCACATAGGCTGCGAACACGGCGCCCCGGATGCGTTTGGCCTTGAATTCCTTCTCGGTGCGTGTGTCCACCAGCGTCGCGCCCTGTGCCTGGATCAGGGTCTGCGCCTCGCGCGCGGTGATGCGGTTCACCCCGGGCAGGCTGGTGGGGGTAAAGAGGCCCAGCTCCGCCACGCGGCGGTACTCCGTGGCCTCCGGGCGCAGGGTGACGGGCGGCAGCCCGGTGGCCGGCGGCGTGGCGCCAAACCACTGGGCGAGCCGGCTGCGCGCATCGGCAGGCAGGTCTTTTTTCACCACAATGGAGAACCCGCCGGGCACGGGCTGCGAGGTGGCCAGCACGCGCGCGGTGCCGGGGTGTGCCGCCGACCATTCGGCCCAGTCGTCCTCGCGCACCACGGTGGCATCCGCCGTGCCCAGGGTCAGGGCCGTGAGGCCCGCCTGGGGAAATTTTTCGTACTGCACGCCGCGCAGGTCCTGGAACGACAGCCCGGCCTCGTTGAGCATGCCGCGCGCCATGTAGGTGTAGAGCGAATCCTGCTGGGGCAGATAGAGCCTGCGGCCCTTCATGGCGGGCACGGCGTCGATCTGCGCCAGCCCCACCAGCAGGTATTTGTCGGATTTGTGGGTGGCGCCCACCAGCTCATAGCCCCGCTGCAGCGCCGAGGCGGCCACCTGGGCCGGGCCGATGAAGATGTCGTAGCCCGCACTGCGGGTGGCGCGCATCGCGTCGGCCAGGTCGTCGCTGGTGGTCAGGGCCACCGACTGACCGGCGGCCTTGGACAGGCCCGATTCGGCGGCCGTGCGCAGGATGGAATGTGCGGCCTTGCGCGCAGTGGGCTCCACGGCCACCATGGCCGTGAGCTGGGCCAGCGCCGTGCCGCAAGCCAGGCTCCAGCCAAACAGCACCGCCAGCCGGGTGCCTGCGCGGCAGATTCTCGTTTTTTTATAGGTGTTCATGGCCTCGCCCTTTCTCTCGATCTCGAAGACAGCGCGAATATGCCCATGCCAGCCCATATGCGTGCGAATGTTTCTGATGTTTTGTATTTGTTACTTCTGTTAACGCAATGTTGCGCGTGGTGTGAAAAGGCTCCCGCACAGAATGCGGGCTGGCCTCGCCTGCCGGTTCATTCCCATCCATCCACCTATTCGGAGACGTTCCCATGAAAGATTCCATGACCTTGCCGCGCCGCCACCTGCTGGCCGGAAGTGCCGCAGCCCTGAGCGCGCTGGGCCTGGCCGGGTGGACGGGAGGTGCCCGGGCCCAGGCAGCGGCAGCCGCCAAGCCGCTGCCGGCCTATGCCGGCTGGAAGACTCCCGACGCGCTGATCGTGCACAGCAGCAGCACCCTGGAGACCCGGCGCTCCGCCTTCGGCACCAGCGTCATCACGCCATCGAACCAGCTGTACGTGCGCAACAACCTGCCCGCGCCCGACGCGGCCATCCTGGACAACCGCGATGCCTGGAGCGTCGCCATCGACGGGGTGAAAAACCCGCGCAGCCTGACCTTGGCCGAACTCAGAACCCTGGGCGTGGAGACCGTGGCCACCGTGCTGCAGTGCTCGGGCAATGGCCGGGGCTTCTTTCCCAGCAAGCCCAGCGGCACACCCTGGCAGGTGGGCGCTGCAGGGTGTGTGGTCTGGAGCGGCGTGCCGCTGCGCAATGTGGTGGCGGCTCTGGGCGGGCTGGCCGACGGTGCCGCCTACCTGACCGGCACGGGCGGCGAGAAATTGCCCGAGGGCGTGGACCCGCTGTCGGTGCTGGTGGAACGCTCGGTGCCCGTGAAGGCGCTGGACGACGCGCTCCTGGCCTGGGAGATGAATGGCGAGCCGCTGTCGCTCGCGCACGGCGGCCCGCTGCGGCTGGTGGTGCCGGGCTACCAGGGCGTGAACAACATCAAGTACGTCAAGCGGGTGGCGTTTACCAGCGCACAGTCGCAGGCGCGCATCATGTCGCACGGCTACCGCATGTCGCCCCCCGGCTCCAAGGCCAGCCCCGACCAGCCCTCGGTGTGGGAGATGGGCGTCAAGTCCTGGATCAACGGCCCGCTGCCCGACAAGGGCGCGCTCAAGCCCGGACAGGTGCAGGTGCATGGCGTAGCCTTTGGCGGCACGCGCGGCATCAAGGGCGTGGAAGTCTCGGTCGATGGTGGCAAGACCTGGTTGGCGGCCAAACTCATCGGCCCCGATCTGGGCCCCTTTGCCTGGCGGCAGTTTGCGCTGCCCGTGCGCCTGGAGGCGGGCAGCCATGTGCTGGCGAGCCGCGCCACCGACACGGCGGGCAATGTGCAGGCCGAGCAGCGCGAGGAAAACCTGGGCGGCTACAACAACGCCAGCTGGCGCGACCATGCTGTCTCCGTGACTGTGGCCTGAGATGGGGGGATTGCCTCTGGTTCGCAGCGCAGTGCTGGCCCTCGGGCTGGCCAGCGCCTGCGTGGCGGCCTGGGCCGCCGACCCTGTCGAACTGGCGCGCGGCAAGGAGCTGTTCACCAAGATCCAGCCCGCCTGCGCTGTGTGCCACACGCTGCAGGCCGCCGGTGCCGAAGGGCAGGTGGGCCCGGTGCTGGATGAACTCAAACCCGACGCGGGCCGCGTGCTGCGCGCGCTGAAGGCGGGCATCGGGGTGATGCCCTCGTATGCCGAGCGCATGAGCGAAAAGGACATGTTGGCCGTGGCGCGGTTTGTGGCGCATGCCACGGGCGCGGCCAAGTAGGCGCGGGCTTTCGCGGCGGTTGCAGCGCTGCCTCGCTGCAACCACGCGCTGCTTCAGGCCGCCGTGCGCGACGGCACCAGTGCGGCGCCTTTCGCACGCCCCTGCAACCCCTGGAACGCAAAGTCCACCTCGGGCACGCGGCCGCTCACGATGTCGGCCAGGGCCTTGCCTGAGCCGCAGGCGTGCGTCCAGCCCAGCGTGCCGTGGCCGGTGTTGAGGAACAGGTTGCCCACTTTCGTCTTGCCGATCAGCGGCACGTTGCTCGGTGTAGCCGGGCGCAGTCCGCTCCAGAACTGGGCCTGGCTCGCGTCGCCCGCGCCAGGGAAGAGCTGCTCCACACGCCGCACGATGGCCTCGCAGCGCACCTGGTTCAGGTGGCGGTCGTAGCCGTTCAGCTCGGCCGTGCCTGCAATGCGCAGGCGATCACCGCCGCGTTCGCTGGTGTAGCGCGAGAAAACGAGCTTGAACTCGTCGTCCGTCAGGCTCACCTGGTGCGCCTTGCTGGCGTCTTTCACCGGCATCGTCACCGAGTAGCCCTTGGCCGGGTAGATCGGCAGGTGGATGCCCAGCGGCTGTGCCAGCAGCGGGCTGAACGAGCCCATGGCCAGCACAAACGCATCGCCGCGCACTCGCTCGAAGCGGCCCTCGGCGTTGGTCACTTCCACATGGTCGATGCGGCCGCCTGCCTCGCGCAATGCGGTGATGTGGTGGCCCATGCGGAACTGCACGCCCGCCGTCTCGCACAGCTTGGCCAGCTCGCGCGTGAACTGGTTGGCATCGCCCGATTCGTCCTCGGCCGTGTAGGTGGCGCCCGCCAGTTGTGGGCGGATGTGGGCCAGCGCGGGTTCAAGGCGCACGGCCTCGTCGGCGCTGATGACCTGGCGCTCGCAGCCCAGCGCGCGCATTTGCTCGGCGGGGGCCAGGGCGCCGTCGAACTCCTTGGCGTTGGTATAGAAGTGCAGGATGCCCTGCGTGCGCTGGTCGTAGTCGATGCCGGTGGCCGCGCGCAGCTGCTGCAGCACGCTGCGGCTGTAGGTGCCCAGGCTCACGATCTGCTCGATGTTGTGGCGCGTGCGCGCCGGGGTGCAGTTGCGCAGGAAGGACAGGCCCCAGAGCCACTGGCGCATGTCCGCACGGATGCGGAACAGCAGGGGCGCATCTTCTTTGCCCAGCCACTGCAGCACCTTGAGCGGCGCGCTGGGGTTGGCCCAGGGCTCGGCATGGCTCACCGAGATCTGGCCGCCGTTGGCAAAGCTGGTCTCGGCGCCGGGGGCGCCCTGGCGGTCGATGACGGTCACCTCATGGCCGAGTTGTGAGAGGAAATAAGCCGAAGTCACGCCGAGCAAGCCGGCGCCGAGAACGATCACGCGCATTTTTGAAGCCTTTTAAGGGGTTCGCGCCTGATGGGTATGCTGTTGCAGCTACTAAATTAATAGCAAGCAGCTGGCGCATATCCGCCAGGCTGCCGCTCCCCCTGTCCTTGGTACCTGAGAGATTCACCGCCATCCCACCCGGGCTGCGGCTTGCTCCTTCGGTGCGCCACGTGGCGTGGCGGCTCTCCAGACGGCTGTATTGAATGGTGCAGTACGGAACCTGAGCGTGTATGGGAGTTTGCGCCTTCGGTGAAAAGCGGACGGTGCCGCTTTGCTCTCCTGCGGGGGCCATTCTAGGAGCGCCCGGTACGCAAAAAGCCGCCTCCGGGCGCTAATGGACCGCAATCGTTGCTGATGCTGCGCGCCGCTGGCAGTGGTTGCTGGTGGCCATAATCCGCCGGTTTCCCCACCCTTGGACCTCTGCCCCATGCCCGATACCGCCTTTGATCCGCAAACCAGCGCCGCCGTGCTCACCATGGCCCGCCAGGGGCGCACGCCCCGCCCGCTCGACCTGCCCGCCGCATTGCGCCCGCAGAACCTGGCCCAGGCCTATGCCGTGCAGGACGCCGTGGTGCGCGAGCGCGGCGAGATCGCTGGCTGGAAGGTGGGCGCTGCGTCGCCCCAGGCACAGCCTGCGCGTGCGGCGCTCACGGGCGATTCCGTGTGGGTGGCGCCCGCCGGGCAGGCTGTGCAACGGCCTGCCGCAGGGTTTGCGGTGATGGGGGTGGAGGCCGAGCTGGTGTACGAGCTGGGCACCGACCTGCCCGCCCGCGCCACGCCCTACAGTGCGGCCGAGGTGCTGGCCGCCGTGACCTCGGTGCGCGCTGCCATCGAGGTGTGCGACACGCGTTTTGCCGCCTGGGCCCAGCAGGGCGAGTGGAGCCGCCTGGCCGACCAGGCCTGCCACGGAGCGCTGATCGTGGGATCTGGCACGGCCGATGTGGCGGCGGTGCAGCCCCTGGCGCAAGGGGTGGAGCTGCGGGTGAACGGATCGGTGGCTGTGCAGCACACCACCTGGGGCAACCCGGCGGGCGACCCGCTGCGGTTGCTGGTGTGGCTGGCCAACGAAGGCGCACACAGCCTGGGCGGGCTGCGCGCGGGCCAGTGGGTGACCACGGGCTCGTGCACCGGCACCGTGCTGGTGGCGCCGGGCACGCGGGTGGTGGCGGATTTCCCGGGCCTGGGCCGGGCGGAGCTGGTGTTCGACTGAACAGCACCCAGCCAACGCAGCTCCGGTCCGCCGTGCCCCTCAGTTGCGGTAAGGGTTGTCGGGGCTGCGGTCGTGGCGGTTGGATACACCGTCGCCATCACGGTCCCGGTCGTGGCGGTTGGGCACACCGTCCCGGTCGCGGTCCCAGCCGCCGCGCTGCATGTCCCAGCGGCCGCCATGGTCCACCCAACGCGGTTCGCGGTAGTGGTAGCCGGGGCGGGCCTTCACCCAGTGGCCTTGCTGCCAGACATGGCGGTGGCCACGCCACTCCCAGTGGCCGGGCACCCAGACCATGCCCCGGCGTGGGTGGGGCACAGCCTCATGGCGGGGTGGTGGGGGCGCCTGGTACTGCACCACCACCGGCGCAGGGCCGTGGTAGCGGGGTGCGTCCGCACCGATGACAACGGTGGCGCTGGTGTGCTGTGCGTGTGCCACCGTGGCGGCACCCAGCGACAGCAGGGCGATGGAAACAGCGGCGAGTGCATTGCGGGCCATGATGGTGAGCTCCTCAGAAATGGTCCCTTGCGGAACCGGAGACTTCATCGTGCGGGCCCTGCGTCAAGCCGGTGTAGGTGAATTGCGAAGTCTTGTGAAGTTGTGTTTCCTGGCGCGGCGGCGGAGAGCGGGGGTGTGATTTTTTTCACGCTCTGGGTGTGGGTGCTGCGTGGTTTCTGGTGTGGCCGTCAGCGCCACCAGACCAAGGTGGCCACCACCAGCAAGGCCGCCCACGCAGGGTGCCGGCCGTCTGTGGCGTAGAACACCAGCAGCCCGCTGGCCAGCGTGGCCGCGCCCGCCACATCGGCCACCCACGCCCCCAGGCCCGCATCCACGGGCACTGTGCCCAGGCGCCATAGCAGCGCGCTCAGGGCCCAGCCCAGCACCGTGACCAGGTGCCAGGAGCCCCACAGAATGCGCACCTGCCGCTCGCGCAGCACGGGGTATCCGCCCGTGGGCACCACGCCCCGCGTGCGCAGCCGGCGAAACAGCAGGATTTCGCCCAGGACGGAGTGGGCCAGACCGATCAGGGCGAGACCCCCGGCGGCCAGCATCAGGGCGGTGTTCATGGGCAGGTTTTCCGTAGATCAAGAAGGCGAGGGTGGCGCGGCAGCAGCGCACCGGCCGTGGGGTGGGGCGTGCCGGGGACTGCACTCACCGCCGTGGGCGCCAGCACAGGGCCAGCGCAGGCGGCAGCGCCAGCCAGAACCCCGAGGTGGGCATGAGCACAATGCCCAGCAGCGTGAGTGCCAGCAACCCTGCACCCAGCCCACGCAAGGGGATGGACACCGGGGCTGCGTGGCGTTCGACCAGCAGGACGGCCCAGCCCAGCAGCGCAAACACCCCGCCAAACAACACAAACCAGGTGACAGCGCCCACCATCGGGTCCGTGCCCACGCTGTCGAAAACGCCGCGCTGCGCGATCTGGTGCAGCTGGGGCTGGAACGCGACGGCCGCAAAAAGGGTGTGCACCACCGCCACGGCCAGTAGCCACAGGCCTTTCCAGGTGCTGCGAAGCGGCGTTGTGGTGGGAGGCAGGGAGGGAGTGTTCAGCGTGTTCATATGGGGAGGTTCCTGGATGTGTGGCCATGAAGAAGGGCGGGACTGTGGGTGCGCACCCGTGCGCCCAGCCCCGTGAGCAGGTGCATGAGGCCCATCCACATGCGCTCGAACGCGGGCATTTCGCCGGGCACCTGCGCTAGGTGCTCGCCCAGCACACGCTGGTGCCGGCCGGCGGTGATGGGTGGCGGCGTTTTGGCACCAAAGTCAAAAACCGGTTGTGTGAAGGGCTCCATCTGCCAGGCCTGCATGTCGGCCAGCGCGGGTGCGAGTTCGGCGGTGTAGGCCGGCACGGAGAGGTCAGCCTTGACGAGCCCGAGTGCCTGGTAGGCCTGCAGCACCAGCGCGTTGCGCTGTGGGTCGGCGGGGGGGCGCAGCAGTGCGGACCACGCCTGTGTCACCTGCGCCCGAAACCCGCCGGACAGACTGCGCGTGCAGCCAAAGTCGAGCACACCCACCGTGCCGTCGGGCGCAAACAGGAAGTTGCCAGGGTGCGGATCGGCATGCACCCGGCCCAGCACAAAAATGCAGTGCATGAACCAGTCCCACAGGTGCTGCCCGGCCAGGTCGCGTTGCTGCTGTGTGGGCTGCGTGGCCAGCCAGGCCTGCAGGTGCTGGCCCGGCAGAAACTGCTGCGTGAGCACCTGGGCCCGTGTGTGCGACAGGATGGGCTGCGCCAGCACCACGCCGGGCAAAGCCGCGTGCTGCGCAAACCATTGCAGTTGCTCTGCCTCCTGCAGGTAGTCCACCTCGCGCAGCAGCGTGGCCTCGATCTCGGTCATCACACTGTCCACCACGGTGTGGGCGGGCAAGGGCATGTCGGTGTGGGCCAGCGCGCGCAGTGCAGTGCGCATCAGTTGCATATCGCTGGCAATGGTGGCGGCGATGCCGGGGTACTGCACCTTGACGGCCACCGTGCCGTGGCCTGCCAGCTGCGCGCGGTGCACCTGGCCCAGGCTGGCGGCGGCGAAAGCGGTGGGATCGAACTGGTCAAACAGCGCCTCGGGCTCCTGGTCGAAGGCCTGGCGGAACACGCGCCCCACCAGCGCGCGGTTGAGTGGTGGTGCCTGGTGGTGGGCGCGCGCCAGCTCCTGCCGCACGCCATCGGGCAGCAGGCCCGGGTGCATGCTGAGCAGCTGCGACACCTTGAGCGCCGAGCCCCGCAGCTGCCCCAGAGCGCCAAAAAGGATGCGGCCCAGGGCGGCCTCGTGGTCGGCCTGCGCCTGGGCCGACGGCGTGCGCACCCGGTGGCCCAGCTGGGCCATGCCGATGCGCGCAGCCGCCAGCCCGGTGATGGCGCTGCGGGCCAGCTTGCCGGTGCGCGGGGCGTCCGTTTCAGTTTTGGCCATGGTCTGCCAGGCGCTGCGCCGTGCCGCGTGCAATCACGCGGTGGATCGGCGTGATCACGGCCATGTACGCATGGCCCAGTGTGTTGTGGATGTGCACCACCGTGCTCAGCACCACCCGGGGCGCGGCGCCGGGAGCAGCGGGCTGTTTGCAGATGGACACCTGCACGTCGAGGTGCTTGTCGTCCTGGCCCATCACCACCTCGGTGTTGCTCAGGTGCCGGATGCGGAAGATGCCCACGCGGTCGCCCACGCGGTAGCTGCGCGCGTCGCGCAGGGGGCGGCCGCTGGCGGGCGGGTGGCCGTCGTGCAGCTGACCCAGGTCCTTCAGGCCCACCAGGCGCACGGCCTTGTTGCGCACAAACATGAGGGCGCGTGTCCATGCCGGGGTGCGGGCCGCCACATCCAGCCACGACTGCAGGGCCGAGCGTGCGGGGTGACGGTCGGCCACCTCGTAGGCGTCAAAAAAATCGGCCCCGGGCAGCGTGGCGTGGATGGCCGTGCCCGGTGGCACCTGGGTGGCGCGCGCGGTGGTGGGGGCTGTGATAGCGGCGGGCGAATTCATGGTGCGCTCTTCTTTTTGCGGGTGGCGGCGGGTGCCGCCGCCGGGGTGCGGGGCGCGCGTGTGGCGCGGCGTGGGGGCGGCGCCGGGGGCTCTGGGCTGCGCGCGGATGGGGCAGCCGGGGCGCTGCCCAGCGTCTGCCGCGCCAGTTGCAGCATGCCCAGCAGGCCGCTTCCGTGCTGCACCATGCGCGCCATCTGGCTGCGCAGCACAAAGCCGCCCAGTTGCAGCACGCGGTTGACGAGCCCACCGCGCAGCGCCTGCACCAGCACACCAAGCGACAGGTCCACCAGCTGCGTGGTGTCGGCAAATTCATCTGAGGTATCGGCCAGCCAATACGTCACCACACCGGCCAGGTAGTCGGTGTACAGCCCGCCCGCCAGGCTTTTGAAGTCGCAGGGCTCGATCTCGCCGCTGGCCTCGGCGGCTTCGAGAAAGCTGGCGACGGCCTCGCGCAGGCTTTGCCGCGCCGCCAGGGGTTCCGCCAGCATCGACAGCGGCGAGCGCCGCGCCAGGCTGCGCACCTGGGCCACAAATTCGCGGTCGGCCAGCAGGCGCTCCAGCACGGCGTCGGTCAGGCGCTGGAGCTTCTCCTGCAGCTGATAGCCCGTGAATCCTGGCGTCTGCAGCGTGTCGGCCAGCGCCTGGTGGGCCACGTCGTCCAGGTAGCCCAGCACGATGCGGTCTTTGGTCGGGAAGTATTTGTAGATCGTGGCGTCGCCAATGCCGGCGGCGCGCGCGATGTCTTTCATCGTCGTGCCGTCAAAGCCTTGGCGGGTCATGAGGTCCACCGCACTGGCCACGATCTGGCGGCGGGTGGCGTCTTGCTGTTGGCGGGTGGTTTTCATTTGACTATCTTTAAACAAAAGAAATTTGTTATTTAAAGAATAGTATTTTCTGTTTGTTGCGTCAAGCGGGCGCGGCTTAAGAACCGGCTGCGAGGTGCCGATGGGGATGGATTGATGGTCCTTTTTTGCCTCTGGCGCGCAATGGTTGGCTGCTGATTGCTATCAAAAATATAGCAATTGGTCCTGGGGCCGCAGGGATCGTTCCGTGTGCTCCCCGGGCCAGAGACGCCGGGCCGAGGCCGCCTTGTTGTGAGGGCGCCGAAGACGCTGAAGGCGGATCAGATGGGTTACTTCCTCATCGTCGCAAATGCCTCGAACTCCCAACTGCGCATGGCCAGCAGCAGGGTGTAGCCCTCGCGCTCGCGGTCGGGCAGTTTCTGGTCGGCCAGGTGCTGCTGGGCAAAGTCCTGGGCCACTCGCTGCATGCGTTCCATGAAAGCCGGTGCCAGGCTGCGGCTGATGGCGCCATGCACCAGCAGCACGCCTTCGCCCGCGCCGTCAAAGCCGCCGGCAAAGTAGTCCAGCAGGGCGTGGTCACGAAAGTAGTTCATCACCGGGCCATGCGGGCGCCAGCGGAAGGTTTTGGCCAGCTTGAGGCGGTAGCGGTTCAGGGGCCGCAGCTCGATGATGCCGATGCGGTCGAGCTGCGCGAGGTACTTGATGCCTTCGGCCTCGGTCAGCCGGTAGTTGGTGGTGACCTGCTCCAGCGTCCACTGGCTGAGCACGCAGATGGCCATGAGCAGCAGTTTTTTGTCGCCCACCACGGCTTTTTCCTGCTCCTGCGTCAGCTCCTTCAGCAAAGGCTGTTCATCGGCCACGCGCCGCGCCAGGTCGGCAAAGTCCAGCGCCAGTGCGCGGCAGATGGCGTCGATGCGCGACAGCGGCATGTCGCCCTTGGCCAGCATGCGCTTCACGCTCGACTCGGCCATGCCCAGCGCCTGCGCCAGGTCGGCGTAGGTCATCTGCGCGGTCTTGAGTTCCTTCTTGAGGGCGGTGACGAGGTCGGCGGTGGTGCTCATGGGTATCGATTATCAATACCCGCGGTGGCTTGGGTAGCCCTCTGAGCGACTTTTTGAGCGGCCAACGCGGCGGTACTGCCCACACTGCGCGGCATCAACCACTCCCGGATGCGACGACCATGGCCTTTGCCGTCTTTTCTTGTCCCCCGCGCCGCCCGGCGCTGACCCGCGCTGAAATCGGCCTGCTGCTGGCCGTGGCTGCGCTGCTGGCGTTGGCCTTGTTCGGGCCTGTGCTGCCCGCCAGCGAGCACCAGCACGCGTTTGCCGATCAGCGGGCGCTGTGGGGCATCCCCTGCGCGCTGGATGTGCTGAGCAATCTGCCCTTTGCCATCGCCGGTCTGTGGGGCCTGGTGGTGCTGCGGCGCGTGGGCCCGGGCGTGCTGGACGCCACATCCCGGGCCCTCGCCACCCTCTTTGTAGTGGGCCTGCTGTGCACGGCCGGGGGCTCCATGCTGTACCACTGGCAGCCGCAGGATTCGGGCCTGCTGTGGGACCGCCTGGGCATGGTGCTGCCGTTTGCGGGCCTGCTGGGCCTGGCGGCCCACCGCGTGAGTGAGCGGGCGGGGTGGGCCACAGCGGGCGTGGTGCTGCTGGCCGGGCCGCTGGCTGTGGTGTGGTGGTCGCACAGTGGCAACCTGCTGCCCTGGGCCGTGGTGCAGCTGGGGGGCATGCTGGTGGTGCTGGCCCTGGCCTGCCTGCCCCGCCGCGATGGCGCGCTGGCGCTGCACCTGGGCGCGGTGATCGCCTTGTATGCCCTGGCCAAGTTGTTGGAGGCGGCGGACCACGCGGTGTTTGACGCCACCTCCCACGGGGTGTCGGGCCACAGCCTCAAGCATGTGCTGGCCGCCGCAGCGGCCTGGCCCGTGTTGTCGGCCCTGGCGGCATTGCGCCACAGGGGCGCGGCGCAGGTCACGGTGTCCGGGCAGAATGGCGCCCACACCGTGGGTGTCGCCCGCAGATCACGCGCATGACACGCGGGCCCGGAAAATTCCAACAAGCCAACCCACCGGAAACGAGGAGAAACGCATGAGCCTTGAAACCCCCTCTGCCAGCATTGCGCCCGCGCACGAGGATCCCAACCAGTTCGCCCTGCTACGCCAGCGGCGCTTTGCGCCGTTCTTCTGGACGCAGTTCTCCGGCGCGGCCAACGACAACCTGTTCAAGTTCGCCTTCACGGTGATGGTGACCTACCAGCTCAGCGTGGACTGGCTGCCGCCCGCCATGGCCGGGCTGGTGATCGGTGCGCTGTTCATCCTGCCGTTTCTGCTGTTCTCGGCCACCTCGGGCCAACTCACCGACAAGTACGACAAGACGAAGATGATCCGCTTCGTGAAGAACATGGAGATCGCCATCATGCTGGTGGCGGCCGTGGGCTTCATTGGCGGCAACATTCCCATCCTGCTGCTGTGCACCTTCCTCATGGGGGTGCACTCCACGCTGTTTGGCCCGGTCAAGTTCGCCTACATGCCCCAGGTGCTCAGCGAGCGCGAACTCACGGGTGGCAACGGCATGGTCGAGATGGGCACCTTTGTGGCCATCCTGCTGGGCAATGTGGCGGGTGGCCTGCTGGTGGCCATCCCTGGCATTGGCCACACCACGGTGGCCGTGGCCTGTGCGGTGGCGGCGCTCATCGGGCGCGCGGTGGCGCATTTCATCCCCTCGGTGCCCGCCACCGACCCGGGGCTCACCATCAACTGGAACCCCTTCACCGAAACCTGGCGCAACCTCAAGCTCGCGCACGGCAACATCGTGGTGTTCCGCTCGCTGCTGGGCATCAGCTGGATGTGGTTCTTTGGCGCGGTGTTCCTGAGCCAGTTCCCCAGCCTGGCCAAGAACGTGCTGCACGGCAACGAGCAGGTGGCGTCGCTGCTGCTGGTGGTGTTTTCGATTGGCATCGGCATCGGCTCGCTGCTGTGCGAGGTGCTCTCGCGCCGCCATGTCGAGATCGGCCTGGTGCCGCTGGGCGCCATCGGCATGAGCGTGTTTTCCATCGACCTGTACTTTGCGTCGCGCAGCCTGCCGCCGTCTGAAATCATGGGCCTGGCCGCCTTCATGGCCCAGGGCGCCCACTGGCGCGTGATGCTCGACCTGGCGCTGCTGAGCCTGTTTGCGGGCCTGTACAGCGTGCCGATGTACGCGCTGATCCAGATGCGCAGCCAGCCCACGCACCGCGCGCGCATCATCGCGGCCAACAACATCCTCAACGCGCTGTTCATGATTGCCAGCTCGCTCATCGCCGGGGCCTTGCTGGGCGCGGGCTTCACGGTGCCGCAGATCTTCTTGTTCACCGGGCTGGCCAACGCGGTGGTGGCGTTCTACATCTTCCTGCTGGTGCCCGAATACCTGCTGCGTTTTGTGGCCTGGGTGTCCTCGCGTTTTGTGTACCGCTTCAAGGTGCAGGGCGACGAGAACCTGCCTTCGGCAGGCGCGGCCATCCTGGCTTGCAACCACGTGAGTTTTGTTGATGCCGTGCTGCTCATGGCCGCTAGCCCGCGCCCCATCTACTTCGTGATGGACCACCGCATCTTCCGCGTGCCCGTGCTGGGCTGGTTGTTCCGCCTGGCCAAGGCCATCCCCATCGCACCCTACAAGGAAGACCCCGCCACTTACGAAGCCGCTTTCGAGCGCGCCGCCCAGGTGCTGCGCGAGGGCGATCTGCTGGCCATCTTCCCCGAAGGCGGCATCACCAAGGATGGGCAGCTGCAGGAGTTCAAGGGCGGCATCATGAAGATCATCGACCGGGCACGCGAAGAGGGCATCGCCGCCCCCGTGATCCCCATGGCACTGACCAACCTGTGGGGCTCGTACTTCAGCCGCATCGAGCAGGGCGGTGCCATGGTGCGGCCGTTCCGCCGGGGCTTCTACAGCCGCGTGGGCCTGAATGTGGGTTCTGCCGTGGCGTCGACCGAAGTGCAGCCCACGCTGCTGCGTGAGCGGGTGCAGAAGCTGCTGGCAGCTTGACGGCCCCGGGTGGGTTCAGTCCGCCCGGATTTGCGCACGCTGTGCAATCGCGCGCATGCGCGGCAATTCGTCTTCAATCTGCGCGAGCACGGCATCGCCGGTTGCGTACGACGGCTCCAGCCCGGCGGCAAGGAGCTTGTTGCGGACCTCGGCGTCTGCCAGGGTGTCGGCCAGGGCTTTGTGCAGCTTGGCCCTGGCCTCGGCGGGCAAGCCGTGTGGCGCGACCACGGCCAGCCAGGAGTCGGCCGAGAACCCGGGGAAACCGCTCTCTGCCACCGTCGGCACGTCGGGCAGCTGTGTGGCCCGCGTGGCGCCTGTGACCGCAATGGCCTTGATCTTGCCAGCCTTGAGTTGTGGCAGCGCTGCCGCCACGGTGTCGATGGTGAAGGGAATCTGCCCGCCCATCAGGTCGGCCATGGCGGGGGCGCTGCCCCGGTAGGGCACGTGCAGCAGCTTGATGCCGGTTGCCGACCAGGCCAACTCGGCCGCAAAATGCCCTGTGGTGCCGTTGCCGAACGAGCCGTAGGAGAACTTGTCGGGCGTGCGCTGCACCGCAGCGATCAGCTGCCGGAGGTTGCTCACAGGCACATCGCGGTGGGCCAGCAGAATCAAGGGCACGCGCGCCACCAGGCCGATGGGTTCGTAGCTCTTGACGGGGTCGTAGGGCAGTTTGGCGTTCAGTGCCGGGTTCACGGTGAAGGTGGAGCCGGAGCTGATCAACAGTGTGTAGCCATCGGCAGGCGCATTGGCCACATAGGCCGCGCCCACCACGGTGCCCGCGCCCGCCTTGTTCTCCACCACGATGGGCTGGCCTAGGCGGTCGCCCAGCTTCTTGCTGATCGTTCGGCCCACGATGTCCACGGCGCCCCCCGGAGGGAAAGGTACGACCAGCTGCACCGGCTTGGCTGGGTAACCTTCGGCATGGGCCCGGTGCAGCGGGCCGAGCCCCAGCCCCGCGAGGGTTGCCGCCAACAGGACCACGCGACGCCGTCTGACAAGCTGCAAGCACTTCATGGGGGACTCCTTGGATCGGGGGAATGGGCGGGCCCCCGCCTGGTGGCAAGGGCCTCTTCAGATCAGCGACAGCCCGGCCAGCTGTGCCAGCCGGTGCTGCTCGCTGGACGCATCAGCCGTTGCGAAAAAGAAAGCTGTAGGCGTTGAGCGCCGGCACCCCTCCCAGGTGCGCATACAACACGCGGGAGCCTTCGGGGAATTCGCCCTTGCGCACCATGTCGATCATTCCGTGCATGGACTTGCCTTCGTACACTGGGTCGGTCAGCATGCCTTCCTGGCGCGCGCACAGGCGGATGGCTTCGAGCGTGCCTTCGCTGGGCAGGCCGTACTCGGGGCCGCCGTAGCGCGTGTCCAGCACCACGTCCTCGGCCGTGAGTTCCTGGCCCAGCTCCACCAGCTTCGCGGTGTTTTGGGCGATGCGCAGGATTTGCGCGTGGGTTTGTGCGGGCTTGGCCGAGGCGTCGATGCCGATCACCTTGCGCGCACGGCCATCGGCCGCAAAGCCCACCACCATGCCCGCCTGCGTGCTGCCCGTGACGGAGCACACGACGATGTAGTCAAACTGGAAGCCCAGCTCCTTTTCCTGCTGGCGCACCTCTTCGGCAAAACCCACGAAGCCCAGGCCGCCGTACGGGTGCTCGGAGCAGCCTGCGGGAATGGGGAAGGGCTTGCCGCCGGCCTTCTTCACGTCGTCCATGGCCTGCTCCCAGCTGGGGCGGATGCCGATGTCGAAGCCTGCGGCGTCCAGGCGCACGTCGGCGCCCATGATGCGGCTCATCTCGATGTTGCCCACGCGGTCGTACACCGCGTCGGAGTAGTTGACCCAGTTCTCCTGCACCAGCACGCACTTCATGCCCAGGTGTGCGGCCACGGCGGCCACCTGGCGGGTCTGGTTGGACTGGATGCCGCCGATGGACACCAGCGTGTCGTAGCCGCCCGCAATGGCTTCGGGGATCAGGTATTCGAGCTTGCGCGTCTTGTTGCCGCCAAAGGCCAGACCGCTGTTGCAGTCCTCGCGCTTGGCATACAGGTGCACCTTGCCGCCCAGATGGGCCGACAGGCGCGGCAGCGGCGTGATGGGCGAGGGGCCGAAGGTGAGTGGGTGGCGGGGGAATTTTTGCAGGTTCATGGCGGTGTTCCGGTCGATGGAAGGGTTGGGGTGCAAGGGGGGCTTGCAGTGCCTTCATCGTAGAAAAACACACGCATCAAGTGGTTGCAAAATTTGACTGAATTTCGGAGATTTTTGTTTATGAATCAAAATGATGGTTATCAATATTTCTTGAAATTAAAAATGTGCGCAACAAAAGTTCGTGCCAAGAATGTGCCGCAGGCCGATGTGTCGGCCGAGCTGGACCGCACCGACAAAACCATCCTGCGCCAACTGCAGCGCGATGCGTCGCTGTCCAATGTGGCCCTGGCCGAGAAGGTGCACTTGAGCCCGCCTGCCTGCCTGCGCCGGGTAGAGCGCCTCAGGCGCTTGGGGCTCATCGACAAGGTGGTGGCGCTGCTCAACCCCCAGGCCGTGGGGGCGGGCATGCTGGTGATGATTGGCGTGGTGCTGGACCGCTCCACGCCCGATTCATTTGCCGAGTTTGAAAAGGCAGCGGCCAAGGTGTCGGGCTGCATGGAATGCCATGTGGTCACCGGCGAGTTCGACTACTTCATGCTGGTGCGCACGCGCGACAACGACAGCTTCAACCGCCTGCATGCCGAGCAGCTGCTCTACCTGCCGGGGGTGCGGCAGGTGCGCTCGTTCATGGTGCTGCGCAATGTGCTTTCGACCACGGAGTTGCCGCTGGCAGTGTAGCGGCCGTGGAGGGATTCACTGGGCGCCGCGCAGCCGCACCATCACGGCCGCCCAGGCGGGCCCCCCAAACACGTTGACCACCAGCCCTGCCATCAGCAGCCCGGCCCCCGCAAAGTGCACAGGCAGCAACTGCTCGCCAAACACCACCCAGCCCGTGGTCAGGCCCACCACGGGCACCAGCAGCGTGAAGGGCGCCACGCGGTTCACGGGGTAGCGCGACATGAGGTAGGTCCACAGACCAAAGCCCAGCAACGTGGAAATCCAGGCGATATAGGCCACGGCGGCCATGGATTTCAGCGACAGGTGCTGCACGGCGGACAGCACGGCACCCGGGCCGTCGATCCACAGCGACAGTGCCACGAAAGGCAGTGGCGCCACCACGCTGGACCAGACGATGAAGGCAAACTGGTTCATCGGCCCATAACGCCCCACGGCGCGGGTGACGATATTGCCGCAGCCCCACAGCGCAGCGGCCGCCACGGTCAGCGCAAAACCCGCCAGCGGCATGGAGGCACCATGTGCGCTGCCAATCAGCACCAGCCCCACGCCTGCGAGCGCCAGGCCCGCCACCTGGTTGCCCTGCCATTTCTCGCGCAGCCACCAGGCCGCCAGCAGCAGGGTGAAGAACGACTGCGCCTGCAGCACCAGCGAAGCCATGCCCGAAGGCATGCCGATGTGGATGGCGGTGAACAGCAGCGCAAACTGGCCCACGGCCATGGTCATGCCATACAG
This sequence comes from Acidovorax sp., assembly GCA_018780365.1. Classification (GTDB taxonomy): domain Bacteria; phylum Pseudomonadota; class Gammaproteobacteria; order Burkholderiales; family Burkholderiaceae_C; genus Acidovorax. The sequence goes on along the minus strand of JADMJR010000168.1, from coordinate 17,048 downwards.
CAGGTACAGCCTGAGCGGCACCTTGGGCGGCTTGACGAACAGCAGTGCCGGGAAGGCTGCCAGCAGGTAGCGCAGCGCGCCCAGCAGCATGGGCGGCACATCGGCCACACCGACTTTGATCACCGCAAAGTTCAGCCCCCAGACGACGATGACAAGCAGGGCAAGGGCCAGGTCACGGGGGCGCAGAGCAGTGTTCATGCCCTGCATTTTGCGGGACCACCGGGCGGGCGGCCGTGCGTTTCAGGACCGTCCTGGTGCAAAAACGGACAAACCGGCGGAGCCTGGGGCGTTACGCCGATTCGACGGCGAAGCCCAGCCCGGCGTTGGCCTGCAGTCGCGCGATCAGCTTGTCGCCCAGCGCAGGCGCCGTGGTCCAGATGCCGCCCGGGGTCGCCGTGGCATCCTGCAGCAGGCACACGGCGGCCTCGGTGATCATCTTGGACGTGGAGCCATAACCCGGGTCGCGGTCGCCCTTCACGCCCACGCGCAAACTGTTGCCCGCATCGTCGGTGCCCAGGAACAGCACGTCGTAGAACCCGTTCTCGCGTTCCTCGCGCGAAGGGCCTTCGCCGGGCTTGGGGCCCTTGTCAGAGCCCAGCGATTTGTCGCCCGCCACTGCGTTGGCGATGGCCTCGCCCTTTTCGCCGGGGCCGGTGATGAGCATTTCGTCGTAGACAAAGTCGGTGCCGTAGGCGTGCTGCAGCAGGAAGTTGGAGCGGTGCACGTTGCGCGTGTTGATGGCGGCCATCACGAACGGGGCCACCCAGACGCCATCGCCCAAAGCCTCGTCCACCATGGGCTTGTTGCCCGAAGGCTGGCGCGGACCTTCAAACCCGGGGGTGAGCGAGAAGGGGTTTTTCAGCAGGTCCAGCACACCGGGCTGGGTGGCAGCGGCCGCCATGGTGGCCTTGAGGCTGGCGGCGGTGCCGCCCGAGAAAGTGCCCTTCATCTTGCGCACCCGGCCGCGCACGCGCGGCGCGGGGTGGCCGAAGCGGTGGCGGAATTCCTTTTGCAGCAGGAACACGCCCAGGTCGAAAGGGATCGAGTCGAACCCGCACGAGAACACGATGCGCGCGCCGCTGGCTTTGGCGGCGGCTTCATGCGCGTCGATCATCTGGCGCATCCAGGCGGGCTCGCCGCACAGGTCCACATAGTCCACACCGGCCTTCGCGCAGGCGGCCACCAGTTCGTTGCCATACAGCTGGTAGGGGCCCACGGTGGTCAGCACCAGGCGCGTGGCGTCCATCAGCGCCTGCAGGCTGGCGGGGTTGCTGGTGTCGGTCACGACCAGCGGGGTGTCGGCCGGGGCGCCCACTTCGTCGCGCACGGCGGCGAGCTTGTCGGCATTGCGGCCCCCCATGGCCCAGCGCAGGCCGCTGCCTGCGGGGTAGCGCTGGAGCAGGTATTCGATCACCAGGCGGCCGGTGAAGCCGGTGGCGCCGTGGACGACGAGGTCAAAGGGTTTCTGAGACATGGTGGCTGAATGGCGGTAAGGGGAATTGGGCACGGATTGTGATGGGCGAGCGAAGCGTGTGGTGTCGCGCAAGTGCAGACTTGGCGGTTGACGTGAGCCTCAAAAGTACAGAAATTCGATACCCGGCGGGGTGTCGGATGGTTCTCCCAGGTTTTGCCAGGGGGGCGATGATTTCGTGCAGGATCATGTGCACCTGTCCAGCCTATGGGCGATGGAGTTGCAATGGATGGTGGTTTGTCTGCGGCAAAAGCCAAGGCAAACTACCATCGGCAACGTGCCCGTCAGACCATGCGGAAAAGTCCGTATCTGTGGTCTGCATGTGCGGCGGTAGATTGGATGGGTCAGATTGACTCACTCTGGAGAAGCCAAGCGATGAGAAACCTTTGCAGGATCCTGCATCCCCGGCGCCTGCTGGCGGGCGCCCTGGTGGCGTTCGTGGCCAGTGGCCTGGTGCTACCGGCCGCCGCACAGACGGCGGCACCAGTCACGCCCTTGATGCTGCAGCAGTGGCGCCTGGGGCAGGAGCTGGGTCGCTACGGTCTTGCGCAGAACGACCCCCAGGCCTTGCTGGCAGCTGCAAGACTGCAGCGCGCCTCGGGCTTGCAGCCGTCGAAGGCGCGTGTGGACGGAGACCGTGGGGGCCTGGTGGATCAAACGGACGCAGCCAGCTTGCTGGCCCACGCGAAGAAGCTGGCCCAGGGGAGGCCTGAGCTGCTGGCGTTGATTGACGAGGCATCGGCAGCGCGCCGCAGCCGTGGCACGCTGATCGGCCCGCAGGTTCAGCCCATCCTCATGGGCGCGCGGGATACCAAACCCATCTTGTTGTCCTACAAGCCCGGGCAAAAGGCCTTCTTCGGGATTGCCAGCGACCGGATGCAGGACATCGCGTTGTCCGTCAAAGGGCCCAAGAACGAGGCCCTTTGCGAGCCTGCCCAAGCAGGAGGGGAGTTGCTGTGTGAATGGGTATCGGGTGAAGCCCCGGACGTGCGTGTGGTGGTGACCAACCTCAGCACCAATGCCGTGATGCTGACGTTCTTCCATGATTGAGTGGGGGGGCACACGCTGGCGCGCCGCCTGGTGCGTTCTGCTCGCGGCCGCCTGCCTGGCGGGCTGCACGGTGGTGGGCAGCCGCCCCGGGCTGAGCTATCGCAACGAGCCGGACATGGGGCGCTCCTTTGTGCGCCCGCAGGTGCCGGTTCCGCGTGCGGCCACTGAATGGGTGGCCGACCGGCCCCAGTTCGTGGGCCTGGCCCTCAGCGGCGGAGGCAGCCGCTCGGCCAACTTCGGCATGGCGGCCCTGGAAGAGCTGGACAAGTTGGGCATCCTGGGGAATGTGGACGCGGTCTCTGCCGTCAGCGGCGGATCGATCCCTGCGGCCTACTTTGCGATCCATGGCGAAAAGCCGGATTGGGCAGAGCAAGGACGCCAGATGGCATCGACAGACTTCGCCATGCCCCTCATCGGAAAGTTGCTCAACCCCGTCAACCTGATGGCGACGACTTTCTCGGATCTGGACCGCAGCGACCATCTCGCCGAGCTGTTCGAGGAAAAGCTCTTTGATGGCAAACGGGTGACTTTTGCCGACCTGGGGCCACGCGGGCCGCGCCGCCCAGCGGTGTACTTCAATGCCACGGACACCACCAATGGCGGTGTCCGTTTTGTTTTCAGTGACCGGCAGTTTCTCCGCTCCACGGGCTCCGACCTCAGCCAGTTTCCTATTGCCTGGGCCATGGCATCCTCCGGCGCATTTCCGGGGGTGTTCAACTCGGTGACCCTGCGCCGTTACAGCCTGGACCCGGTGAAACGCCGGGAAGGGGGGGACGACCCCGGAGACAAGCGCTACCTGCACCTGATCGATGGCGGGCCCAGCGACAACCTGGGGGTTGAAACCCTGATCCGTCTGGCCCGCGAACACCATGTCAACCGCCTGAATGCGGGGCAGCCTTCGCAGGGTTGCATGATCATGATGGTGGACTCGCACGTGCCCAACGCCGGGGTGACGGAGATGCGTCAGTCGGACCGGCGCAACTTCGGCTCGGTGTTGATTGACCTGAACTTCCTGGACGCCATCGACGCGATGCTGTCCAACCGCCGGGACCAGACCCTGTCGCAGATGGGCATCCGGCGGGATGCGCCCCAAGGGCAATTCAACGTGGAACTGGCGCCTGGCTTGTGGGACTACAAGATCCGGCCCTATCGCCGCACCAGCCAGTTCCCGGTTGATTACTACCACCTGGACGGCCGGGCCTTCACCGATGCGCGCTACTTCACACAGGCCAACGCGCTGGACCTGTCGGCCGCCAGGATGCCCGAGCGGCGCCAGTTTGATTGCCAGGTGTGGCACATCGCACTGGACGACATACAAGCCATCGTGCCTTGGCGGGTTCAGGGGGGAGAGGGCAAACCGTTGGATCTGAACGTGGAAGCGGACAAGGAGGTATTTGCCTACCGCTCCCGCCTGGGGCGCCTGATCAGCCAGGTGGCCACCAGCTACCGCCTCAGTGGTGCGCCCAACTGCAGCCAGGCCCAGCTTCAGGACCTCCTCTACGACGCAGCGCGAATCGCCGTGCGGCAAGACCGGATGTCGCTGGTTGATGTATGCGGGTGGTTCGGGCAGCGTGGGTTGGACCAAGGTGACCAGTGCCGTCTGGAGGACGAGCCCCTGTTCCGCCCCGAGCTGGCGGTCACCCCCATACGCCGTCCGTTGAATTTGACCGAGTCTGAGCAGAACACCGACCGGTTCGTGAAGTGCGCGTCCGGTCCGGCCGGTGGGCGCTTGCCCGTGGCCCTACCGGAGCCTTTGCTGATGCGTTGACGCCGTGCGGTGGGCTGACTAGGCGCTGCTGGCGAAGTCTGAACAGCCTTTGGCGGCAATCTGGTATCGGATTTCGCTACTTTTTGGCGATAGAGCGGGTACTTTGACGTTCGCGCTGCGGGTTTGGATGCGGTTGCCTGCATCATCGGGGCCGTGTTCAACCAACGCCCCCAGGGCACCACTGCAATGTCTTCTTCTCCCATCGTTGTTCAGCGTGACACCAAGGCCTGGCAGCTGCAGGTGTGGGTCTCGTTCGGCATCGCGGTTTTTCTGTGTGCTGTGGGCCTGGCCTGGTTGCCCGGCGAGCAGCTGGAGCAGGCCTTCATGGTGATGGGTTATGTGTTCTGCCTCTCGGCCGCGTTTGTGCTGGCCAAGTTTGTGCGGGACAACGAAAGCGCTGCGCGCCGGGGCGGTGGTGACACCCCCATGTGGAAGCTGGTGGTGTGGGGTGGTTTTGCGGTGGCCATGGGCCTGACGGGCTGGGGCCTGCTGAGCATGGACATCAACGTGACCTACAAGGCCTTTCTGGGGGTGAGCTGGCTGTACCTGATCACCACCGCCTTCACGCTGGCCAAGATGCTGCGCGACCGCCACGAGGCCGACCTGATCGAAGCCCGCCTGCAGGGCCGCCGCGAAGCTGCGCAGGCGGCTGCCAACAACCCCCAGAACTGACCGCTAAGGGGTGGGCACCGGCGGCACCCGCCGCCCGTGCGCCTGGTTTTGTTTTCTTTCCTGTGTGGGTCTTTCGACCTGGTCCATCCGGCGCCCGTGGGGTGCGGGAGGGCCGATTCTTGAGGAGTGAATGATGACGAACGCTGTGTTTTCTTCTGCGGGTGCCACCCGCCTGTCGCGGTCCCTGCTGGCGGCGGGCGTGTTGTGTGCGGCCCTGGTGGCAGCCCCTGCCCATGCCCAGAGTGAGGTGTCGGCCGCGTTGTCGCTGCTGCCCGTGGCCTCGGTGGTGGGGACGGCTTCGGTGGCTTCCGCCGCTGCGGGTGCCATGGTGACGGTGCCTGCCGCATTGTCGGTGGGCGGTGCCGTGTTGACCGTGCGGGCGGTCGAAGCCTCGGCCGTGGGTACGGTGTACTTGCTGGAGCGTGCCTCGGACGGCGCCCAGGTGAGCGTGGAAGTGGTGGGCCGTGGCGTGGCGGGCTCGGCCTACGCCGTGGGCACGGTGGTGACCTGCAGCGTGATTGGCACGGGCGTGATCCTGTCCGCAGCGGGCGAGGCGATTGCCTTTGTACCCAACGCCATCGGCCGTGCGCTGCTGCACAACGAGCGTCTTTGAGGAGCGGCACGATGGTGAAAGCCCTGAACCTTGGCCGCAGCTCCGCCCGGCGCATCCCAGCCGTGGTGGGCATGGTGTTCCTCGCCGGGGCCGCGCTGCTGGCCACCACCCCGGCCCAGGCCGGCCGCTCGTGCGAATCGCGCAAACCTGTGCCCCCGCCGGTGATCGAGCGGGGCATGAAACTGGCCGAGCAGACCTCGGCCGCGCTGGACGCCGAGCACGCCAGGTCGGGCGCGCAGGTGGTGGCGCTGGCCCGCGCGGGGCAGGACCTGTCCAAGTACGGCCTGCGTTACTCCCACATGGGCTGGGCCTACAAAACCCCCGAGGGGCCATGGCGCGTGGCGCACAAGCTCAACGAATGTGGCACGGCCGTGGGCCATCTGTACCGCCAGGGGCTGGGCGAGTTCTTCCTGGACGACCTGTGGCGCTACGAGGCTGTGTACGCCGTGCCCACGCCCGAGGTGCAGCAGCGCCTGCTGGCGGTGCTGCAGGACAAGGGCCGCACCAAGACCCTGCAGTACCTGCCCTACAGCATGGTCAGCTATGTGTGGGGCCGCAAGTACCAGCAGTCCAACCAGTGGGCGGTGGAGACGCTGGCCCTGGCCATGGAGCCCGCCACCGTGCGCTCCCGCGAGCAGGCCCAGGCCTGGCTGCAGTTCAAGGGCTACGAGCCCACCACGCTCAAGATCGGGCCGCTCACGCGCATGGGGGGGCGGGTCGGTTCGGCCAACATCGCGTTTGACGACCATCCGAACGACAAACGGTTTGCGGACCGCATCGAAACCGTCACGGTCGATTCGGTGCTGGCCTGGCTGCAGCGGGCGCAGCTGGCGGGCGCCCCCGTGGTGCTGACGCTGAAAAACTGAACAAAAATGGCCGCTGGCGCGCAGTAGATAAGCGCAGTGTGCTATCAATAGCAGAGCGTTCAAACAAGGGGCCGAGCCCCCGAGGAGAAGAGCATGAGCAAGTCCCTGCGACTGTCCGAAAAGTGGTTCCGCCGTGGCCTGTGGTTGGTGGCGCTGGTGTTTGCCAGTTTCCTCATCGGCCTGGGGGGCACCATCGTGGGCGACTTGCCCAAGGTCGAAACCCCGCTGCGCGTGGATGACTTCCTCGACAAGCCCGCCGCCGACAAGCTGCGTGCCGAGGTCAAGGCATCGCGCCAGGCCGAGCAGGACGCGCAGGCCGCGCTGGAGCAGGCCCAGCTGCAGCGCAGCAAGGTCCGCAGCGAAACGCAGGCCGCGCGCGAGACCTTCAACAACTGGCTGGCCACACGCAGCGCCACCCAGCGCGCCGACCAGGACCCCGAGGTGCTGGCGCGTACCCAGGCACTGGACGTCCTCAAGCTCGCCGAACGCAAGACCCAGCAGGCGGTCGAGGCGCAGCAGCAGGCCGCGCTGGACGCGCGCCAGGGGGCCGCCGCCGCGCAGGAGCGGCTGGGCCGGCTGGAGGCCGATGGCTATGACAAGCTGGCCACCGAGCGCCGCAAGGTCGAGTTGCGCGTGTTCCTGTACCGCCTGGCGCTGACGTTGCCATTGCTGGCCGCCGCGGGCTGGCTGTTCGTCAAAAAGCGCAAGAGCACCTACTGGCCGTTTGTGTGGGGCTTCATCTTCTTTGCACTGTTCGCGTTTTTTGTGGAGCTGGTGCCGTATCTGCCCAGCTACGGCGGCTACGTGCGCTACGTGGTGGGCATTGCCGTGACGGCCGTGGTGGGGCGCTACGCCATCCAGGCGCTCAACCGCTACCTGGAGCGCCAGAAGCTGGCCGAGGCCCTGCCCGACCAGGAGCGCCGCAAGGAGCTGAGCTACGACGTGGCCCTGGCCCGCCTGGCCAAAAGCGTGTGCCCGGGCTGCGAAAGGCCGGTGGACCTGAAGAACGAGAAGATCGATTTTTGCCCGCACTGCGGCATTGGCCTGTTTGACCACTGCGGCAGCTGCTCCACGCGCAAGAGTGCCTTCGCACGTTTCTGCCATGCCTGCGGCACGGGTGCGGGAGTCAAGTTGGCGCGCGAAGACTGATGGGGGGTGTGAGCGCCGTGCAGCATGGGCTGCGCCGCCGCGAACTGCTGGGCGCACTGGCCGCTGCAGGCCTGGTGGGGGCGGCGATGCCGCTGTCGGCCCACAGCGCCCCCGGCGCACTGATCGAAAACGTGACCCGCCTGTACTCCGTGCGGGTGTCGCGGGTGGTGGTGCCCACCCGTGTGCAGGATGTGGTGCAGGCCGTGCAGAACTGGCCCGGCGCCGTGGCCGTGGGGGGCGGGCGCTACAGCATGGGCGGGCAGATTGGAGTGGAGGGCGGCCTGCACATCGACATGCGCCGCATGAACGCCCTGGTGTGGCTGGACGCCCCTGCCCGCACGGTGCGCGTGCAGGCTGGCATGCGCTGGCGCGATCTGCAGGACCACCTGGACCCGCACGACCTGGCGGTGCGGACCATGCAGAGCTACTCCAACTTCACCGTGGGCGGGTCGGTGTCCGTCAACGTGCATGGGCGCTACGTGGGGCACGGCCCCATCGGCGCATCGGTGCGGGCGCTGCAGATCGTGCTGGCCAGCGGCGACGTGCGCGAGGCCAGCCGCCAGCAGCACCCCGACCTGTTCCACGCGGCCCTGGGCGGCTACGGGGGGTTGGGCGTTATCACCGAAGTGGAGCTGGACCTGGACACCAACACCGCGATGGAGCGCAGCGTGGCCCAGGTGGCGCTGGACGACTACCCCGGCTTCTTTGCCGCCAAGGTGCGCGCCAACCCCCGGGCCGTGATGCACAACGCCGACCTGCTGCCCCCGCACTTTGACCGCGCTACCGCCGTGACCTGGGCGACCACCGACAAGCCCGTGACGGTGCCCGAACGCCTGGTGCCACGCGGCCAGCGCTATGACCTGGACAAAACCGTGATCTGGGCCCTGACCGAGCTGCCGGGTGGCCACCAGCTGCAGCACAAGGTGGTGCGCCCCGCGCTGCTGCGCGGCCAGCCGGTGGTGTGGCGCAACCGCGAGGCCAGCCTGGACGCGGCCGCGCTGGAGCCCGCCAGCCGCACGCAGTCCACCTATGTGCTGCAGGAATATTTTGTGCCCGTGGCCCGGTTCGCCGTTTTCACGCGGGGCCTTGCCCGCATCCTGCAGCAGCACGGGGCACAGGTGCTCAACATCTCGGTGCGCCACGCACCGTCCGATCCCGATGCCGTGATGGCCTGGGCGCGCGAGGAGGTGTTTTCGTGGGTGCTGTACTACAAACAGGGCACCAGCACCGAGGCGCAGGAGGCTGTGGGCCTGTGGACGCGTGCGCTGATCGACCTGGCCCTGCAGCACGGCGGCACCTACTACCTGCCGTACCAGCGCCATGCCACGCGGGCGCAGTTTGCGGCGGCCTACCCGCAGGCCGACCGGTTTCGCGCCACCAAGGCGGTGTGGGACCCCGCGGGGCGCATGCGCAACATGCTCTGGGCGCAGTATCTGTAGGGCCGCGGAGGGTGGTTGTGGGTGGCGATGCAGGCGCTCAGGCCAGCGCCACCCGGTTGCGCCCCTCGGCCTTGGCGCGGTAGAGCGCGGCGTCGGCGGCCAGCAGCAGCGTGTCCATGTCGGCGTTGCCGCCCATGGTGGCGCTGTGCACCAGGCCAATGCTCACCGTGGCGCGCTGGGTGGGCCCCTGGCCGCCGGGGGCGGTGGCAAATGGCTGCTGCTCCACCGCGCTGCGCAGGCGCTCGGCAATGGCGTGGGCCTCGGCGGGCGACACCCCGGGCAACACCGCCGCAAACTCCTCGCCGCCCAGGCGGCCCAGCAGGTCTTGCGGGCGCAGCGTGTGTGCCATGGCCTGGGCAATGCCGATGAGCAACTGGTCACCCGCGCCATGCCCGTGCAGGTCGTTCACCTGCTTGAAGAAGTCCACGTCCAGCATCAGCACCGCCGCCCCGGCGGACTCGCGCTGGTGGCTGGCCAGCAGGCGCGCGCCCTGCTTGAGCAGCGCACGGCGCGCGAGCACGCCGGTCAGGTCGTCGTGGCGCACGGCGTAGTCGAGGCGGCGCAGGGCCTCGGCGCGTGCGGCGCTGGCGCAGGCCACGGCCAGCGGCCCCAGCGCCAGCAGGGTCACGCCCACCCGCAGCGAGAACACATCGCCCGCATGGGCTGGCGTGAAGTTCAGCACGCCTGTGGCCACGCCCGCCATGGTCCACAGGCACACCACCAGCGACAGCAGGCTGGCGGTGAAGGCGCTGTAGCTGAGCGCGCACCACAGCAGCCCCGGCACCACAAAGGCCAGCATGCCCGGCCCGCCGATCACGGTGCGGATGCCCTCGGCCAGCAGCAGCGAGCTGACGGGCGCCACGCGCCAGAACGGCGACATACCTTGCAGGCCGCCCTGTGTGGCCTGGGGCGGGTCGTTGGCATGTGGCGCGGCCAGCACTACGGGCACGATGAGCATGTAGTTCATCAGCTCGGTGCTGAACCACAGTGAGAGCAGGTCCGTCCAGGGCGCGTTGAAGTACACCGGCGCGGCGCCGCAGCCCGCCAGTGCCCCCACGGTGCTGGCCACCAGCGCTGCCAGCAGCAGGTACAGCGCCGACGCCGTGCGCTGCAGGCGCCGGATGTTTTCGTCCAGCAGGCGCAGCACCAGCCAGCCCGCCGTGGCGCCGAGCAGGTTGGCGCCGTTGAGCCACAGCGCCATGCCCCAGGCGCTGCCCGTGGCCAGGTCGGCTGCCACATAGCCCACGGCGGCGGCCACCCAGGCGGGGGGGCGGGCCAGGTGGGGGTAACGCACCAGCAGGCCCAGCAGCAGCGCATTGGCGGGCCAGAACGCCGACAGGAAACCGATGGGCCGCGCAAAAATGCCCACCAGGCAGGCGCCAAAAATCAGCAGCCCCAGGGCCAGCCAGGCGAATGGGGGCGCCAGCGGCCGGGTGGGGGCAAGGGGGCGAAGCATGGTGGGTGGGGCAGCGGGCGGTGGTTGATTGTCCCCGCAGCCGGTGGGCAGGCCGTGGGGTGCCCTGGTATGTTGAAACATTTGTTGACAATCGCCAACAGCCCATGGCCTGGGTTTCGCATTTTTGACCCTGGTTGTTTGGGGTTTTTTGGCCTATTGCGCTCTATGGTATTGATTTTGTTGCTATCAAAATAGTTGCATTTCTGCCCGCGCCGCCCTGGTTGGCGCACGGTTCACTGCCGCCGCCAGCGTTGCTTCCACTGGCGCTTGATCACGCGCGCCACGCGCCAGGCCCAGGAAGCTCGGGCGCGCTCCAGCACGGCGTGTTTGATGCGTGTCCAGTGCGCGTAAGCCCAGGCAAACCAACGCAGCTGCATCAGCGCGGGCTGGGTGAGCGTGAACAGCCGCGCCACCACGGCCGTGCCCACCACCTTGGCCAGTGCGATCACCAGCATGCCCAACACCACATGCCCGCGCCCGATGGCCCACAGTGCCAGCAGCTTGACGGGCAGCAGCAGGGCCGTGGGCAGCGCAAACAGGCACACGGCCGCCCACGGTGGCAGCGAACGCACCCAGCCCTCCACCCAGCGCAGGCCGGGCCAGCGGCCGATGCGCGCGAGCAGCTGCTGCAGCGGCACCCAGCCCCATTCCTCGAACAGGATCAGGAGCGCCAGTAGCCCGCTGGCGAGGCCTGCCATCACGCGGCCGGGCCAGCGCAGCAGTTGGTGCAGAAAATTCTGGATGATGGAGGCCCCTGGCGCGCGTGGATCAAGCGCTATTTGCTATTAAATGTGTAGCATTTTGACAAGGGCCTGCGTTCACACGCCGCGCGCCCGCTCGGCCTTGAAGCGCGCGCGGAACTGCGCGAACGCGCCGGCGTCCAGCGACTCGCGCACTTCGCGCATGAGGTTCAGGTAGTAGTGCAGGTTGTGCACGGTGGTGAGCATGGGGCCCAGCATTTCGCCGCAGCGATCCAGGTGGTGCAGGTAGGCGCGGCTGAAACCCTCGCGCCCGCCGTCGTCCCACGACACGCCCGAACTGCCCGCGCAGGCGTAGCAGGTGCAGCTGGTGTCCAGCGGCTGGTGGTCGGCCTTGTGGCGCGCGTTGCGGATCTTGAGGTCGCCAAAACGCGTGAACAGGGTGCCGTTGCGCGCGTTGCGCGTGGGCATCACGCAGTCGAACATGTCCACGCCGTCGGCCACGCCCTGCACCAGGTCTTCGGGCGTGCCCACGCCCATCAGGTAGCGCGGCTTGTGCGCCGGCAGGCGGTGGGGCGTGTGGGCCATGATGTCCAGCATCTCGTCCTTGGGTTCGCCCACGCTCACGCCGCCCACGGCGTAGCCGGGGAAGTCCATCTCGACCAAGCGCTCGAGCGACTCCTGGCGCAGGTTCTTGAACATGCCGCCCTGCACGATGCCAAAGAGGGCGTTGGGGTTCTGCAACCGCTGGAATTCATCGCGCGAGCGTTTGGCCCAGCGCAGGCTCATCTCCATGGATTTGCGCGCTTCGGCCTCGGTGGTGAGGTGGCCCTTGGTCTCGTAGGGCGTGCACTCGTCGAGCTGCATCACGATGTCGGAGTTGAGCGTGGTCTGGATCTGCATGCTCACCTCGGGCGACATGAAGAGCTTGTCGCCGTTCACGGGGCTGGCAAAGGTCACGCCTTCTTCGGTGATCTTGCGCATGGCGCCCAGGCTCCACACCTGGAAGCCGCCCGAGTCGGTGAGGATGGGCTTGTCCCATTTCTCAAAGCCATGCAGGCCGCCAAAGCTCTGCATCACATCGAGGCCTGGGCGCATCCACAGGTGGAAGGTATTGCCCAGGATGATCTGCGCGCCCATGTCGTGCAGGCTGCGCGGCATCACGCCCTTGACGGTGCCGTAGGTGCCCACGGGCATGAAGATGGGGGTTTGCACCACGCCATGGTTGAGCGTGAGCGTGCCACGGCGTGCGTGGCTGGAGGGGTCGGTTTTGAGAAGGTCGAACTGCAGCATGATGGGGCGCATTGTCCCAGACGGGCCGGCCTGACCTGGCGCAAGGGTATGGGCTGGCGCTGGCGGATGGCGTCGCTACACTGGCCTTACCGTATTGCAAGGAGAACCACATGCTCAAGATCCTCATCGCCGTGGACGGCTCTGAACTCTCCCTGGACGGCGTGCACCACGCGCTGGCGCTGGTGCGCCAGGGGCTTCAGGCCACCATGGTGCTGGCCAATGTGCAGGAACCCGCCACACTGTACGAACTGGTGACCACGCGCGACCCCGACCTGATCGCCGCCGCCAGCCTGGAGGCGGGCGACCACCTCATGGCGTCGGCGCGGGTGCTGCTCGATGCCGCCGGGGTGGCCTACGAAACCGATGTGGGTGTGGGCGATGTGGCCCACACGCTGGTGGACATGATCGAGCGTTCGGGTTGCGACATGGTCGTCATTGGTGCCAAGGGCCAGGGCGCGATCACCAGCGCACTGCTGGGTTCGGTGTCGCAGGAGGTGGCGCATGCCAGCCCGGTGCCGGTGACCATCGTCAAGCATGCCGAGGTGCTGGAGGCGATGGAAAGCGACGTGGCCGAGGACACGGAGGCCTGAGCCTTTTCGGGGCGCTCCCTCCAAAAGAAAAGGGCCGCTGTGCGCGGCCCTGGCGGGGGTCTACGGAGGTGGTGGCTTGGCGTGTCAGGCCGCCTTGCGAAACGGCTCGGCTGCAGGCCGCTGCAGCTTGCCATGGGGCAGGGTGGCCAGGCGCGAGAACATGCGGCGCACATAGCCGCGCACCCACAGGCATTTGTTGAGTTCGTCCACGGGCAGCGGGCCCGACACCACCACGATGTCGTTGGCCACATCTTGTGCGCCAGCGGCCCGCAGGCGGCGGCGCGTGTTGTTGGCCCAGGACTGGATGCGCGTGGGGCTGCCGTGCTGGTGCACCTCGCCCGTGTGCACATCGAACGCAATGGCCACCGTGTCGGTCTTGAGCTTGAAGCGGCGTTCACCCGTGACGGCGCTGGGCGCCTCGCGCATGTCATACAGGTAGTAGCTGCCTGCCTTGAGCTGGTATTGCATGTCCATGGGTGTGTTCCTCTCTGTCGGCATTGTCGAGGGCGCACGGTGTGGGCAATGGCAGGTAAAACGGTGGGAAAAGGGCTCTTATTGGGCGCCGTTTGCCAAGGGCCATGCGGGTTTCTGTGCGCGTGCCATTGTGGCGGCGCATCGGCGCCATTCCGCACAACTTGAGGACGATGTCGTAACGAGTTGTGAGTGGGCTCCGGGGCCTTGTGCACAGATGGCCTTTGCACTGGGCCCAGCGCAACTGGCAAGGGGGCGCGGTGCGCGAAACTGGCGCTGCCCCAGCGCGGGACGCCGAGCAAGGGCCGCCCCGCAGCGAGGGCGTCGTCCCCCTTCCCGACTCGCGCAGCGAGGAGAGAGAAGGGGTGAAGGCGCGCAGCGCCTCAGGGGGATGTACCTGTTTAAAAATCCACCAGGCTCAAGCCCATGCTGAACACGGTGCGCTTGCGGTTGTAGTCGATCATGCTGTCGCCATAGCCGCTGAACAGCGCGGTGTGCAGGCGCAGGTTGCTCTTGCCGCCAAAAAGGCCGGTGCCCAGCGTTTGCAACCATTCCACGCGCACCGAGCCCCGGTCGCTGCTGGCCAGCGAATGGCGCACGGTGGCGCCCAGGGTGTTGTCCTTGTTGATGTTCCAGAACGCCGACAGCTCGCCACGGCCGATGTAGTCGCTGATGCCGGGGTTGTCGTCGCTGCCCGTGCTTTCGGGAATGCGCTTCCACAGGCGCGCGCGCACGCTGAAGCGGTTGTCCAGCTCCATGCCGGTCATCAGGTAGGCGCGGTTCCAGCTGCGCGACAGGGGCTTGCTCTGGCCGTTGGACTGGTGCACCAGTCCGATGCCGCTGTAGCGCCAGCGCCAGCCGAACGGCAGCTTGGCGTCGGTGGGGTAGACGTACATGACCTCGGGCTCATGGTCGGTGGTGCGGAAGGGGCGCGAGATCTCGGGCGTGAACAGCTGCCAGTACGACTGCTGGGTGTAGCCGAACCACACCGAATCCTTGAGCGTGGGGTGGCCCTGGGTGAGCAGGCCCTGTGCCACCTTGGTGCGCACCGACAGCTGGATGCGGTTTTCGGCGCGGCGGTAGGGGGTGGACTCGGTGGCCGAGTTGCCCTCGGCATCCGAGGTGGGCTGGCGGTTCACGTTGCTCGATGCAATCACCGACACCGTGATGGGGCGGTAGCCCCGGAAGCTGAAGGTGCCACAGTCGCTGCCCGACTCCAGCTCCCAGAAGCGCGAGAGGTCGCTGTACTGCGGGTCGCGGCAGCCTTCGGTGCGTGCCACCTCGATGATGCGTGTGGCCGGCAGGGTGGTGTCTACGGGCGTGGGCACGGCGGCTGCGGTGCTGGTGGCATCGGCCGCCGAGGCACCGGGGGCCCTCCAGGTCTGCTCGGCCGCCCACTGGTCAAAGCAGGCCAGGCGCGCCTGGTTGTCGCCCGGCAGTGCGGTGCAGCGGCGCCAGGCGCTGTCGGCATCCGCGGCGCCGGTGGCTGCGGGCGCTGCTTGCGCCCACACGACGCCTGCGGGGGCCAGGGCCGCCAGCACCAGCGCTGCAGTGCGTTGCAGGGGGCCTAAGGCGGTGGGCGCGCGGGTGGACATCACTGCCATCCCGCCTGCCTGCGCATCACGAACGGGACGGCCGATGGGGCCGGTGGAGTGGGGTGGGCGTTGTTCCATGTTCCTCGTACTTCCTTGCCGCAACTGCCATCCACCACCCGGCCTGTCCAGGTGGCGCTGATGTTGGTGCCGTTGACCGATTCTTCCAGGGTCAGGTCGCCATCGTCCACATCGCCGCTGACCTGGGCCGTGGCGCCTGGGTGCTGTGCCGTGCCCCGCACGCTGTGTGCCAGTTCGGGGTGGGGCCCCAGCTGCAGGGTCACCACCGTGGCCCCTGCACCGGGTGCCACGCCCTGCAGTTCAGCGCGCCACTGGCCCTGCAGGTGCTGGTGGCCCATGTCTGCGGCGGCGGGGCATGCCGCCGCCACGGTTTGTGGGATATTTTGGCTGCTGGCGCCTGTGGGGTAAGCGTTGATAGCTATCAAAAACAAAGCAAACACCGGCCGTGGCAAAGACCGAGACCGGGTCCGTGGGTGGGTGGCGGAGGGCGACAGCTTCATGGGGCAGACAGGCAGGTGGGTGGGCGTCGGTGCCGTGTTGTCAGGCCACGGGCGGGGTGTTGGCCGCCAGTGCCTTCTTGGCGGCAAACTCGGCGCGCAGGGCCTTGAGTTTTTCGCGCGGGTCTTCGCGGGCCGTGGTCTTGTCCAGGCCCATTTCGGCGATGAAGCGGCTGGGTTGCGCGGCCACCATCTCGCGGCCCTTCTTGCGCCGTTTGGTCCAGCTCACGGCCAGGGTGCGCTGGGCGCGGGTGATGCCCACGTACATCAGGCGGCGCTCTTCCTGCAGGCGCTGCAGCGTGTCGTCGCTCACCTTCTGCTGGCGGCCTTCGTCGTCGTCGAGCTTGAAGGGCAGCATGCCCTCGGTCACGCCCACCAGCACCACGTGCGGCCACTCCAGCCCCTTGCTGGCGTGCAGTGTGGAGAGCGTGACCATGTCCTGCTCCTGCTCGCGCTCGCTGATGGTGGACAGCAGCGCAATGGTCTGCGACACCTCCAGCAGGCTCTTGGTCTCCTTGGCCACCACGGCGCCCGCCGTGTCGTCGATCTGGCCGCCCGCACGCTGCGCCATCCAGTCGCAGAACTCCATCACGTTGCTCCAGCGGGCAGCGGCCACCTTCTCGCTGTCTTCGTTGTCGTAGAGGTGCTGTTCGTAGCCGATCTCTTTGAGCCATTCGTTCAGGAAGGTGCGCGACTCTTCGGCGCCATGCACGCGGCGCGCGCTGTATTCCAGGTAGTTGATGTAGCGGCCAAACTCGTGCAGCCCATCCATCGCGCGCTTGGGCACGGCTGCCGGCAGCATGCCGTTGAACAGCGCGCCAAACATGCTTTGCTTGTGCTGCGTGGCAAACGCGCCCAGCGAGGCCAGCGTGGTGTGGCCGATGCCGCGCTTGGGCGTGGTGATGGCACGCAAAAATGCCGGGTCATCGTCGTTGTTGATCCACAGCCGGAACCAGGCGCACAGGTCCTTGATTTCGGCACGGTCAAAAAAGCTGGTGCCGCCCGACACCTTGTAGGGAATGTTCGCCTTGCGCAGCGCCTTCTCGAACGGCTTGGCCTGGTGGTTGGCGCGGTACAGGATGGCAAAACCCTTCCAGTCCGGCGGCGGGTTGCTGGCCGCGCGCAGGCTCTGGATGCGGGCCACGGCCCGTTCGGCCTCGTGTTCTTCGCTGTCGGCGTCCACCACCCGCACCGGCTCACCTTCGCCCAGTTCGCTGAACAGGGTCTTGGGAAACAGCTTGGGGTTGGGCCCGATCACGTTGTTGGCCGCACGCAGGATGGCACTGGTGGAGCGGTAGTTCTGCTCCAGCTTGATGACCTTGAGGTGCGGAAAGTCGATGGGCAGTTTCTTGAGGTTGTCCAGCGTGGCGCCGCGCCAGCCGTAGATGGACTGGTCGTCGTC